>CAZTZM010000144.1:0-10872 GCA_964618005.1 uncultured Myxococcales bacterium
CGGGCGGAGCGACCGGTTCAGGCGGCGCGCTCGGCTCGGGCGGCGCGCCGGGCTCGGGTGGTGGCTCGTCCTCGGGGGGAACCGTCGGATCGGGCGGCAGCTCGGCGGCGGGCGGCACGGCGGGTTCAGGCGCGACCGGACCGTGCGACCTTTACCAGGCCGGCAACACCCCCTGCGCAGCGGCCCACAGCACGGTTCGGGCGCTGTACGGCGCGTACACCGGTCCCCTCTATCAGGTCCAGCGCGCCTCGGACAAGTCCACCAAGGACATCCTGGTCGGATCCGGTGGCTTCGCCGACACCTCCGCCCAGGACTCGTTCTGCTCCGGTACCACCTGCACCATCCCGATAATCTACGACCAGTCGCCGAACGGAAACCACCTCCGGGTGACGTGGTTCGCGTACTGGTTGCAGAGCGGTGGAAATCCGGCCAGCGCAACCGCGGCCAAGATTACCGTTGGGGGGCACTCGGTCTACGGAGTCAAGTCAGGCACGAATGTCGCCTATCGAACAGGCGTCGCGCTGTCGGGCACGGCGAGCGTCAACAAGGGCTCGTCCACCGTCACGTTTTCAGCCCCGCAGACGCTCCCCGCAAACTCGGCGCTTCTTTTCGCCGCCAACAGCAAGGACTGCCCGGCCAACTCGTGGCCCAACAACTGCAACTTTCGCGCGTACTTCACGACGGCCGCGATCACCGCTTCCACGACCGTGACCCTCACGTCGAGCTACACGGGGACCAGCGCCCCGTCGACGGCCGTCTGGAACCAAACCACCAAGGGCGTCGCGACCGGGGACGCCGCCGAGGCCATCTACTCGGTGTTCGACGGCAAGACATACAGCAGTTGGTGCTGCTTCGACTACGGAAACTCGGAGCTGCCCGGGGTGGACGACGGCAACGGCACGATGGAGGCCATCTACTGGGGCGCCGACACCCAGTTCGGGCAATCCGGGGGCGGGAGCGGCCCCTGGGTGGCTGCGGATCTGGAGAACGGGATGTATGAGGGCTACGAGAACGGATCGTCGAAGGTCGCCAGCAACACCTCGGTGACCGGGGTCCCCTACCTCACGGCCATGCTGAAGGGACTCTCGGCGAAGGACTGCCCCGCAGGCCTCACCAGCTCGGGGTGCTTCGCCCTCAAGGCTGGAAACGCGACCTCCGGCAAGCTGGCGTTCAAGTTCGACGCGGATACCATGAACTACGGCGCCCGTCCCCCGGGGTACAGCCCTCAGAAGAAAGAGGGGGCGATCATCCTGGGAACGGGGGGCGATGGTTCAAACAGCGGCGCCGGAATCTGGTTCGAAGGAGCCATGACGATCGGAGCGCCGTCCGATACGACGGATGACGCCGTGCAGGCGAACATCGTCGCCGCCGGGTACGGGCACTGAGGTCGATGCGGTGCCCTCGGCGCCGATAGGGCGCTCCCTTCTTCACCGGCCGGATCGCCGGGTCGGCGACGGGCCGCCGGAGGGCACCGTCGTTACCTCCCGCCGGCCCTCGACGTAACCAAGACGCCACACCGGGGCGCGAGTTCTCCAGCAAACACCTGGGGCCCTGCCTTGGTGCGGCTCTTGCCTACTAGAGGCGCTGGAGATGATTGACGTCGGGCAAACCGTGGGGAACTATCGGGTCACGGCCCAGCTTGGCGAAGGCGGGATGGGCAAGGTGTTCCTGGCGGAGCACCCGGTCATCCGCAGCAAGGTCGCCCTGAAGGCGATCCACCCGCAGTTCGCCACCAACAGCGAGGTGGTCTCGCGGTTCGTCAACGAGGCCCGGGTGGTCAACCAGATCGAGCACGACCACATCGTCAACATCACCGACTTCGGGAACACGCCGGAGGGCGACTTCTACTTCATCATGGAGTACCTGCAGGGGGCGATGCTGTCCGACCTGATCGGACGCGAGCCGTTCCCGTCGCTTCGGGCCGCCAACATCGCCGCCCAGATCGCCGACGCGCTGGCGGCGTCGCACGAGCGCGGGGTCATTCACCGCGACCTCAAGCCCGAGAACATCCTGCTCATCACGCGCGACACGACGCCCGATTTCGTGAAGGTGTTCGACTTCGGATTGGCCAAGCTGACCCACCCGGATTACCAGACCGGCCACCAGACGGGCGCCGGGATCGTGATGGGGACGCCCTTCTACATGTCGCCGGAGCAGTGCGAGGCGAAGGCCGAGGTCGACCACCGCGCCGACATCTACGCGCTGGGCGTGATCCTGTTCGAGATGCTGACCGGGCGCGTGCCCTTCCAGGGCAGCGGCTACGGCGACGTGATGGTCAAGCACATCAACTTGCCGGCCCCCACCGCGCGCAGCCTGGTCCCCGACCTGCCGCCCGAGATCGACGCGATCGTCAACCGCGCGCTGGCCAAGAACCCGGCCGACCGGTTCCAGACCATGACCGACTTCCGGCTCGCGCTCCTCGACTACCGCGGTGACCTGGCCCAAACGCCGGTGTCGCTGATGGTCATCGGGGACGACGCGCCGCCGCCGCGGCCGCCGGTCACGCCGGCGCCGTCGGATGTGAGCCTCCGTGAGGGCGCCGGCGAGCTGGACGCCGCCTTCGATGTGCGCCCGAAGCGGCGCCCCGGCCGCCTGTTCCTGTTCGGCGTGGCGATCGCCGCCGCTGTCACGCTGGCGCTCACGAACGTGGGCTTCCGCCGCGGCGCGGCGCGGGTGGGGGCGGCGGCCGCCGCCCCGACGGAGAAGAAGCCGCCCGCCACCGTGCGCGTGAACTTCAGCTCCGACCCCGACGGCGCCACGGTGTCTCGCAGCGACGGCTCGGTGCTGGGGGTGACCCCGCTCTCGACCGAGGTCGCCTACGGCGACAAGCCGGTCGAATACGTCGTCCACAAGGACGGTTACGCGCCCAAGGTGACGTCGATCGTCCCCAACCTGCCGTCGCCGATCTTCGCGGTGCTGCAGAAGATCGATCCGCCCGAGCTGGCCGACGCGCCCCGCCCGGACGCCGACGACCACCCCGCGCCGGCCCACCCGACGGCGCACAGCCACCACGCCCACCGCGCGTCGTCGACGCAATCGAGCGCCCCGGCCGCCGACGCCGACGACGTGATGGCGCCCTCGACATGGTGAACGCGCGCTTAGGGGTCCTGCTGGCGCTGCTGGGGGCGCCGGCCTGCCGGCAGCCCAACGTGCCGCCGGTGGAGCACCAGACCCGGACGCTGGGGGCGGGGGTGACCGTCGCCATCGATCCGGCCCGGCCGCCGCCCCACGCCGCCCGGCCGGGCGTGCTGCCGATGTGGGTCACGCTGGCCAACCGCGGCGCGCAGCCGATCCAGATCAAGTACCGCGACTTCGCGCTGGCCGACGACGGCTCGGCCAGCAGCCTGGCGCTGCTCCCCACCGAGCTGGGGCTGACGCCCCAGGCCGCGCGCATCTTGCCCGAGCGCCTGCTCGGCGTCGGCCAGAGCGAGTCCGGCTTTCTCTACTTCCGCCTCCCGACGCATCCGCCCGGCAGCCTGCGCGTCGACCTGGAGGCCGCCAACGACATCCCGCTGTCCCGGAACTTCGTGAAGCTGCGCGTGAACTGATCCAGCGTCCCCGCGTGCTGGCGTTTGACTGAACGGCACTGGAGCTATGGCGCCGCCGGACCCTGGTGCAGCGTGCCGCCGGGCGCGAGCTGCAGGTCGCGCCCGTGGCCGCTCTGATCCTTCAGGTTCGCGGCGCCGTTCTCCCAGTCGAACAGGTAGTCGCCCCAGGCGGTCGAATCGGGGGCGGTGCTGGCGGCGATCGCCTCCAGCTCGTCCAGCGTGGGCGCGGTGGCGGTGGCCTGCATGCGGGCGTGGAACAGGTATCCGTCCAGCGAGCCGACCTGGAAGCTGGTCGCGTCGGCCGGCGTCCAGGCGTGGGCGGCCGAGGCCGACAGCCCGTTCGTGATCAGGCTCGACCGGAGCTGGGCCAGCGTCGGCGCGCTGCTGCCGGCGGCGAACACCGGGCTGTCGACGCCCAGCTTCAGCCACTGCTGCAAGCTGAACGTCCCGTCGGCGACCACGATCTGCCAGGCCACCCAGACCCAGTCGCGGACCACCGCGTCGGTCAGGGTGTAGTTCGATTCGTAATAGCTGTAGTCACCCGCCCAGACCCCCTGCGGATCGGCGAAGATCATCGTGTTGGCGTTGTAGCGAGCCGAGGACGCCGACATGGCCGAACTGTTGCCGCCCAGCGCCCGGATGTGCCAGTTGGCGCCGCTCAGGATGTAGACGTCCATGTTCCCGCGCGACCACGGGTAGCTCGAACCGGGATCGGGGATCTTCATCCAGACGGAGAACAGCGTCCCGCCTTGCGGCACGTCCGGCCGCAGGGTGTAGTCCGAGCCGCCGGACGTGTGCCCCACCTCGACGGCGTAGCGCGTGCCCGAAGACGTGGGGGTCGACGCCGGCGACGTCCCGCCGTCAGCCTCCCCGCCGCCGCGCGCGCCGCAGCCGCCCGCGCCCAAAACCATGGACAGCGCGGAGAGCGCGAACGGGTGGAGGGGACGACGGGCAGCGTCGAGCATGGCGAGCTTCGGAAGACGTTAGCAGGATGACAGGCTGGAGCGCCGGCCTGAAATGGCTATCATGCGCCCCGTGAGTCTGGACGAAGCCGTCGAAGTCACGGAGCAAGAGGAAAACATGACCGGGCGCTTCCGCGCCGAGCGCGATCGGTTGCGCCTCGGGCTGGCGACCGCGTCGCTGAAGTTCGAGCACGTCGGGTCGACCGCGGTGCCGGGGCTGGCCGGCAGGCCGGTCGTCGACTTGATGCTGGGCGCGTCGCCGCCGGTGTGGGCGACCCTGGAGGAGCTGCGGGCGCGCGTGGTCACGCTCGGCTACGAGGACCTGGGCCAGGCGGGCGTGCCCGGCCGGATCCTCTTCCGCCGCCGGACGCCGCTGCGCGCGTTCAACGTCTCGCTGGTCGAGGAGAACGGCCCCCTCTGGCGCGACGGCCTGGCGCTGCGCGACCACCTGCGCGCTCACCCGGACGCGGCGGCGGCCTATGCCGCCTCCAAGCGTGCCGCGATCGCGGGCGGCGCCAGGACCGTGCCGGCCTACGCGGAGGCCAAGGCCCCCGCGCTGGCCGCGCTGCTGGAAACGGCACGGGCCGGCCGCTAGGCCGCCCATCGGGCGGCACGCCCTCCTGCTAGGGCCTCAGCAACCGGTCCAGGTTCGCCTTCTCCCAGGTGCAGGCCCGCTCGTAGTCAGGAAACTGGCGTTCCTCGGCCAGGAACTCCGGCGTGTGGAAGCGCCGGCGGCCGTTCTCGCGCTTGACCTCGTGCTTGCCGTGCAGCATCTCGTGGAAGACGATCCAGGCCACGAAGTAGTCGGGGACGCAGGCCTGATCCAGCGCCGGGTGGATCCGGATCACGCGATCCTCGACGGCGAAGCTCCCCATCTTGATTGACCGCCGCCGCTGCCGCCGCGCCGAGACCGGGCCCCAGGTGATGCGGGCCTGCAGCGCGCCGTCGAACTGCTCGTCGTTCAAGCGGTCAAAGATGGCCTGCAGGTCGTGGTAGCGGCCGGCCGTGCGCACGGTCAGGTTGCGCGTGCGCCGGGGCTGCTGCCGGATGATGTGCTGGTGCTGCTCGATGTACTCCCCCAGCAGCGTCGAGGCGCGACGGTCGTTGTGGACCACGTAGCGGGCCAGGGCGCGCACCACCCGCGGCTCGGCGCCGACGAACATCTGGTGCAGGCGCAACCGGTAGCCGTCCGCCTTCCGGCGCACCGAGATCATGCTGTAGTGGTTGTTCGTGAGACGCAGCTCCAGCGTCTTGCCGGGCGGCAAGTAGAGGGCCAGCGACGCGGCCATGCGGTCGGTGGTCTCCTCGAGCGTCGGGGCCAGGCGGACTTCGCGGGCGGCAGCCGCGCGGCGGAGCGCGCGGTGGGAGCGACTGCCAATCTCGGCGGGGACGGGGGCGTCGGCGCCGAAGGGCAAGGACAGCTGGCGCAGCGCCAGGGGCGTTCCCGTAAGTGGAGTCGTCTGGGGACGCTTCAAATGGGCCTCTCTCTCAGCATGCTCCCTCGGTTGAGCGACAAAAAGCCTATCAACCCTCAGCAGTCGGCGCAAAATAGCTACATATGCGCCGTTATTTGACTTTACCTGTGAATAACTGATACCGGCGCACGCGGAATCCAGGATTTTCAGGGCATTGCTGTGATGCGGACGAGCACATAGTCTCACCCGCCATGCGCATCGAAGTCCTGTATTTCGCCGTGCTGCGCGAGCGTGTGAAGCTCGACCGTGAGTCGCTGGAGCTGGACGCGGGCGCGCGGGTCAGCGACGCGCGCGCGGCGATCGCGGCGCGGCACCCGACAATCGCGGCGCTGCTGCCGCGCGTGCAGGTCGCCATCAATCGTGTGACGGGCGACGACGCGCGCGCGCTGGCCGACGGCGACGAGCTGGCCTTCCTGCCGCCGGTGGCGGGCGGCAGCGCGCCGCGGCCGGTCCGGATCAGCGCCCAGCCGATCGCGGTCGAGGACGCCATCGCGGCGGTCGACGACGGCGGCGATCCCGGGGCGGTGGTCACCTTCGCCGGCGTCGTGCGGCGGCGCGGGCACCACCTGACGGACGTCGTGCGGCTGGAGTACGAGGCCTACCGCGAGATGGCCGAGGCGGTGCTGGCCGAGATCGCCGAGGAGGTGGAGCGCGAGTGGCCGGGCGCGCGCGTCGCCATCCATCACCGCGTCGGCGCGCTGGCGGTCGGCGAGACCGCGGTGGCGATCGCCGTCGCCGCCGTCCACCGCGCGCCGGCCTTCGAGGCCTGCCGCGCGACGATCGATCGCCTGAAGATGCGGGCGCCGATCTGGAAAAAGGAGATCGGCGAGAGCGGCGAAGCCTGGGTCGGATTGGGGGCGTAGGCAGGCGCCGGCGGTCGCCGCCCGCGGCGCGCAACCGGCGTTGGACCGACGCCGACAAGGTGCGACACATGCGAGGCGACGAGAGACGGACGGCGTTCGGCGGAATCATCGGCGAGGCGCCGGAGTTGCGCGCGGCATTGGCGCGGGCGGCGCTGGTGGCCCCGACGATGATGCCGGTGCTGGTCACCGGCGAGAGCGGCACCGGTAAAGAGCTGCTGGCGCGGGCTCTCCATGAACTGGGGCCGAACCCCGGCGGACCGTTCGTGGCGGTCAACTGCGGGGCGCTGCCGCGCGAGCTGGCCGAGAGCGAGCTGTTCGGGCACGAGCGGGGCGCGTTCACGGGCGCGGCCGTCCGTCGGGCCGGGTGGTTCGAGGAGGCCTCGGGCGGGACGCTGGTCCTCGACGAGATCGGCGAGCTCCCGCTGGACCTGCAGCCCAAGCTGCTGCGGGTGCTCGAGTCGGGACGGCTGCGCCGGATCGGGGGCGCCGGCGAGGTCCCGGTGCGGGTGCGGGTGGTGGCGATGACGCTGCGCGATCTGGAGGGCGAAGTTCAGCGGCGGGCGTTCCGGGCCGACCTCTACTACCGGCTGGCTGGGGTCGGCGTGCGCCTGCCGCCGCTGCGCGCACGGCGGGACGACGTACCGCTGCTGGCGACGCACTTCCTGCGCGAGATCGCGGCCGAGGTCGGCGCGCGGGAGATCGACGCGGCGGCGCTGGCGGCCCTGGCCGCCGCCGACTGGCCCGGCAATGTTCGTGAGCTGCGCAACGTGGTCCGGCGGGCGGCGATCCTGACGCGCGGGCGCGCCGACGGCCGCATCACGCTCGAGTCGCTGGAGCTGCCGCCGACCGCGCCGTTTCGCCTGGCCGACGGCGGCGCCGCCCCGGCTTCGGGGCACCCCGCCCTGGGCGTCGCGGCCGTCGCGCCCGATGACGCGATCCGCATCGGCGGTCGAACGTTCGACGAGATCGAGCGTGAGGTCTTCTCGTGGGCTCTGCGGCGCCACGACGGCAGCCGCCGGCGCGCGGCGCGCGCGCTCTCGGTCGCGCGGTCGACCTTCTGCGACAAGGTCCGCCGGTACAGCTTGTAGCCGCCTCGTCCGGCGCGGGTGTAGGTCGGTGGCCGACGGTGAGTGTCGACGTAGTCACCAGCCGAAAGGTGACCTCGAGCCTCTCGACGGTGCCTGATGCGCCCCCATTCCCGTCGCCGGAACTATCTTGGGGATGTGTCCGAGGGCCACGGACTCGCTGAGGTGGGCGACCGGGACAGCACGCTGCTGCATCTCGTCTTCCGCCACATGCCCGGGACCGTCTGGGCGGTCGATCGCGACCTCACCTTCACCTACGCCGCCGGCCGCCTCATCGACGCCGCGGGGCTCGACGCGCGGCAGGTGATCGGCACCAGCGTCCAGGACTTCTTGCGGACGCGCGACCCGACCGATCCGGGAATCGCGCATCACCTGGCGGCGCTCCGCGGCGAGCGGCAGTCGTTCGAGTACCAGTTCTGGCGGCGCTGGTACGCCGTCCTCATCGATCCCATGCTGGGCTCCGACGGCGCCGTGGTCGGCTGCGTGGGGGCGGCGTTCGACATCACCGATCGGCGTCAGGCCGAGACGCGCCTGGCGCTCAGCGAAGCGCGCCTGGTCGAGGCGCAGCGCACGGCCCACGTCGGCAGCTTCGAGTGGGAGGTCGGATCGAACGCGGTGACCTGGACCGACGAGCTCAACCGAATCTACGGTCTCGAGCCCGGCCAGTTCGAGGGGACGCTGGAGGCCTTCGTCGCCCGGGTCTACCCGGATGATCTCGCGTTCACGCAACGGGTGGTGGAGGCCGCTTGCCGCCACCCGGGGCCGTTCAGCTACGACCATCGGATCGTCCGCGCCGACGGCGCGGTGCGATCGCTGCGGACGCAGGGCGAGGTCGTCAGCGATCGAAACGGCCACGCCATCCGCCTGATCGGATCCTGCTGGGACGTGACCGAGCTGATCGACGCGACGCAGACACGCGAGCGGCTGCTCTCCCTCCTGCAGGCGACCATCGAGGCCACCGCCGACGGGACCCTGGTCGTCGATCACGACCGCCGGGTCGTCATTCGCAACCGGCGCTTCCTGGACCTGTGGAGGATCCCCCCTGCCCTGGCCGACTGCCAGGACGACGTGGCGCTGCTGGCCTACGTGCGCGACCAGCTCGACAACCCGCACCAGTTCATGCGCGAGGTCGAGGAGATCTACGCCAACCCCGAGTCCGAGAGCACGGGACAGGTCCGGTGCACCGACGGGCGGATCTTCGAGCGCTACTCGGCGCCGCAGCGGGTCGGCGACGACGTCGTCGGCCGGGTCTGGAGCTTCCGCGACATCTCCGAACGGGAGCGCCTGCTGAGGAGCACGCTCTTCCTCTCGGACGCCACGCGCCTCCTGGCGTCGCTCGAGGTCGAGCAGGCGCTGGACGGGGTGGCGCGAATCGCCGTCCCTTACATGGGCGACGGCTGCGCGATCGACGTGTTCGGCGCGGGCGGCCCCCGGCGGCTGGTGGCGGTGTCGCGCGACCCGCGCACGCCGATCTCGCCCGAGCTGCACCCCAGCGTGATGGCGGGAAACTCGATCATCTATCAGGTGGGGGCGATCTCCTATCTCGGCGTCCCGCTGCTCATGAAGGACAACCTGGCGGGCGCGATCACGTTCAGCGCCGCGCCCCACCGCCGCTATGTCGGCCCCGACATGGAGGTCGCCGAGGAGCTGGCCCGCCGCGCGGCGATGGCGCTCGAGAACGCGCGGCTCTACCGGCGCGCGCACGAGGCGTTGCGTGCCCGCGACGAGTTCCTCTCCGTGGCGGCCCACGAGATCCGCGGCCCGGTCACCGCGATCCATCTGGCGGTGCAGACGATCCGAAAAGGGAAGGTGCGCCCCGAGGTGCTCTCCAACCTGCTGGCGGTGGTGGAGCGGGAAGACCGGCGCCTGTCGCAGTTTGTCGACGAGCTGCTGGACCTGGGGAAGATCCGCGAGGGACGCCTCCAGCTTCAGTACGAGCGCGTCAGCCTGGGCGAAGTGGTGCGCGACGTCGCGCGGCGCCTGGACGTGGACCTGGTGCGCAGCCATTCGTCGCTCTCGGTCGTCACCGAGGAGAACATCGTGGGGCAGTGGGATCGGTTTCGCCTGGAGCAGGTCGTGAACAACATCCTCTCGAATGCCATCAAGTTCGGCCTCGGAAAACCAATCGAGGTCGTGACCCGCGCCGGCGGCGGTCGGGCCATCCTGACCGTGCACGATCACGGGATCGGGATCGAGCCGGAGATCCTGCCGCGGCTGTTCAAGCCGTTCGAGCGGGGCGTCTCCGAGCGCCACTACGGCGGGCTGGGACTGGGCCTGCACATCGTGAAGACGATCGTGGAGGCGATGCAGGGGTCGGTGCGGGTGGAGAGCAAGCCGGCGGAAGGGAGCCTGTTCACCGTCGAGCTCCCGCTGGGTGAGGCGCGGTGATGGTCGCCGGCGAGCCGATCCTGGTCGTCGAGGATGACGACGACATCCGCGAGGTCATGCAGGAGCTGCTGGCCTCCGAGGGCTTCCAGGTCGACGTCGCCAAGGACGGCGTCGACGCGCTGGACAAGCTGGCGTCCGACACGACGCCGCCCCTCATCCTGCTCGACATGATGATGCCGAAGATGGACGGCGAGACCTTTCTCAAGCTCCTGCGCGATCGTCCGGCGATGGCCGACGCGCCGATCGTGGTCATCTCAGGGAACGCCGCCGCGCGCGAGAAGGCCCGGGACCTTCACGCCGCCGCCTGCCTGGTCAAACCGTTCGAGCTCGACGAGCTGCTGGGCGTGGTCCGCCGGCTCAGCCGGCAGCGCGGTCACTGACTGCGGTTCAGGGCGCCTCGGGCTGGGGCGGAGGCGGCGGGGCGCTCTGCTCCCCACCGGGGCCGCCGCCGGGTGCGGCGTCGGCCACCGTGGTGCCGGGGGGGCCGTGCCAGCCGCCGGGCGGCGGGTTGGGCGCCGGTTGGTTCTCGGCGGCCGGTGGCGCCGGGGGCG
>CAZTZM010000145.1:0-11993 GCA_964618005.1 uncultured Myxococcales bacterium
CCTCTAATACATGCCCTATATCCACGCGTGGACGTGCACCTGGGGGTGCGCGTCGGGTTCCGTTAATGGGCCCGCGACGGCCAGTGTCAGGCGCCGCCTCTTGGCTGCGATTCGTGGAAGTAGCTCCGCAGATGCGCGACGAGCTGGGCGTCGGTCAGATGATCCGCCGATTCGATGCCGACGACCTTCGCCTCGAGCGGGCGATCGTGCTCGTGTAGGTACCTGAAGAAGCGAAGCTTCGTCTGTGCCGGGCCGACCAGAAGGATCTGGCCGTGAAACTGGAGGGCACGCGCGACCTCGCGAAAGAAACGGTGCTCGTCGTCCGGGTGATTCCGAACGCGCAGGTCGACCTCACCGGCGTGACGATGGATGTGGGGTCCGGGTGAGCTGACCACCGACGGCTCGACCTTGTCGGCGTTGACCTCGAAGATCCGGGCCTCTTTCTGATCAATCCATATGACGGCGTGCTTCACCGCGAAATCTCCTTGAACGGGGTGTGGGCGCTGGTCGCGCTCTCGTGGCGAGCTTCAGCAATAGGGAGGCCACGGGTTGCGCGCGGCGATCCGCCGACAGAGCGCGAATATCCTGCGCGCCGGTGATCGGTGCGCGCAGGGATTGCGGACCGCGGCCGGCGTTCTCGGGCTGGGCCGCCGGCCTCTCGGCGCTCGCAGGCCTGTTTCCTGCGAGGCACGGGGGCTGCATAGCACCTGCTGTGAGACCAACACGGTTGAAGGAGCAGAAACCACTATGACGACGACGATGCGGGCAGCGGTATTTCTGGGGAAGGGAAAGATTGCGCTTCGTGAGGTTCCGCGGCCGGTTCCGGGCGTGGGACAGGCGCTCATCAAGGTGACGCTGACGACGATCTGCGGGACAGATGTCCACATCCTGAAGGGTGAATATCCGGTCAAGGAAGGGCTCATCGTCGGCCACGAGCCGGTCGGCGTGATCGAAGAGCTCGGCCCCGGCGTGACCGGATATCAAAAGGGCGACCGGGTCATCGTCGGCGCGATCACCCCCTGCGGCCAATGCCGTGCCTGCCTCTCCGGCGCGTCATCGCAGTGCGGCCACGGCGGAGACGGCTATGAAGCGATCGGCGGCTGGCGCTTCGGGAACACCATCGACGGATGCCAGGCCGAATATGTTCTGGTCCACGACGCGCAAGCCAACCTGGCCAAGATCCCGCCCGGCCTGTCGGACGAGCAGGTCCTCCTCTGCCCGGACATCATGTCGACGGGCTTCTCCGCCGCCGAGCATGGCCACGTTCGGTTGGGCGACGCGGTCGCGGTGTTCGCGCAGGGCCCGATCGGTCTCTGCGCGACGGCCGGCGCGCGTCTCGCCGGCGCGTCACTGGTCATCGCCGTCGACAGCGTGCCCAAGCGGCTGGAGGTCGCGCGTCGAATGGGGGCCGACGTGGTGCTCAACTTCAAAGAGCAGGACGTGGTCGCGGAGATCAAGCGGCTCACGGGCGGCGGCGTGGACGTGGCGATGGAGGCGCTCGGGACGTCGGGCACCTTCGAGAACTCCCTGCGCTGTGTGCGTCCGGGCGGGACGGTCTCGAGCTTGGGCGTCTATTCGGGTCACCTCACCCTGCCGCTCGATGCCTTCGCCGCCGGCCTGGGCGACCACACCATCGTCACCTCGCTCTGCCCGGGCGGCAAGGAACGCATGCGGCGTCTCATGAGCATCGTGGCGGCCAAACGATGTCCGTTCGAGGAGCTGGTCACCCACCCGTTCCGCCTTGCGGACATCGAAGCGGCCTACGACCTCTTCTCGCATCAGCGCGACGGGGTCATGAAGGTCGCCATCCGTCCGTAGGCGCCGGGCGATCCCGCTCCCGGGAGAGCCCGTCACCCGAGCCCGAAACAGCAATGCGACCGTCGGCGAAACCCGCCGGCGGTCGCATTTGTGCATCGAGCCGCCGGTGGTTCGTCGGCAAGTGATCGCGTCACGTCCCCTCGCGCATCAATTGCGGCGCTCGATGTCCTCAGCGCAGGAAATGCAGGGCGGCCCGCGAACCGGCCACGCAAAACGAGCCTGCCGGACGTGGCGGGTGTTGGCTCCGCCATTGCAATCGCGGTCCTGTATGAGCCACAGGACATCCATCGGCGTAACGGGGGCGTTTCTCCTCCTCGCAGCCTTTTCGGCGCAAGGTGAGGGAGCGCAGGCAGCAACGGCGGGACTGACGTTTGCTCCCGGCGCGTCGCTGGAGCTCGACGGAGACTCCAGCCTTCATCGCTACAGCGCGAAGGCCCAGCGCATCGAGGTGGCCGTCGGCCTCGATGACGCGTCGGCCGCGTCCGCTCCGTCGACGCCCGATCTGGAGGCGCTTGTCCGTGGACACGCCGTCAAGACATTCATCCTGGTGATTCCCGTCGACCAGCTCAGCTCCGGCGAGCGGGGGCTCGACGAGAACATGCGCAAAGCCTTGAAGGGCGCCCAATACAAACAGATTCGATTCCAGATGGACTCCTACGACGTGCGGGCGCCGTCGCCCAACAGCGTGGCCTTCACGGTCACGTTGCACGGCCGTCTGAGCCTCGCAGGCGTGGAGCGGCGGATCGACGTCGTTGCGACCTGCGTCCGAACAGGGGAGGGGCTTCGTCTGAGCGGCAGCAAGGAGCTGCTGATGACGGACTACGACATCAAGCCGCCGGTGCTGATGTTCGGCGCAATCAAGACGGCTGACCTCATCACCGTGAAGTTCAACGCGACACTGCAGAAGGGGACCCGACAATGACCAAGCAGGTGACGCTGGCGATCCTGGGCCTGAGCGCGATCCTGGGATCGCGGGCCTTCGCTGACATTCCGGTTGCCAAGACCGACAACGCGGAGCTCGATATCGGGGGCATGGTGCAGCTGCTCGGCTTCGCGCAGCACCTCGACGATCCCTACAAAGACGACAATCGGGTCTACCTGTTCATGAACCGGGCGCGCCTGCGGCTGTCAGGCCACTACGACAGCGTGTCGTTCTACACGGAGATGGGGTTGGGCGGCGAGGACTCGGTGGTCGCCCAGACCGGCGTGTCGCTGAGCCTGCTCGACTTCGCGTTCAATATCCCCCTCGGCTACAGCCACACGACGTATCTCAAGGTCGGGCAGTTCAAGGTCCCCTACGGGCGCGAGCAGCTGACCTACGAGGGCAACTTCCAGTTCGCGGACCGGTCGATCAACAATCTCGGCTTCGTCGTTGGGCGCGACGTCGGCGCGGCGGTGGTCTCCCACCCGGGATGGTTCACCCTCATCGGCGGTGTCTTCACCGGCGGTGGCCGGGACGTGCCGCCGGATCACTACCTGCCCGAGAAGCTGGGCGTCCCCATGTTCGCCGGCCGCATCGGGATCGGTGACGTCGATGGTGATCCGTTCTTCCTGGCGCAGGACGATGAGGGGACCCTCGTCCGCCGGCTCAAAGGGGCGTTCTTCGTCAATGGCCTCTACACCAAGGACACGCTCATCGGCCACTCGACGGTCCTCAACGTGAAGCTGGCGGACAAGTCTCTGCTCATCGACAGCGACTGGAATCCGTACATCGCGAAGGCTCCCTTCGACCAGGGCACCTGGTGGCAGGCGGGCGCGGATGCCGCCGGGCGAGCGCCGGTGGGCGCGGTCGACCTGTCGGGTGAGACGGCCTTCGACCTCGGCAAGTACTCGAACGGCTACGGGTCGGTTCAGATGTGGGGTGTTCGGGCGCAAGGCGGCGCCACCTACCGCTCCTTCGAGCTGGCCGTTCGCTATGCGCTACTCGTGCCGAGCAGCAACTTCGCCTACATGGGCGTCCCCCTGACCGGCTCGGAGCCGATTCAGGAGATCACGCCCAGCGCCATCTGGTTCATCAAGGGCCAGCGGCTGAAGCTCCTGGCAGACGCCCCCCTCATCTTCCACGACCCGGTCTTCACGGAGACGAACGTCGGTGCCTACGCGGCGACGGATCTTCCCGACCAGGCCACCGTCCTCGCCACGGCCGGTGTGCCGACCGGCAGCACGGTGGCCCGCCAAAACGTCTTTCAGGCTCGCTTGATGCTGCAGGCACAGTTCTGAGCGGCCCTTGGTCAACCTGTCCGTCAAGCGGCGATCTTCCGGATGCTGCGCGCGCCGAGCCAGACCAAGACCACCGTCATGGCGAGGAGCGCGGCGATGTTGGGCCACAGGTCGAAGACGCTCGCGTTGCGGAGCACCACACCGCGCATGATGGCGATCATGTGCGTGACCGGGAACAGAAGACCTATTCCGCGAAGCACGATCGGCATCCCCTCGAAGGGGAAGATGTAACCGGAGAGGAACACACCCGGCAGGAACAGGAGCTGCCCCATCTGTTGCGCCTCCATCTGGGTTTTGGCCCGGGTGGAGATGAGAAGTCCCAAGGAGAGCAGCGCGCTCAGGTAGAAGAGGGCGACGCCGTAGAGCAGGAAAATGCTGCCCCGGATGGGGACCCGGAACCCGAACCGCATGGCGATCAGGATGAGGGTCATCTCGACCAAGCTGAGCACGAGGTACGGACAGAGCTTCCCGATCATCAGGCCCAGCGGATCGATGGGGGTGACGAGCAGCTGCTCGAGTGTTCCCCGCTCTCGCTCGCGCACGATGGCCCCTGCCGAGAGGACGACGCCGAGGAGCTGGAGCAGCACCGCCACCAGCCCGGGGATGATGTAGTTGGCGGTTCGCCCTTCGGGATTGAACAGAATGATGGGCTGCGCGGCGATCGCGCCCTGACCAGGGACGACCGTCTCGAGGCGCGCCAGGTTGTCGTTCGCCACCAGTCCATTGACGCTGGCAAGCGCCTGCGCGCTGGCGGTCGAGTCCGAGCCGTCGATCAGCACCAACACCTGCGCGGTCGTTCCACGTACGCGATCGTCGTGAAACCGCGGCGGGATGACGATGGCGATCCGCGCCCGCCCGGAGCGGATCTCCTGGCGCGCGTGCTCGGGATCGGTCGTGACGTCGATGATCTTGAAGGTCTTGGTGGCCCTCAGCTGATCGCGGAAGAGACGGCTGTCGACGGAATGATCCTGATCGACAATCGCGGTCGGCAGATCGTGGACGGTTTGGTCGATGAAGCCGAACAGCACGAGTTGCATGACCGGGAGCACGAGGGCCAACCGGAGCGTGCCGGCATCGCGCACGATATGCAGGAACTCTTTTCGGAACACGGCGAGGAACGAACGCCACACGGCTAGGCCGCCGATTCGCCGCGCGCGCGGGCCGCGTCTTCGGTGAGCTTGACGAACACGTCTTCGAGAGACGGATGAATCTCCCGGATCTCCGCCTGTGGGAACCCTGCCTCGTGCGCCTCGGAGAGAATGGCGCCGTCGTCTTTGTCGCGGGGCACGACGGTGTGCACCGACTGCCCGAAGATGGTGGCGCCCAGACACCAGGTCTGAGGCCGGATCCAGGCCAGCGCCTTGGCGGGTTGTGGCGTCTCGATCTCGATGCGGCGCGTGTTGGGCTGATTGACCATGGGCAGCGTCTTGAGGCGCTCCGGCGTCCCCGTGACGAGCAGCTTCGATTGATAGAGGTACCCCACCTCTCCGCAGCGCTCTGCCTCGTCCATGTAGTGAGTGGTGACGAGGACGGTGATCCCCTGCGCAGCGAGCGAGAACAGCAGGTCCCATAGCTCGCGGCGCGCGACCGGATCGATCCCGGCGGTCGGCTCGTCGAGGAACACCACCCGCGGTTCGTGCAGCAGCGCCGCTCCCAGAGCCAGGCGCTGCTTCCAACCGCCGGACAGAAGCCCGGCCCGGCGATCCAGATAAGGAGCGATGTGGGTCAGGGCGACCACCGCCTCCCGCCGCTCGCGCAGGCGCTGGCCCCCAAGTCGATAGACGCCGGCGAAGAAGTCGAGGTTCTCGGCGACGGTCAAGTCCTCGTAGAGCGAGAACCGCTGGCTCATGTATCCGATGTTCCGGCGAATGGTCTCGCCCTCCGTCGTGACATCCAGGCCGAGGACGGCCGCGTGACCAGACGAGGGGGCAAGCAGGCCGCAGAGGATTCGGATCAGGGTCGACTTTCCCGATCCGTTCGGCCCCAGCAGGCCATAGATCTGGCCAATCGGGACGGCGAGGCTCACGTCGTCGAGCGCGACGAAGTCACCGAACAGGCGTCCGACCCCATCGACGCGGATCGCGGGCTGGGAGGCGGGACCGGCGGACGGTACCGTCACCGCGGCACCCGAACGAAGGCGGCCATGCCGGCGCGGAGGACGTCGGATCCGTCCTCGATCCGAACACGCGAAGCAAAGACCTGATCGGCCCGCTCGTCGGCGGTCTGCAGATTCCGGGGCGTGAACTCGCCTTCGCTGGCGACCGACTCGACGCGACCGCGGAAAGCGCGATCGGGGAAGGAGTCGACGAAGATCGGCACCTCCATCCCTGGGTGGATGCGCCCGATCTCGGTTTCCGGCACGTAGATCCGCACGAACAGCTCCGTCGGCTCGAGCAGCTTGGCGGCCGGCGCGTTGGGGGCGAGGATGTCGCCCGGCCGCAGATCGAGGGACTCGACACGCGCGGCGCGCGGCGCACGGATGACGAGCTCGTCGAGCATCACGTCGATCTGCTGCAGCCTCCCTTGCGCGGCCTCGACCATTCCCTCCCCGGAGCGCACGTCTTCCGGCGTCCCGTGCAAGATCGTCTCTTTCTGCGCCTTCTGCGCCGCCACCTGCGCACCGGCGGTGCGCAGTGCCAGCGCCGCGTTATCGGCGTCCATCTGGGTGCCGGCTCCGGTGCCGAGCAGCTTTTGGGCCCGCTCGTCGTCGAGCTTGGCCTTGGCCTCCATTGCCTGCTGAACCTGCAGTCGGGCCTCCGCCTCCGCCAGCTCGGCTCGGCGGGCGGTTGGCAAGGTTCGGCTGGCGACCTTTTGCAACACGCCTTGTGCTTGTTCCAGCTGACCTTGCGCGATGAGGCGCTGTGCCGGGAGATCGCCTTTCTCCAACGTCACGAGCGGCTGACCGGCCACGACGTTGTCCCCTTCGCGCACGAGGACCTCGAGGACGCGGCCACCCACCCGTGAGCCGACCTCGATCGTGTGAGCCTCGACGGTCCCGCTCCACTCGATCGGGGCATGGCCCTGGCGGAAGCGGTATCCCACGTAGGCGCCCAGCGCGACGACGACAATCGCCAGAACGACGAGCCGCCGCTTCAAGGTCTGTTCTCGGTCATCATGTCGGACATCGTCGGGTTCGGCGAACCCTAGCAGCGAAGAGACTCGCCGGCGAATCAGCCGGCCCGCTGATCGCGATGATAGGAGGGTCCGTCGGCCGTGGCGTCCGGTCGACAGGTCCTCGCTGGCTCGGTCGCGGTGCAGGTGGCGACGTCCGTCGTCATGAGAGTGAGGACCTTCACGCCGGCCTCTTGGCGAACGAGGGAACGACCACGACAGGCTTGGGAGAGTTCCAGACGACCTCTTCTGTCACCATGCCATGTTCGCCGCGTCGAGCGCTGGTGGCTCCGTGCGAGGCCAGCACGACCAGGTCGGGTGCGAACCGGTTGATGGCTTTGAGTATCGCTCCGCTGGGTACGAGGTCAGCCGTCACGAACGTCCGGGTGCGAATGCCCTTCAGGTCGATGTCCTGGGGAACCAGTCCCAGGAGGCAGGTCTCGATCTCCTCCTGGCGCGTTGGTTCGAGGCCGAGGCGATCCGGCTTCGCGACGTGCGCGAGCACGATGTCACCGCCCGTTGGCCCGAGCAGGCGGTAGGCCTCGGGAATGGCCACGTTGCCCGCCGGCGAGAAGTCCGTCACCGCCAGGATTGTTCGGACCGGCGCGAGAAGCTCGGGCTTGGGCGACTGATCTCTTCCGGGAACGCAGACCACCGGGAGGTGGGCGCCACGGACGGTGGCCAGCGCGGTCGAGTGGCGCGTCTGGCTCGTTCCGATGATGAGCAGGTCGGCGTCATCCGTCTCCGCCTCCCAGGCGAGCGGATCCTCTTCGCCGCCCCACTTCGGTCGAACGCGAAGCGCGAAGTCAGTCCCCACCGCCGCGTGAACGCGGGCGCGAAGATCGCGCGCGAGAATATCGACCACCTCCTGATTCACCTCGAACGGCATGGGTGGGGCGAAGCCGAGGCGTTCGTGCTCGCGGACCGGCGAGTACAGATGGACCAAGCGAACCTCGCACGGCGTGAGGTCGAGCAGCTCCCGAAGCCACGCCAGCGCGGCGTCGCTGGCCCGGGAGAAGTCGACGCCGACGACGACCTTGAGTTGCGTTCCGGTCCGCGCGCCGGCCAGGCGACCGCGGCGCGCGCCCTCTGGAACGACCAGGATCGGACAGGGAGCCGTCCGGATGGTGTGTTCGGCGACGCTGCCCAGCAAGAGTCGCGCTGCTCCCTTGCGGGCGTGGGTGCCGACAACGAGCAGCGTGGCCGCTTCTGTCCGCGCGTGACGTACTATTTCATCTGGGAGACCGAGCTTGAGAGAGGTTCGCACCTCTATACCGGTGGCGCGCAACGCCTCGGCCTGCCTCTCGAACTGAGCTTCGGCCGAATCGCGCAACGCCTTCATCGTCTTGTCGTCCAAGACATCCGGCGAAAATGAGGCCGGGACCTCGAACAGGTGAAAGAGCTCGAGCGGAAACCTCGACAGTCGACTGAACGCCGCGGCGATCGAAAGAACGGAGTCCGATGCCGTTGAGCAGTCCGTCGCACAAACGATGAGGCCCATATGCTCTCGTAGAGCAGCATTCGTGCCGGCTCACGATGGTGTGGCCGTTCGGCGTCACCGCCACCGAGCGGGCGCCAAATCTGCGGCTCAAAAGTCTCGCACGCAAGGTTTGCGCGGACCCGAAGGCATGGTCTGCAAGTATGGCTGGCACGGGGCCTGCGTTCGGAACCTCGGTCACGCCGGCGTGGATACTTTCCACCCGATGTCCGCCCCCGAACGCCTCCGCCGAAAGTGCGCAAACGATGCACGCGTCGAGCAGAGTTCGCGCAGGATTCTCCGGACTGGGCGCGCGGATCTGGCTCTACCGGCTGAGCACACACCTTGCACTCCGTAGAACGACATGAGCCCCTCAATCCCCGTCGCGACGCTTGTGCAGGACGGGCCCAGCGAACCACGGGGCGGGGAGCGTGCCTTGCTATTGCGTCAACTCTCGATCGTTCGAGAGATGCTGGGGACGTTCGACACGGTGACGATCGCCGGACAGCGCCACGTCATGGACAAGGTGATCGCCTTCGTGGAGGAGCGGATCCGGCACGCGGGAACGCACGTGAGCCAGCGCAACCAGGCGACGCTTGCGGATCTCATGACTCACATCAGAAGTGAGTCGGAACGTCTGTCGCCAGATTCGGCACGGTTCGCTCAGCGTGCAGAGAGTCTGATCAGTTTACTCGTTGCGATTGGTTGAACCAGTCGACGACGCGCTTGCTCCCCGAACGATCTGGCAGCGGCCGGCGGATCTCAGGGTTCTCCCGAACACCGTAACCAGCCCTTCGACGGCAGATCGCCGCGGAACTGGTGATCCGACTACAAGACGGCTCCGATCCGAGGCCGTCCCCGGCCGCTTCGAACGCGAGTGGATGCGAAGATGGCGCAGTCAGTTCGTGTTCGCCTTCGGTCCGGCGATGGCGCGCAGGACGTCGGCATATGAAATCAGGCCCACCAGACGAGCGCGACTGTCGACGATCGGAAGCGCGCCCACCTTGTGGTCGGCAAAGAAGGCGGCGGCCTGCGAAAGAGGGCAGCCGGTCGGCAGGGTCGACGGCTCGCGTGTCATGATTTCGGTCACGTACGTCGAGTCCATCCGAGCGATTGCCTCGCGTGCACTGACCGCGTGGAGAGGACCTCCGACGGCCGTTCGGACATCGCGATCGCTCACCATCCCGATCACGCGCTGCTCGCCGTCGATGACCGGGATGTGCCTTATTCCGTGACGGCTCATGCGGTCCACGACGACAGAGATCGTGTCGTCAACGGACGCGGTGACCGGTACGCCGCTCATGAAGTCGTCGACCCGGAGATGACCCCATTCAGCCGGTGCGTCCCCTACGTCGTGGTGGACCTCCTGTGCCAGGAGATCCCGCCGCGTCACGAGCCCTATCAGGTGACCTTGTTCGACGACGGGTAGACATCCGAGCCCGTGGTCGGCCACCAACGTGATGGCTGCGTCGAGGCTGTCATCGGGCCCCACGGTGATGGGCGGACGACTCATCACGCGACTGACTTTCTCCTGGGCGGCCGCGAACTGACCAACATTGGAGTATTGGCGGACGATGTCGCGTTCGCTCACCACGCCCGTGAGGACCTCGCCCTTCAGCACGGGAAGGTGTCGAACGTCGCTCCAGACCATCACCCGCAGCGCGAGGGCGAGGCTGTCATCCTCCTGCACGGTGATCGGCGTGCCCTTAATCGGCGCGCCTTTCAGAATCGTCCTGATCGTTCGTCCCATGATTCACCCACCTTGCCCTTCTCTGTTGCAGGCCTTGCAAGGCCCGCGCCCAAGTGAGGGCACGAGCATGCGGCCTCCTTGTCTCCCTCCAGCGCATTCACGATAGGAGGCCGCGGCGAAGCACTCCATCTCCGGCGCAGGGGCGGCGGCCGGCTTCGGTTCCGGCAGATCGGCCGGCTCTCGTCGCACCCGTCATCCGGGGCTTCAGGTGTGCTTCCTTGCCGCGGCCTTAATGTCAGCCGCGATCGACCATGGGCGTGTACATGTCGGCGACGAGTCGCCCGAGAAGATCGCCGCGGGTGAGCATGCCGATTAACGTGCCACTGCTCACCACGGGGAGGCAGCCGATCCGGCGAGAGATCATTCGTGCGGCGGCCTCGCCGATGTCTTCGTCGGGCGACGCGACGGCGGCCGGCGAGACCATGGCGGCCCGGACGACATCCGCGGGCCCGTCGAGGCGGCGGTTCTCGCCGAGCCAGGCGAAGATATCCCGTTCGGAGACTATGCCCACGACCTCACGGCCTTTTACGACCGGCAAGTGCCGGCACGGCGTCCACGTCATCCGGTGCGCCGCGACAGCCAGGCTGTCGTCCTCGCCGATTGTCATCAGGTTCTCGGTCGTCATGACTTCACGAACTTGCATTGCGGTACCTTCCTTTCGAGCGCAGTTCCCTCAGAACCAAAACCCCATGATCAGCTCGGGCATCGCCCAAGATAAAACCCTGTTCTTGGCGAATCCGTCAGCCTCGAAGTTGGTGGCAGCGGCAAAGCTGAGAGCGGCGTCGAGCGAAACGCCGCTGCCGCCGGAGAGCCAGCGCAGGCCTGCCCGCGGGCTGAGGGCCGGGACCTCCTGATGAAGCCTGGGCTGAAAGAAATACTCGGCGAGCAAGGCCAGGTGCAAGGTGACGTCTCCCCACCGACTCGGGGCTGCCGAGAAGCCGACTCCGCCTGCGTACGCTGATCCGCAGGACTGATCGCAGATGGACACGAAGAGGATCTGCGCCTCCGCATTGAGAGCGAAGCTCCCCCTTTCGAGCGCCAGGCCGAAGCCGAGGCCGCCCACAACGTGGTTGGCGCTCATCGCTGGGAGCTGGAACTGGTTGTGGACGGTCCAACCTGACTCGGCGACAGGTGGGCCTTCCGTCGACGGCGAGAGCACCGCGGCCGCCGGAACGGCGGGTATGGAGAGCGAGATCATCGTTCCTCGGATTCAACGTCCAGACGATCCTCGATCGCCTGGACGCCTCGGGTGCCGCGAATCGCGCCCAGGATCGCGGATCGCTCCTCACGCGACTGGACGATGCCCTCCACCACGACCCGACCGTCGTCAACACGCACCATGACGTGCGCCGCCTCGCGGACCGCGCGGCGGTTCAATGCCTGGCGAATGGACGCCGCGACGGCGTCCGGCGCCGCCACCGGGCTGATCTGGAGGCGATTGTCGAGGCGCTTGAGCCCCTTGAGCCGCCCGACCGCCCGCTCGGCCTCGTCGCGCTGGATGGGCGTCGCCACGATACCGTCGAGCACCACCACGCCGGTGGTCCGGTCCGACCGCTCGGCGATTTGCGGGTACTCAGGCAAAAGGATGGCGGAGACCAGCTCGCTCATGCCTTGCGC
>CAZTZM010000146.1:0-4068 GCA_964618005.1 uncultured Myxococcales bacterium
CTGGATGCCGCGGCCGCGGTGCCTGGCGCCGCCATCGTGCTCGGCCACATGCGGGGGACCCCGCAGACGATGATGGACGCGATCGCCTTCGGCGACGTCGTCACGGAGGTCGGGGACGAGCTGGCGGAGCGGGTGGCGGCGGCGCGGGCGGCCGGGTGCGGCGAGGTCTGGGCCGACCCGTGCATCGGCTTCGGCAAGCGGATCGAGCACAACCTGGCGCTGCTCCGCGCGCTGCCGGCGTTGCGGGCGCGTGTAGGTGTACCGCTCATGCTCGGTGTTTCGCGCAAATCCTTCATTGGCCAGCTGACCGGCAAGCCGGCGGGGGAGCGGCAGCTTGGCAGCGCGGCGGCCATCGCGGCCACCATCCTGGGCGGCGCCGCGGCGGTGCGCGTCCACGATGTCGGCGCGGCGCGTGACGTCGTGGCTGTCGCGTCGGCGCTCATCCATGATTAACTTCAGCGGCACCATGGCGGACGATTCGAGAAAGCTTTTCGGCACCGATGGGATCCGGGGCGTCGCCAACCGCGACCCGATGACGGCGGAGACGGCGCTGCGGCTGGGGCAGGCGGTCGCCAAGCGCTTTCGCCGCACGGATCGCCGCGGGCGCATCGTGATCGGCAAGGACACCCGCCTCTCGGGCTACATGCTGGAGAGCGCCATGCAAGCGGGCATCGTGTCGGCGGGGGCCGACGTCATGCTGGTCGGCCCGCTGCCGACGCCGGGCATCGCCTTCATCACCTGGTCGATGCGCGCCGACGCCGGCGTCGTCATCAGCGCCTCGCACAACCCCTATCAGGACAACGGCATCAAGATCTTCGCGGCCGACGGCTTCAAGCTGCCCGACGACGTGGAGGCCGACATCGAGCGCCGCATGGAGGCGATCGCCGGCGGTGACGAGGGCGCGCGCGCCGAGCCGGACGCGATCGGCAAGGCGGTGCGCATCGAGGACGCCGTGGGGCGCTACGTGCAGTTCCTGAAGCACGCGCTCCCCAAGGAACAGACGCTGGACGGGATCAAGATCGTCGTCGACTGCTCGAACGGCGCCGCTTACCAGGTGGCGCCGCAGGTGTTCCGCGAGCTGGGGGCCGAGGTCGACGAGCGCAACGTCTCGCCCGACGGCCGCAACATCAACGATCGCTGCGGCGCCCTGCACCCGGAGCACATGGCCGAGGAGGTCCGGCGTTCCGGGGCGGCGCTGGGGGTCGCGCTGGACGGCGACGCCGACCGGCTCATTCTCGCCGACGAAAAGGGGAACATCGTCGACGGCGACCAGGTGATGGCGATCCTGGGGACGCGGATGCTGGAGCGGCGGCAGCTCCCCGAGGAGACGGTGGTGGCGACCGTGATGTCGAACCTCGGTCTCGAGCGCGCGCTCACCGAGCACGGCGGCAAGCTGCTGCGCACCGCGGTCGGTGACCGATACGTCGTGGAGGCCATGCGCGAGCGCGGCCTGATGCTGGGGGGCGAGCAGTCGGGGCACATCATCTTCCTGGACCACGCCACCACCGGCGACGGCGTGGTGGCGGCGCTGCGCGTGCTGGCCGTGATGGTCGCCGAGGGGCGCCCGCTGTCGGAGCTGGCCCGCACCATGACCCGTTACCCGCAGGTGCTGCTCAACTTCGCGGTCGGCCGCAAGCGTCCGTTCAACGAGATGCCCGCCGTGCAGAAGCTGATCGCCTCCGTGGAGCGCGATCTGGGGGCCGACGGCCGGGTCGTGGTGCGCTATTCTGGCACCGAGGCCAAGGCACGCGTGATGATCGAAGGGACCGACGAGGCCGGGATCCGCGCCCAGGCCGATGAGATTGCGCACGCGCTCCAGCGCGAGCTCGCCAGTTGATGATCCGGCTCTACGTCAACGTCGACCACGTCGCGACGCTCCGGCAGCAGCGCGGCACCCGTTATCCCGATCCCGTCGCGGCGGCCGTCCTGTGCGAGCTGGCGGGCGCCGACGGGATCACCGTCCATCTGCGCGAGGATCGCCGTCACATCCAGGAGCGCGACGTGCGGGTCCTGAAAGAGACGGTGCGTGGCGTCCTGAACCTGGAGATGGCCGCGACCGACGAGATGCTGCGGATCGCGCGCGAGGTGAAGCCCGACTTCTGCACGCTCGTCCCCGAGAAGCGCGAGGAGCGGACGACCGAAGGCGGGCTCTCCGTCGGGCCGGGTGGCGCGGTCGAGCGCGTGGTCCACGGCCTCGCCGAGGCGGGGATCGGCGTCAGCCTGTTCATCGATCCGGACCCGAAGGTGGTGGAGGCCTCGGCGCGGCTGGGCGTCGGCACCGTCGAGCTGCACACCGGCTACTACTGCCTGGCGCAGGCGCGCACGCCCGAGGCCACGCGGCAGCTGCAACGGCTGGAGCTGGCGGCCCGCGCCGCCCAGGGCGCCGGCCTGCGCCTCGGGGCGGGGCACGGGCTCGATTACGCCAACCTGGCGCCGGTGATCGCGCTGCCCGGGCTGGAGGAGCTGAACATCGGCCACGGCCTGGTGGCGCGCGCGGTGATGGTCGGCCTGGGCGCCGCGGTCGAGGAGCTGCGGGCCGTGATCGCGCGCGGCGCAGGGGCGTAAGATGGCGTTCGCGCCGGTCCTCACGGCGGCCGAGATGCGCGCCGCCGACGCCGCCGCCACGCGCGAGCTGGGCCTGCCGAGCGCGTTGCTGATGGAGAACGCCGGTCGCGGTCTGGCGGAGATCGTCCGCCGCGAGCTGGGGGCGGTAGGGGCGCCCGCCGTCATCGTCTGCGGCGGCGGCTCGAACGGCGGCGACGGTCTGGTGGCCGCGCGGCACCTGGCGCGCCTGGACGTCGCGGTGCGGATCCTGCTGGCGGCGCCGCGCGCCAAGTTTCAAGGCGACGCCGCGGTCGCGCTGGCCGCCGTCGAGCGGATGGGACTTTCCGTCGAGGACGGCGGCGGCTGGACCGATGAGGCGACCTGGGCGGCGCGCCTGGCCGGCGCCGGCGCCGTGGTGGACGCGCTGTTCGGAATTGGCGTGCGCGGCGCGATCGAGGGCGTCCCGGCGGTGGCGCTGGCCGCCATGAACGCGGCCAGCGGCCGCAAGATCGCCGCCGATCTCCCGTCGGGGCTGGACGCCGACACCGGCCGCGCCGCGGGGATCGTCTTCCAGGCCGACGTGACGGCGACGATGGGGGCCTGGAAGCTGGGCCTGGCGATCGACGCCGCCGGTCCGGCCGGCCGGGTCGAGGTGGTCGATCTCGGCGCCCCCATCCTGATCGGCGGCGCGGTGGCGGCCTGCCAGCTGCTCGACGCCGCCGGCATCGCCGCGCGGCTCCCGCGGCGCGCCGTCGACGCCCACAAGGGGAGCTCCGGCCACCTGGTGGTGGTGGCGGGGTCGGCGGGCAAGACCGGCGCGGCGTTCCTGGTCGGGCAGGCGGGGCTGCGCGGCGGCGCCGGGCTGGTGACGATCGCCTCGACCGCCGCCGGGCAGGTCGCCCTCGACAACAAGGCCATCGAGCTCATGACGGCGCGCTACACCGACGGCGACGACGCCGATCCCGAGCCGTCCGCCGCGGCGCTGGAGGCGCTGGCCGCGCGCGCGCAGGCGCTGGCGGTGGGCCCCGGGATCCCGACCGGTCCCGGCATGCGGGCGGTCGTTCACCGGCTGGCGTCGCGGCTCGATCGCCCGATGGTGATCGACGCCGACGCGCTCAACGCGCTCGGGACCGAGGCACCGCGGCTGCTGGCCGCCGCGCCGGCGCCGCGCGTGCTGACGCCCCACCCGGGCGAGATGGGGCGGCTCTTGGGGATGTCGATCGCCGACGTCCAGCGCGATCGGCTGGGGAACGCCCGCGGCCTGGCGACGGCGTCGCGGGCGGCGGTGGTGCTGAAGGGCGCGCGCACCATCGTCGCCGCGCCCGACGGCCGGATCTTCATCAACCCGATCGCCTGCGCGTCGCTGGCGACCGCCGGCAGCGGCGATGTCCTGTCCGGACTGATCGGCGCGCTGCTGGCCCGGGGCCTCGACGCGCTGACCGCCGCGCAGGTCGGTGTGTTCGTGCACGGCGCGGCCGGCGAAGAGCTGGCGCCGCGTCTGGGCGACGGTGTGACGGCCGGGGA
>CAZTZM010000147.1:0-13902 GCA_964618005.1 uncultured Myxococcales bacterium
GACGCGCGCGCGGCCCGCCGGCTCGCTTACCGGGACGGCGCCCTCCAGCGCCGCGCGCAGGAACGGCTGCTCCGACACCCAGCGCTCGAACGCCGCCCGCGCGCCGCCCGCCAGCGCCTTCTGATCGGCCAGCGCCGCGACCAGCAGCTCGCCGTCGGGCAGCGGCGCCGCGTCGAGCTCGTAGCCGGCGCCCACGAAGATCTCGAGGCGATCGGAGAGCAGGCCCGTGTCCGCCAGCTTGAAGTGCATCCGCACGCCCGCCCGCGTCGCGCCGCCGGGACCACCGTCGAGGCCCAGCGCGCGGCGCACCGGTGACTCCAGCCCATCGGCGCCCACCACCAGCGCGCCGCGCCGGATCTCGCCTCCGACGCGCAGCCCGACGGCGCGCCCGTTCGCCAGCTCGACTCCCTCGACCGGCGCTTCCTCGAACACGCGCACGCCCGGTGTCGCGCGTGCCTCGGCCAGCAGCGCCGCGTCCAGCCGCAGCCGCCGCTGCGCCAGCGCGACGGCGCCGGTGCGCGAGAACGGGCTCTCGGCCGTCAGCCCGAAGCCGTGGTAGCGCACGGCGGCCAGCGCCCGCCCGCCGACCGTGGCGCGTAGGCCGAGGCGATCCAGCACCGCCACGCCGGCCGGCATGATCCCCTCGCCGCAGGGCTTGTCGCGGGGGAACCGGCGCGCGTCGTAGACGTCGGCGCGCAGCCCCGCGCGCCCGAGGAGGATGGCCAGCGTGGCGCCGGCCGGACCGCCGCCCGCCACGACCACGTCGGCCGTTACCGCAGCGGCCATGGGACGAAGCGCGGCTTGCCGGCGAACGCGCGCCGGTATCCCTCATCGGTCATCAGCACCGACTCTTCCAGCGCCACGCGCCGGCGCAGGATCAGCAGGTGCAGCAGCGCGCCGGCGGTCGCGGTGATGAACGCGGCGTGCACCAGCGGCAGCGCCAGCAGCTCGACGAACACCGCCACGTAGTTCGGGTGGCGCACGAAGCGGTACGGGCCGCCCGTCACCACGCCGAGCGGCATCGAGCGCACCACCCGCACGTTCCAGTGCACGCCCAGCGTCGCGATCACCCAGAACCGCAGCAGGTTCGAGAGCAGCAGCGCCACCAGCGCCGGGATGGCCAGCGCCGGCCAGAACGGGCGGTGCAGCACCAGCACCTCGATCGCGCTGCCCGCGATGATGCCGGTGTGCAGCGCCACCATGCCGCGGAACGCCGGCTCCGGCAGGGGCGCCGCCCCGGTCTTGACCGCGTCGGCCAGCGCGCGCTGGTGCCGGCGCGAGATCGTCAGCTCGATCAGCCGGCAGGCGCCGACCGCGGCGCACAGCCAGAGGAAGAAGCCGTTCGGCGTCACGCGGTCAACTCCACTCCAGCAGCAAGAGCTCGGTCGACAGCCCCGGCCCGAACGCCGCCAGCAGCCCGTGCGCGCCCGGGTCGGGCCGCCGGGTGGTGCGCCAGGCGTGCAGCACGAACAGCACCGAGGCGCTCGACTGGTTGCCGAAGTCGCGCAGCGTGTCCCACGACGGCTGCGTGTCGTCGCGCCGCAGCCCCAGCTCCTCCTCGACGAACGCCAGGATCTTGCGTCCCCCGGGGTGCAGCACGAAGCAGCTCAGGTCGTGGCGCGACAACCCGCGGCGTTCCGCCAGCGTGCGCACCAGGCGCGCGATCTCCGTCTTCAGCAGCAGCGGGACGTCCCTGGACAGCACCGAGTGAAACCCGTCGTCGAGGAGATCGAAGCCGAGCGCGTACGTCGAGGCCGGGAAGATGTGCGCCAGCGTTTCCAGGATGCGGACACCCCGCCCGCCACACGCCCCGCCCTCCAGCACCACCGCCGCGGCCCCGTCGCCGAACAGCGCGGTCGACACCAGGTTCGCCAGCGAGACATCCGCCCGCTGCATGCTGAGGCTCGGGAGCTCGACCGAGACGACCAGCACGCGGGCTTCGGGGAACCCGATCAGGAAGTCGTGCGCGCGCGCCAGCGCCGCCGCGCCGCCGGAGCAGCCGAGCGCGGTGATCGGCAGCCGCCGGACGTCGGGGCGGAAGCCCAGCTCGTTGTAGAGGTGCGCGTCCAGCGACGGGATCATGATCCCCGTGCACGACGTCGTGATCACCAGGTCCACGTCGCGCGCGGCGACGCCCGCCTCCGCCAGCGCCCGCGCCGCCACGTCGCGCCCCAGCGCGATGGCGCTCTCGCGATAGCGCGCCTGAACGTCGCCCAGGCCGCGCGGGACGCCCAGCTCGGAGAGGGGCTGCACGCTGAACCGGCGCTCGACGGCGGTGTGATCGAACAGCTCCATCGCCGCCTCCAGCTTGCGCGCGGGCAGGGGGAGCACCGCGCGCAGCCGATCCTTCACCTCACCTTGCGTCGCCGCGTACGCCGGAACGGCGGTGGCCGTGCTCACGATGCTGGGCGGCGCCGTCATGGTCGAACCAACTTAAGCGTTGCTGACCATGGCACAAGCGCAGGCTTTTGACACGGACGGGGGATCGCGCCGCGCTCGGATGGGCTTTCGCCCGTCCGAATGCATCGCGGGGAGGTTCGGAACCCGTCTGCGGGTTCTGAAGTGGATAGCCCGGCGGGCCCGCGGGGAGTTGCTCGTGTGTGCCCGTCGTGGGGTAGAGTCGAGCGATGTCGCAGCAAGACGAGCTGGTCGAGCGGGGGCGCCGGCTCCTCCTCAACAACTATCGCCAGGCCCCGGTGGTGATGACCCGCGGCGAAGGGTGCGCCCTGTTCGACGTCGACGGGCGCCGCTATCTCGACATGACCGCGGGGATCGCCGTGGCGATGCTGGGGCACGGTCACCCCGGCCTGGCCGACGCCGTCGCCGCGCAGGCCCGCCGCCTGATCCACGTGTCGAACCTGTATTACATCGAGGCGCAGCTGGAGCTGGCCGACGCGCTCTTCCGCCGCGCGTTCAAGGGCCGCGCGTTCTTCTGCAACTCGGGCACGGAAGCGAACGAGGCGGCGCTGAAGCTGGCGCGCCGCTATCAGATCGTCGCCAAGCAGCAGCCGGAGCGCCTGGAGCTGATCGCGTTCGAGCAGAGCTTCCATGGCCGGACGTTCGGTGCGCTGAGCGTCACCGGCCAGACCAAATACCGTGAGGGCTTTGGGCCGCTGGTCGGGCCGGTGCGCTTCCTGCCCTACGGTGACGTGGCCGCCGCGCGCGCCGCGATCACCGACAAGACCTGCGCCGTCATCCTCGAGCCAATCCAGGCCGAGGGGGGGATCATCGTGCCGCCGCCCGGCTTCCTGCAGGAGCTGCGGCGGCTCTGCAGCGACACCGGCACGGTCCTGATCTTCGACGAGGTGCAGACCGGCAACGGCCGCACCGGGACGTTCTACGCGTTCGAAGCCGAGGGCGTGGTCCCCGACATCGTGACGCTGGCCAAGGGGCTGGCCGGTGGGATCCCGATCGGCGCCATGCTCGCCAACGAGGAGGTCGCGCGCGGCTTCGAGCCCGGCACGCACGCCTCCACCTTCGGCGGCAACCCGTTCGCGACCGCCGCCGCGCTGTACGTGCAGCGGGCGATCGACGAGCTGGGTCTGCTGCAACACTGCCGCGACATCGGCTCGTACCTCGGCTCGGCGTTGTTGCGGCTGGCCGAGCGGCGGCGCCCGAAGACGCGCGGCGCGCGTGGGCGCGGCCTTCTACAAGGGCTGGTGGTCGAGGGGAACCCGGCCGATCTGGTGGCCCGCGCCCGGGCGCACGGCCTCTTGCTGTCGGTGGCGGGCAGCAACGTCGTCCGTCTGGTCCCCCCGCTGGTCGTCACCCGCGCCGAGATCGACGAGGCGATCGAGATCCTGGACGCCGTCCTGGAGGAGGCGCGATGAGCAGCGAGCGACCCAAGCGCTTCTTGGCGTTCGACGATCTGCCCGCTGGTGGCATCGAGGCGCTGCTCCGGCGCGCCGAGGAGCTGCGCGCCCTGCGCGCCGCCCGCACGCCGCACCAGACCCGTCCGGGGCGCGTCCTGGGCATGGTGTTCGAGAAGGCCTCCACGCGCACGCGCGCCAGCTTCGAGATCGCCATGTACGAGCTCGGCGGCCACGCGCTCTACCTGGGGACGCAGGGGTCGCAGCTGGAGCGGGGCGAGCCGCTGCGCGACACGGCGCGCGTCCTCTCGGGCTACTGCCACGGTATCATGCTGCGCACGTTCGGGCACGACCGCGCCGAGGAGATGTCCCGCTACGCGACGGTCCCGGTCATCAACGGGCTCACCGATCTGATGCACCCCTGCCAGGTGCTGGCCGACCTGCAGACGGTCGTGCAGCGGTTCGGCGCCGGCAAGGACCCGGGCCGGGCGTTGCGCTCGGTCAGCTACGCCTGGATCGGCGACGGCAACAACATGGCCAACTCCTGGATCGAGGCGGCCGGCATCCTGGGGCTGGACCTGGCGCTGGCCTGCCCGGCCGGCCACGAGCCCGACCCGGGGGTGGTGGCCCGTGCCCGGGCCGGCGAACGCGCCCGCATCACGGTCCTGCGCGATCCCGCCGAGGCGGCCGCCGGCCGCCAGGTGCTCTCGACCGATGTCTTCGCCTCGATGGGACAGGAGGCAGAGGCCGACGCGCGCCGGCTGGCGTTCAGCGGCTACATCATCGACGCCGCGCTGATGCGCAGCGCCTCGCCCGACGCCGTCGTGCTCCACTGCCTGCCGGCCCACCGCGGCGAGGAGATCACCGACGAGGTGATCGAGGGGCCGGCCAGCGCCGTCTGGCAGCAGGCCGAGAACCGCCTGCACGCCCAAAAAGCGCTCATCGAGCTGATGATCGCCTGATGCGCCTTCGCGCGGCGTTTCGTCCTCAAGAGTGGGCGACGGGCCGCCGAACCACAGAAGAGGAATGAAGCCCCGCGAGGGATCTGCCGCCGACCTCGGCCGGGCGCTCGACGAGGCGCGTGCAGGCGGACGTCCCCGCACCGAGGAGGTCGGGGTCGACGACGCCGGCGGTCGGACGGAAGAGGTCGACCTCGGCGTGTTCGAGGACGCCGACAGCGGGGGAAGACCGCGCCCGATCGGCGCCCCGCTGCAGACCGCGGAGATCGACATCTCGCGCGACCGGCGCATCACGTTGACGTCGATGGTCTCCGCGCAGATCGCGGAGCAGATGCTGGCGACCGCGCGGCCGCCGCGCGATCCGGCGGCGCCGCAGCAGCGCCCGGAGCAGCACACCCGTCGCGTGGGCGAGAACGAAGAGCACCACACCCGGCGGGTCGGCGACTCCGATCGACAGCGGCTCTCGCCCGGGTCGGGGAAGATCGAGCCGGCCGACGCCAGCGTGGCCGCGCGCCGCCAGCGTGCGGCGGCGTTGATCGACGAGGCGCGGGCCGCCCTGGACGAAGGGGACCTGACCACCGCCGTGACCGCCGCCGAGGGAGCGCTGCACGAGTCCGACGAGGCGCCGCCGCCTGGCATCATCGAGGTCATCGAACCGGCGCGGCCGCTGCTGGCGCGGGTGTTCGGCGCCTACGTGGGGCCCCTGGGGGGGGTCCCGGTGCTGGCGCCGCGCGCGGCGGAGATCGCGCGCGCCCGCCTGGGCGAACGCGAGCGGGCCCTGATCGAGCGGATCGACGGCACCCGCACGCTGGAAGAGCTGTTCGACGGGTCCGGCGTCGGATCGACCGATGCGCTGCGCATCGCCGCCCGTCTGATCCGGGCCGGCGCGGTCCGCATCATCTAAGTCGGGCAAATCGCGCGCGAGCGCAGCTCGACCGTCACGGCATCCCCACCTTCAAGGATGTTCGAAGGACCTACGATCGTGCTGAATACCAGTGGAATCGGCGATTGATCGGCGGATGATGTGCATTGTGCAAACCGTCTCCTGCGACGCGCGTGGCGCCGCTAAAGCCACCTGGTTGCACCGCCGATGAACGGGGAGATGCAGGGCAAAGCGACCGTGGCCCACTCGAGCGGCCATGGAGCCGCCACCACGCTTGGAGAGGCTGGCAGCGCGGCCGAGGTTCTGGTGGTCGATGACGAGCCCGTGACCGCGCGCGGTTATGCGCGGGCGCTGGCCGCGGCCGGATACAAGGTGACCGTCGCGCACGACGGGCGTGAGGCGGCGGAGATCGCCGGCAAGCGCCGCTTCGACGCCATCGTCAGCGACATCGCGATGCCCGACATGGACGGTCTGGCGCTGCTGCGGGCGATCCGCGAGCGCGACCTGGATATCCCGATGATCTTCATGACCGGCAGCCCGGCGCTGGAGAGCGCGCTGCAGGCCATCGAGTACGGTGCCTTTCGCTACCTGGTGAAACCGATCGCGCCCGACGCCATGCTGGAGTCGGTGGGGCGCGCGGTGCGCGTGCACAAGCTGGCGCGCATCCGGCGCGAGGCCGCCGCCGTGACCGAGCTGGAAGGGAAGCAGATCGGCGACCGGGCCGGTCTGGAGGCGCGCTATGCCTCCGCGGTCGAGAAGCTGTGGGTCGCGGCGCAGCCGATCGTGTCGTGGTCGGGCCGGAGCATCTTCGCCTACGAGACGCTGCTGCGCACCGACGAGCCGACGCTGCGCAGCCCGCTGGACTTCTTCGACGCCGCCGAGCGCCTGGGCCGGGCCGCCGAGCTGGGGCGGACCATCCGCCAGCACGTCGCCCGCCAGCTGCACCAGACGCCGGCGCCCGCGCATCTGTTCGTCAACCTTCACCCCGCCGATCTCGAGGACGAGGAGCTCTACGCCGACGACGGCGCGCTGACGCCGTTCGCGAAGCAGGTGGTCCTGGAGATCACCGAGCGGGCGGCGCTGGATCGAATCCACGAGCTCAGCTCGCGCGTCACCCGCCTGCGGACGCTGGGCTATCGAATCGCCATCGACGACCTCGGGGCCGGCTACGCGGGGCTGACCAGCTTCGCGCAGTTGGAGCCGGAGGTGGTGAAGGTCGACATGTCGTTGATTCGGGGGATCGACCACTCGCCGGTCAAGCAGAAGCTGGTGCGGTCGATCATCGCGCTGTGCACGGAGCTGGGGATCCAGCTGGTGGCGGAGGGCATCGAGACGACGGCGGAGCGCGACACGCTGGTGGCGCTGGGCGGCGATCTCTGCCAGGGGTATCTGTTCGCCAAACCGGGGCGTGGTTTTCCCGATCCGAACATGAATCCGTAGCTGCTCCCCGTGGGGGCTCAGTCCGAGCGCCGCAGCTGCACGAGCAGGCGATCGACTTGGGCTTTGGTCTCGGCGAGGGGCCCGTCGTTGTCGATGAGGTGGGTGGCGAGGCGGACCTTCTCGGCGGCGGGGAGCTGGGCGCGGATGCGGGCTTCGGCGTCGGCTCGAGTCAGGCCGCCTCGCGAGAGAGCGCGGGCGATTTGGGTCTCGGGGGAGGCAGTCACGACGATGAGGCCGTCGAAGTCGCGGTGGCGACCGGTTTCGACCAGCAGGGCCGCTTCGTAGAGCGCCAGGGTCTGGCCGGCGGCGGCGAGGGCGGTCAGCCGCGTTGCGGCGGCTTCGGAGATGCGCGGGTGGAGGATGGCCTCGAGGCGGGCGCGGGCGGCGGGGTCGGCGAAGACGAGGGCCCCCAGGCGCTTGCGGTCGAGGGCGCCGCTGGCGTCGATGGTTTCAGGCCAGGCGGCGGCGATGTCGGCGTGGCCGGGGGTACCGGGGGCGACGACCTCGCGGGCGAGCTGGTCGGCGTCGACGACCGGGACGCCGCGGGCGGCGAACATCTCGGCCACGGTGGACTTCCCGGTTCCAATTCCGCCGGTGAGGCCAAACACGCGAAGACTGGCCGGAAAGCCGCGTGTCACGGCCAGCGATGCTACTCTAGATGGCCGTGCCGTTCACGACGCCAGAGGTGGCGGAGGCCACCTTCATCGCCGAAGCACGCGATCTGGCGGGGTTGCCGCCGGATGGCGCGCCCGAGATCGCGATCGCCGGGCGGTCGAACGTCGGCAAGTCGACGCTGCTCAACCGGCTGGCGGGGCGGAAGGGGCTGGCCCGGACGTCCAAGACCCCGGGACGGACGCGGGGCCTGGTGATGTTCTCGCTCCGCCTGGGGCGCGGGGCGCCGCTGAGCGAGCTCCGCCTGATTGACCTGCCGGGCTATGGGTTCGCCCGGGTGTCGCGCACCGAGCGCGACGCCTGGCAGCCGCTGATCGAAGGCTACACGCGGCGCCGCCGGTCTCTGGCGCTGTTCGTCATCCTGGCCGACGCCCGCCGCGGCCTGGAGGCCGAGGAGCGCCAGCTGTACGAGTGGCTGGGGACGGAGAACGTCCCGGTGCAGGTGGTGCTGACGAAGATCGACAAGCTCTCGGCCAGCGAGCGCGGCCTGCTGAAGGGCGAGATCCGGCGCGCCTTCCGGGGCCGGCTGCCGATCCTGGCGTCCGGCGAGACCGGCGAGGGCGTGCCCGAGCTCTGGCACGCCATCTTCGAGGCCGCGCGCGTGGTGACGGGGGCTGGGCAGGAGGCGAGCTGATGGCGGTCAGCAAGGCGCCCCAGGCTTTCAAGATCGAGCCGATGCGGGCCGGCGACCTGGACGCGGTCATGGAGATCGAACGGGTCTCCTTCCGGTCGCCCTGGTCGGCGCAGGTGTTCTCCGAGGAGATGGCCCGCGATTGGGCGCGCGTCGACGTGGTGCGCGATCTGGGCGGCGGCTTTCTGGTCGCCTTCTGCAACTACTGGCTGGTGGCGGATGAGATCCACCTCCTGAACCTGGCCAGCCACCCGCTGGCGCGCCGCGCCGGTCACGCCTCGCGGCTGCTGGCCCACATCATCGACTACGGTCGCACCCACGGCTGCCGGATCGTCACGCTGGAGGTGCGGCGGTCGAATGCCGCGGCGCTGCGTCTCTACCGGCGCTTCGCCTTCAAGCCGGTCGGCGTTCGGCCGAATTACTACGCGGAAGACCAAGAGGACGCGATCGTGATGCTGCTGGAGCTGACGTGACGGGGCTGCTGCTGCCGATCTGGGTGGCGCTGCAGGCCGTGACGGCGCTGCCGGCGCCGGCGGGCGTGCCGCCGATGCAGGTCCCGACCCGCCCGATCTCGCGCATCGCCACCCGGGAGCCGGTCGTGGCGATCACCTTTGACGCCTGCGCCACCAGGAAGGGCTGGTACGGGTTCGATCGCGACGTGTTCGAGATCGTGAAGCGCGAGCAGATCCCGGCCACGGTGTTCGTGTCCGGCCGCTGGGTCGACACCCACCCGGAGGCGATGGCCGACCTGACGAACGATCCGCTGGTCGAGTTCGGCGATCATTCGTACGACCACCCGCACATGACCAAGATCCCCGCGGCGCGCGTCAACCAGGAGATCGACGACACCGAGGCGGCGCTGGGGCGCTATGGGCGGCACTCCGTGGCCTTCCGCCCGCCGTTCGGCGACTGGGACCGGCGCATGATCGCGCTGGTGGGCGAGCGCAACCTGCCGACCGTCACCTGGGACGTCGTCTCGGGCGATCCCAGCCTGCACACCACCACCGCGGCGATGATCAAGGCCGTCGTCCATCAGGCCCGCGCCGGCTCGATCATCATCTTCCACATCAACGGGCGCGGCTGGAAGACGCACGAGGCGCTGCCGGCCATCCTGACCGGGCTGCGCGCGCGGGGGTTCCGGTTCGTCTCGCTCTCGGCGCTCATGCACGAGGAGCCGGGCCTCGCGCCGGCCCCTGTCGAGGCCTCCGCGGCCGCGGCCCTGCCGCCGGCCGGGCACTAGCCGGCGTGGTCGCGCGGTTCTCCCGACCGACCGCCGCGCTGGCGCGGGCCCAGGCCAGGTGGATCGCCGCGATCGATCCCTGGCGCGCGCTGGGCTATGGCGCCGCCGGGCTGGGGCGATACCTGGCGCGCAAGGCGCGCGAGCGCCGGGTCTGGATCGCGCGCGGGCGGCCCAAGGACCCGCCGCTGGCGGTCGCCGTGGTCGACGACGGGGTGCTGCTGGGCGGGTTCATCGCCCTCCTGGCGGTGCGGCCGGAGGCGAGCGGGCAGGGGCTGGGGCGGGCGCTGGTGGACCACGTCGCCCGGCAGGTCGCCACGACGCGCCGCTGGCTTTACGTGTCGGCCGACGGGAACAACGCCGGCGCGCTTCGTTTCTATCGAAAGCTGGGATTTTCTCGGGTTGGGCGGCTTCCGGATCTGGTCCGGCCGGGGCAGGTGGAGATCCTGCTGCGGAAACGCGCCGCGCCGGCGGAGGTGACACCCAGGTGACGAAAACCAGCGCGATTTACGTCAGAACCCGCAGACGGGTTCCGAACCTCCCGCGATGCGCTCGGCTGGGCGGAGCCCAGCCCGCCGCGCCGCGAACCCCCGGCAAATACAGCGTGCGCAGAGAGGTTGAATTTGAGGCTGGTCCCGCACGGGTCGAGTACCATCAGGGGGCCTCATGATCGGGCAAAAATTCGGCAACTATCAGGCCATCTCGTTGCTCGGCGAGGGCGGAATGGGCGCGGTCTACCTGGCGGAGCACCCGGGGATCGGCCGCCGCGTCGCCGTGAAGGTCCTGCACCGGAATTACATCCAGGACGAGAACCTGCTGGCGCGGTTCCTGAACGAGGCGCGCGCCGCCAACGCCATCCGCCACCCCAACATCATCGAGATCCTCGACTCCGGCACGATCGCCGACGGGACGCCGTTCCTGGTGATGGAGCTGCTGGAAGGCGAGAGCCTGGGGACGCGCATCCGGCGCATCGGCGCGCTGTCGCTGCCGGTGGCCGTCGAGTTCGCTTACCAGACGGCGTCGGCGCTGGGCGCCGCGCACAAGAAGGGGATCGTCCACCGCGATCTCAAGCCCGACAACCTGTACATCATCAACGACCCGCACGAGCCGGCGCGCGAGCGGATCAAGGTGCTCGACTTCGGCATCGCCAAGCTGCAGCAGGGGTCGACCACCGACTCGGTGAAGACCCGCACCGGCACGCTGATGGGGACGCCGATCTACATGTCGCCCGAGCAGTGCCGCGGCACGCGCACGGTCGATCACCGCAGCGACATCTACTCGCTGGGGATCATCTTCTTCGAGATGCTGGTCGGGCAGCCGCCGTTCGTCTCCGAAGGGTTCGGCGAGCTGGTGAACATGCACCTGAACGTCGCGGCGCCGGCCCCCTCCAGCCAGAACCCGGCCGTGCCGCCGGCGATCGACGCCATCGTGCTCAAGATGCTGGCCAAGGATCCGGCGGCCCGCTACGCCGACATGGCGGAGCTGCAGATCGCGCTCAAGGCCTCGGGCGGGTCGACGTTCGTCGTGCGCGGCTCGCAGCCGTCGTCGCCTGACTTCGGCGGCGGCACGCCCGCGCCCCAGCCCGTGTCGCAGATCTCCCGGCCACCGATGGCGGCGAGCAACGCGAAGCTGCACGAGACCACGTTCTCGACCGGCGTCGGTGAGAAGCTGGCCGCGCCGCCGGCCCAGAAGAGCAAAGGCGGGAAGGCGATCGTCGCGGTGGTGGTGGCGGCCGCGGCCGCCGTCGGTGCGGGGCTCTTCATCTTCCGCGACGGCGAGAAGATCGGCGCCCAGCACGTGGAGGCGGAGGTCGCGACCAAGCCGGCCCTGCCCGCGCCCAAGATCGAGACGCCGCCTCTGCCGCCCACGGTCGAGACGCCGCCGCCATCGCCCAAGGTCGACACGGCGCCCAAGACCGTCACGGTGCACGTCGAGTCCGATCCGACCGGCGCCGATGTTGTCGATGAGGCGAACGGCGGCGCGCTGGGCGTCACGCCGCTGGTGCTGACCCGCCCGCGCGGCGGCGCGCTGAAGCTGCGCCTGGAGAAGGCCGGCTACAACCCCAACGCGCACGCGGTGTCGCTGGACGACGACGCCACGATCGAGCTGACGCTGGAGCAGCAGAAGGCGGCGGCGCCCAAGCCGCACGCGCACAAGTCCCACGCGTCGCACGACGACTCCGAGCCGGCCAAGCTTTGACGCTCGCCACCAGCTCGGCGCTCACCGTGGACTCGAACCTCTACCAGTCGATGATGGGCCTGTCGTTCTCGCACGACGGCAGCTACATCGCCGTGGCGGCCGACGCGCCCAAGACCGGCAGCGCGCCCGGCACGGTGAACATCTGGTCGGTCAGCACGAAGGCGATGTACGCCAACTACCAGCAGACCACCTACAAGCCGCGGTCGATCGCGTTCTCGCCCGCCGGCAACGCGCTGGTGGTCGGCGAGTACGACTGCGGCAAGGTCCTGCTCTGCACCAACTGAGGCGGCGTCAGTCGTCGTCGCGCCGGACAAGCCGAGCGACGACCTCGCCCGCGCACATGTGGCGCTCGACGAGCTCCGGAACGTCGCCGGGCGTCACGCCGACGTACCAGACCCCCTCCGGGTAGACGACGACGGTCGGCCCCTCGAAGCAGGGGCCGAGACAGCCGGTCCGGGTGACGGCCACGCGCCCCCACAGCTCGGGGTGTCGGCCCAGCCCCTCCTGCAGGGCGCTGGCGATCTCAGCCGCGCCGCGGGCGCCGCACGACGGCTTGCCGCCCGCGGGGCGGGCGTTCTCGCACACGAAGAAGTGGCGTTCGATTTGGGGCATCGCGGTTCGGTGTGCAATCCTTAGCCATCCTCGATGTCCCGGCAAGGCGCACGGATCTCGCTGGTCCCGGTCATCCTGGCCTTCGTCTTCCCGGCCATCGTCGGGGCGGCCGTCGCGCTGGCCTATTACGGCTACCGCTACGCGGTGGCGGCCACAGCGCGCACCCAGGCCTCGCTGATGGAGGGGAACCAGCAGCTCGCCAACCTGCTGGTCGAGCAGGTGCAAGACCGCATCGACAAGGCTGACAGCGAGCTGTTCGACGACCTGGAGTGGACGGATGTCACCGTCGAGCCTCCTGACAGCGTCGACCTGCCGGCGGGCGTCGAGTCGGTGGCCCTGCTGGATGAAGGGCTGAAGATCCGTTCGCTCTATCCGACGCCGGAGGCGTCGCGCCGGCGGCGCGAGATGGAGCGCTGGCAGAGCTATGTGAAGGGGCTGGAGTGGAAGTCGTTGAAGCCCTGGACGCCGGATCAGCCGGGAAACTTCCGCCACCTGCACCAGCTGTTCGAGGGGAAATCGGTCCTGATCGCCTACGCGGCCAAGAAGACCGCCGACGGCCGCGACTACTACGTGGCGGCCAAGCTGGATCTGGGGCTCATCGCCAAGGACTGGATCCCCGACGAGATGGACGTGGTCGCCGGCAACCGCCGCGTCGTCATCCTGGACGAGGTGGCGCGCGCGGTCTACGGCGAGCCGCAGCCCCCCACGCCGTTCCAGTACGAGGCGTCGTTCGGCAAGACGCTGTACGCCTGGCGGATCCAGATCACCCCCCGCAACGTGGCGGAGCTGCGCGCCCAGGCCGAGACGGAGCGGATCCTGGGCGTGCTCCTGGTGCCGGTGTCGACGGTCATCATCGCGCTGGGGCTGGGGGTCGTCTGGCTGTCGGTGCGGGCCGAGCGGCGCGCCTCGCAGATGAAGAGCGACTTCATCGCCAACGTCTCGCACGAGCTGAAGACGCCGCTGTCGCTGATCCGCATGTTCGGCGAGCTCTTGGCCACCGGCAAGCACAAGGGCGAGGCGATGACCCGCGAGTACGGCGGCATCATCACGCGCGAGTCCGAGCGGCTGGCGCACCTCATCGACAACGTGCTCGACTTCGCGCGGCTCGAACGCGGCAAGGCCAGCTACAGCTTCGCCGAGGGGCGCCTGGAAGAGGTGGTCGAGCGCGCGCTGGACGTCTTCCGCCACCGCCTGGAAAAAGAGAAGCTGCGCCTGAAGACGGAGATCGAGCCCGGCCTGCCGCCGGTGCGCATGGACGAAAACGCGATGACGCTGGTGCTGCTGAATCTGGTCGACAACGCGGTCAAGTACGCCGGCGACGGCGGCGAGATCTCGGTGCGCCTGCGACGCGCGCCCGGCGCGGTGGCGCTGGCGGTGACCGACCGGGGCGCCGGCATCGCCCCCGACGAGCAGCACCGGATCTTCGAGCGCTTCTACCGGGCCGACGCCGCCCGCACGCG
>CAZTZM010000148.1:0-5086 GCA_964618005.1 uncultured Myxococcales bacterium
CGCGGTCCGAGGCGCTGGGCCTGGAGGGGCTGGCGCGGGCCGGGCTGGCCGCCGAGCTGGTCGAGGCGCAGCGGGCGTTTCCGGCGGACGCGCGCAACGGCCGCCGGCTGTCGATCGTCGGCGACCTGCTGGAGACCTACCGGCTGATCGACACCCGCGCCGCCGAGGCCACGCGCGCGCTGCACCTCACGCTCGGCCCGATCCGCCCGCACCGCCGCCCCGAGCGCCGCCGCCGCCCGCGCTGAGCGGCCGCCCGCCAAGCGCGGACCTAGCGCCACCTCACGTTGATCTGATCGAGGATCGAGGGCGCTTGCTCGGACTCTGATCTCTTGGTCCCGGCCGCACACCGACGACGTGCCGCCCGCTAGGCGGCCTAGCCGCGGCGGAGCACCACGTGCGTCACGGCGGCAGTGGGCACGTGCTCCGCTACGCGATACCCGAGCGCGGGGAGATCGAGGCCTCCGAACAGCGACTCGCCCGCGCCCAGCAGGACGGGGGCGACGGCGACCTGCAGCTCGTCGACCAGCCGCGCCTGCAGGTACTGGCGGATGGTCGCCGCGCCGCCGCCCAGGCGCACGTCCGCGCCCCTGGCCGCCTCGCGCGCGCGCCGGAGGGCGTCCTCGATTCCGGCGGTGACGAAGTGGAACGTCGTCCCGCCCGCCATCTCCAGCGGGGGGCGCGCGTGGTGCGTGAGCACGAAGACCGGCACGTGGTAGGGCGGATTCTCGCCCCACCAGCCGCGCCACCGCTCGTCGGGCCACGGGCCGCGCACCGGGCCGAACATGTTCCGGCCCAGGATCCAGGCGCCCACGTTGTCGAAGCCGCGGCGGGCGAAGTCGTCGTCGACGCCCGTCGCCCCCTGTCCCGCCTCGCCGTGCGTGTCCTGAAACGTGCGCGTGGCGAAGAGCCAGGTGTGCAGCGCCATCGCGTTGCGTCCCAGCGGGTTCTGCTCGTCCTGATCGGGCCCGGCGCCGTAGCCGTCGAGCGAGATCGAGAAGGCGTTCACGCGGAGCTTGCTCATCGGTCGTCTCCCACGCCCTCAGGTCCCGCGCTTCTCGAGCTCGGCCCGCAGGCGGGCGTCGCGCTCGCGAACCTCGGCCGTGGCGTTGTCGCCGAAGTCTTCCAGGTCGTAGAGCGGTCGCAGCTCCAGCACCCCCTCCTCACCGGGCATGGGATCGGGGCAGCGCTGTGCCCAGGCCAGCGCCTCTTCCATCGAGCCGACCCGCCAGATCCAGTAGCCCGCCACCAGCTCCTTGGCCTCGGCGAACGGGCCGTCGACCACGCTGCGGCTGCCGTGCTTCAAGACCACCCGCTTGCCCTTGGCGCTTGGCTGCAGGCCGTCACCCGAGAGCATGACGCCCGCCTTCACGAGCTCTTCGTTGTACTTGCCCATCTCCGTGAGCAGCTTCGCGCTGGGCAGGGCCCCCGCCTCGCTGTTCTTCGTCCCTTTCACAATCACCATGACGCGCATCGTGTCCTCCTTGTGACGTGGCGACGAATCAGCCGGGGCGAAATCGACACGCCTGAAAGGTTTTTTTTCGGGGCCAGCCTAACCCAGCCGGCGCAGGCGCAGCGCGTGCGCCAACGAGGGGACATCGGTCAGGTGCTGGCGCAGCGTGCAACTGATGGCGATCCCCTCCAGGTGGGAGAGCGTTCCGGCCGCGCACGCCACCACCAGCCAGGGGCCGTCGGCGCGGAACCCGTACAGCGCCACCGCCCAGACGCCCAGGGCGGCCGCGAACGCCTTGGCGCTCCAGCTGTGGAAGCCGGCGGCCGCGTGCCAGCGCCAGAGGTCGAGGGCGGCCCACATCGTCAGCGTCCCCAGGCAGACGGCCAGGGCGTCGGCATGCCGGCGAATCACCGCTCCGTGCAGGTGGTACGTCACCACAGCCAGGACCAGGTAGAACGCCGTGTCGACCACGCTGTCGGCTTGCCGCAGCCGGCGAGTCGCCACGCCGCAGGCCCGCGCGATCACGCCGTCGAAGTAGTCGGTCACGAATGCGGTCACGAACAGCGCCAGCACCCGCCCGTCCGTCAGGCGGGCGGTGGCCAGCCCCACACCCAACGCCAGCGCCGCCGCGCCCCGCACCGCCACCAGGAACCAAGGAACGCGCCTCACGTTCGCCCGCGCCGCGACGATATCACGGGCCGAGCTCAGGGGCCGAACGAGCGCCGATAGACCGCGGGGCTGACGTGCTGGAAGCGGCGGAAGACCTTGCCGAAGTGGGTCGGGTTCGCGAACCCCAAGTCGGTGGCGATCTGCTTCAAAGGGGCGGCCGTGGCGAGCAGCGCGCGGGCCGCCTCTTGCACGCGCACCTCCAGCATGTAACGCGCGGGGGAGAGGCCGGTGCGGGCCCGAAAGTGGTGGCTGAAGTGACTGCGGCTCATCCCGCGCTCGGCGGCAATCGTCTCGACGGCCAGGGAGCTGCGCGGGCTGGTCAGGACCCGCGCCCGGAGCGATTCGAGCAGCCGCTCGCGATCGCCCGCGGGGTCGCGCGTCTCGTCGATCCGCCGCTCGTACGCGAACAGGAGCTCGAACAGCGCCAGCTCCGCCTCGTGGCGATCGCGAAAGTCCTTCTGGAAGGCGCCTCGGACCAGCCGCATGGTGCTGGCGACCAGCGGGCCGGTCGGCGGCGTGACGATCAGCGGCCCGGTGGCGGCGACCTGCTTGGCGATGCGGCTCCGGATGTAGGGGTGATAGATGCCGATCCAGGCGAACGTCCAGCCGGGCGACTCGGGCGGGAGGTAATAGCGGTGGCGCGACGGGACGACCGCGAAGAACGCCGTCCCGGGCGGCACCCGCCGCGGCGGCCGCCCGTAGAGCTCGAACACGCCCCATCCGGCCAGCGTCAGCTGGAAGAACACCAGCGGCCGGTCGCGCGCCCCCAGCCGCCGCATCCCGTCCCAGCGATAGCCCTGCGGATCAACCCGGGTCTCCACGTTGCCGAAGTAGGCTTCGGCCGGGGTCCACCAGGCGGGACCCTCGACGGGCGCGCGCGAGGCTTCGACCAGGCGACGCAGATGCGGCGCCCAGGCCGCGGGCGGCTCGGGGCCCGGACGCTGGCCGGCGACCACGTCGGACGTCAACACCTCGAACGAACGGCGCCGCCACTGGGTGGCGCCCGGACGCGCTGCGTCCGGACGGTGCGTCTTCACAAATAGACCATAGTTCGAACATCGCAGCGATAGCGAGGCTCATTTGGCTCGGAGTATCAGATCGGGACCGGCTCACAAGGAGACGACGCCCCATGTCGAAGCTGCACCGCGTGTCCCTGCTGCCCGTCGCGATCGCCTGCGCGCTGGCGTTCGTCGCCGACGCGCACGCCGCCCAGACCACGGTCACGATCTCGATGACCGCGGCGCCGGCCGCGCCCCGCATCCAGCCGCCGCTGGTGGTCGGGGCGACGCCCGCGACGGCGTTTCTCTACACGGTCCCCGCCACCGGGCAGGCGCCGCTGTCCTTCTCGGCGACCGGCTTGCCGTCCGGCCTCACGCTGAGCGCGACCGGCACCATCTCCGGAACCGCGCCGGCCGCCGGCACCTATCCGATCGACGTGACGGTCACGAACGGCTCTGGCAGCGCGACCGCCACGCTGACGTTGATCTCCGGCACCACGCTGCGTCCGACGCCGCCCATGGGCTGGAACAGCTACGACGCCTACGGCGCCAGCATCAAGGAGAGCGAGGTCGTCGCGCAGGCGCAGGCCCTGAAGACGACGCTGCAGCCCTACGGGTGGAACACGGTCGTCATCGACTATCGCTGGTACGACCCGGAGGACCTGCTCGACAGCAACGGCCGCTATCTGCCCTCGCCGTCGAAGTACCCGTCCGCGACCGGAACGAACGGGTTCAAGTCGCTCGCCGCCCAGGTCCACGCGCTCGGGCTCAACTTCGGGATCCACATCATGCGCGGCATCCCGCGCTCCGCCGTGACGGCGAACGCGCCGATCGCCAACTCGACGTATCACGCCAGCGACGCGGCGAACACCAACGACGCGTGCCCTTGGGATCAGCACATGTGGGGCGTCAACGGCGCCAGCGCCGCCGGTCAGGCCTGGTACGACGCCCTGTTTGCGCAGTACGCGCAGTGGGGGCTCGACTTCATCAAGATCGACGACATGCTGAACAACACCACGAAGGTCTATCACCAGGCCGAGGCCGACGCGATCCGCAAGTCCGTCAACAAGTCGGGGCGCGCGATCGTGGTGAGCTTCTCGCCGGGCGCCGATGACCCGACGTGGCTGCCCAGCTCGGTCGCCGATCTGAACGCGGACGCCGACATGTGGCGGGTCGTGGACGACTTCTGGGACTACGACGCGATCACGAACCTGGCGGGCGTCTTCACGTCGGCCGGGACCTGGCAGGCGGCGAAGGGGCTGGTGGCCGGTCACTGGCCCGACACGGACATGCTGCCGCTCGGGTATCTGGGCCCGCGCTGCGAATGGCACGCCTCCGGCGAGACCACGTTCACGCACAACGACCAGGTCACCATCCTGTCGCTGTGGAGCATCTTGCCCTCGCCGCTGATCTTCGGCGGCAACGTGCAATCGCTGACCACGGACAGCACGACCGGTCCGTGGACGGTCGCGCTGCTCACCAACGAAGAGGTGCTGGCCGTCAACCAGGACGCGTCTGGCACGCACGCCAGGCGGATCGCCCAGCAGGGCACGACGGAGGTCTGGGCGCGGGATCTCAGCGGCGGCCGCACGGCGGTCGCGCTCTTCAACCGTGGCACCCAGGACGCCACGGTGTCGGTGACGTTCGCGCAGCTCGGTGTCTCGGGGACGCCCGGCGTGCGGGATGTGTGGAATCGGGCCGACGTGACCGGCATGACGACCGGGCTCTCCGCCAGCGTCCCGTACGGCGCGGCCAAGATGTACGTCCTGTCGCCTATGTCGACCGGCGCGGGCGGCACGGGCGGAGCAGCCGGACACACGGGCTCGGGCGGAATCGGCGCCGGCGGCGTCGCGGGGACAGGCGCCGGCGGCAGCGCTGGCGCTGGCGGCAAGTCGGGAGCCGGCACCGGCGGCACGACCGCGACGGGCGGCGCGGGTGGAACACCCGGCACCGGCGGCGCTGGCGCGGG
>CAZTZM010000149.1:0-32702 GCA_964618005.1 uncultured Myxococcales bacterium
CAGCCCGGGCGAGGCGGGTGCAAGCGAAGGAAGGCTTTGCCGACCGGAGCGCGCGGGGGCGCGTGGGGCCAAAGGGCGCGCAGCGCCCGACGCCCCCCGATCTAATAATCAGGGCCGGTCGGCGCGACCTTGGTGTCGAGCGTGAGAGGGATCTCGTACGGCGAAGGCCCGTAAAGAAAGCGGTACTTCGCGTACAGGCTGGTGACGCGCTTCACGTACTCGCGCGTCTGCGCGAACGCGATCAGCTCGACAAATTCGTCAGTCGGGTGCCCGCCGTGCTGCGTGCACCAGCGGGTCATCGCGCGCGGTCCGGCGTTGTACGCCCCGGCCGCCAGCGGCACCTCGCCGCCGAACTTCTTGAACAGCGAGCCGATGTACATCGCGCCCAGGCGGATGTTGACGTCGGGGTCGTAGAGCTGGTCGGGAAAGAACGGCTCGCCCGTGCCGGCCGCCACCTTGGCGCTGGTGGGCGGGATCATCTGCAACAGGCCGCGCGCGTCGGCGTACGACACGTCGTGCGGATCGAACCCCGACTCCTTGCGCATGATGGCGTAGAGGTAGAGCTCGGGGTTGCCGGCGGGCGGGCCGTAGCGCTCGACCAGCGCCGCGTAGGCGCGCGGGAAGGCTGCCTCCCAGAACGCGCGCACGCCCGCGTCGGCGCGCGGATCGGCGTTCAGCGCGCCGGCGTCGTGCGACTCGGCGAACTGGTAGGCGCGGTGGAAGTCGCCGGCGCGCCGGTACAGACCCAGCAGCCAGCCGGCCGCCTTCTCGCCGCCCGCTCGCTGCAAGATCCCCTTCTCGTCGCGCTCGATCTCGTGTCCGGCCTCGACGCCCATCCCGGCCTCGGTCAGCTCGGTCGCGCGCGCGATGGTGGGATCGCGCTCGGCCTTGGCGGGCGCCACGTCGGGCACCTTCTTGGTCGGGATCTCGACGGTCACCGGCTGCCCGGCCGCCGCGAGGCGCGCCCGCGCCAGGAGGCCGTAGAACGACAGCGGCGCGCGGCGCACCAGCGCGCGATAGCCCTCGATCGCCTCGGCCTGGCCGGTTCCCTGGGGCCCCAGCTTGTCGCGGAACCGCGCCCGCCAGTACTCGACCCGCTCGGCGCGCTCGTCGCTGGTGATGCCGGTGGCCGGGATGCGCGCATAGCGTTCCAGCGCCGGCATCGCCGCTGCGGCATCGCCCAGCTGGAAGTGCGCGAATGCCAGACACCAGGCGGCGTCGTCGGCGAAGGCGCTCTGCCCGAAGTGGTCCAGGGTGGCCTGCAGGGCGGGCAGGCTCTCGCGGAAGTGCCCGCGGTTGTACTCCAGCCACCCCGACAGGTATTGCGCCTCGGCGGCGTAGCGCGCGTGGGGGAACTGGGCCACCACCCTGCGGTAACCGGCGATTGCCTCGTCGTCGCGATCGGCGCGCGACAGCGCCCGGGCCCCGTGGAAGGCCGCCGAGGCGGCCTTGTCGCCGGAGAGGTGCGGCACCGTCGCCAGCAGCAGCTCTCCCGCCTTGGCGTAGTCGCGCCGCATGTGGAACTTCGTCATCCCGATCTGGTAGTCGCGCTCGGCCGCCTCGGCCGGCGACAATGTCGCGGGCAGCGCGTCCAGCTCGGCGAGCGCCTCGTCCCAGTGACGATCCTTGGTCAGCGCCTCGGCGCGCCGCAGCCGGTCGGCGACCGAGAGATCGGGGTTGGCGGCGACCGCGGGTTTCTTCTCGGCGGCGCCCGGGACGGGCGGTGGCGCCGGCGCGGCGGTCGTGCGGCGCAGCGCCTCGTCGGCCAGCGGGTGCGCCGGGAACTCGCGCGCGATCGCCAGCAGCTGCTTCTGCGCCCCCGCGGGATCACGTGTCGACGCCGCCTCCGCGATGCGGAAGCGGGCCAGCGCCAGGTCGCCGCTGGTCGGCGTGACCTTCTTCAGTAGCTTGCCGTAGGCCTTGGCCGCCGCCGCCTGGTCGCCCTGCATCCAGAGGCAGTCGGCGATCCGAAACGGCGCCATCTCGGCCGGCCGTCCGCCGTGCGCGCGCGCGGCCCGCTCGAACGCCGCGCGCGCCGCCGGGTAGTCGCCGTCGTAGAACGCGCTCTCGCCCAGCAGGAACGCCGCCCAGTCCGGGTTCTTGACCCCGTCGTCCAGCGCGGCCTTCAACGCCTTGGCCGCCGCGTGGTACTCGCCGGCGCGATACGCCTCGAAGCCCCGCGCCAGGTTCGAGACCGCGGGCGAGGCCGCCGGGTGCGAGACCGCGACCACCGCCGCCAGGACGAGACCGAGCACGCCCGCATCATACCCGTCGCGCACAACCGCCGCCCCTTTCGGCCCGATGAACGTGGTACAAGGAGCGTGATATGGGAAGCGTCAACAAGGTCATCCTGATCGGGAATCTGGGCGCGGATCCGGAGCTGAAGTACACGCCGTCGAGCCGCCCGCTCTGCAACCTCCGCATCGCCACGACGGAGGTGTTCAAGGACAAGTCGGGTCAGCGACAGGAGAAGACCGAGTGGCACCGGGTCACCGTCTGGGGCGACCAGGCCGAGAACTGCAACAAGTACCTGGCGAAGGGACGCTCGGTCTACGTCGAGGGGCGCCTGCAGACCCGGTCCTATGACAAGGACGGCCAGAAGCACTACGCCACCGATATCGTCGCTGACCGGGTCGTCTTCCTGGGCAGCGGCGGCGGGGGCGGTGGCGGTGGCGAGGGACGCGGCGGTGGCGAAGGACGCGGCCGTTCCGGCGGCGGCTTCTCCGGTCGCGACGCCGGCCCCTCCGACGAGGCAGGCGGCGACAGCGGCCCCTCGAGCGGACCTCCCTCCGACGACGACATCCCGTTTTGATCGGGACCCTGGGAGGGACCAGCGCCTCCCGCGATAGAGCTGCCGGACAGGGCCGACATGTGCCTACCTGTGGCACCCGCGAGCTCCAGCTGCCCTATCGAAGCGCCGATGACTTCGATAAGATCCATGCTGGTGGTTCGTCGGCTGGTTGCGCTTTCGGCGTTCCTGGTGCCGGGTTTGGTCCCGGCGCTGGTCGGCGGGAGCGATATACCCCGCGCCAACCGCGCGGCTCGCGCCCAGGCGGCGGACGCCGACGCGCTCGCGGCGCAGGCGGCTGATCTGCCGGTCGAACGGGCGCCGGTGCTCGCCTCGCCCGGCCACGGCCCACACGTGTCGTTCCAGGGCGCGATCGCCCCGCGTCAGATCCTGCTCTCCTTCGACGACGGCCCCGACCTGCGTGGGACCCCGCTCATCCTGGACGAGCTCGACCGGCGCGGGTTGAAGGCGATCTTCTTCGTGACCGGCTGGCGCCTGACGGGACAGCGGCCCGAGGACATCGCGCGTCGGGATCTGGTCCGCAAGATCGCCGCCCACGGCCACCTGGTGGCGAACCACACGATGAGCCACCACAACCTTTGCCAGAACCCTGACGAGCAGGCCGAGGAGATCGACGGCAACGCCGAGTTGATCGCCGAGACGACCGGGGTCCGGCCGTTCTTGTTCCGTTCGCCCTACGGCGCCTTCTGCCAGAGCCTGGATGCGGCGCTGAACGCGCGCGGCCTGACCGACATCGGCTGGAACCTGGACCCGCAGGACTGGAAGGTCGAGCGGGACGAGGAGGCGGTGTTCAGCTACATGACGAACAAGCTCGCGAAGCTGAAGGGGCGCGGCATCCTGCTGATGCACGACACCCACCTGGCGTCGGTGTACGCGTTGCCGCGGCTGCTCGACTGGCTGGCGCGCCAGAACGCGCGCGACGTGCGCGACAAGCGCCCGCCGATCCAGATCGTCGACTACCGGACGCTGGTGCCGGCGCGGCCGGTGGCGGCCGGCGGCCTGCCCGAGCTGGTTGGCGCATTGGTCGCCGACGCGGCAAGCTCCGTGTCACAGCACCTGCGCTGACCGCGCCACCTGCGCGGCGGCCGGTCGTCTTCTCCGCCATGTTCCTGCTCCGCGACATCGCGCCCGCCGATCTCGACGGCCTGCAACAGGCCGCCGTGCACCTCGACTCGGTTAACTTGCCCGATGACCGCGAGGCTCTGGCCGAGATCGTGGCCCGCTCGCACGCCTCGTTCGCCGCCGAGCTGCCGGTCGCCGACCGTTGCTTCGTGTTCGTGGCGGTCGACCCCGCCAACCAGGTGGTCGGCACGTCGATGATCTTCGCCCAGCACGGCAGCCGCCGGGCGCCGCACGTCTTCTTCGACGTGCTGGACGAGGAGCGCTACAGCGAGACGCTGGACCGCCACCTCACCCACCGTGTCCTGCGCATCGGCTACAACTACAAGGGCCTGACCGAGATCGGCGGCCTGGTGCTGCGGCCCGAGTTCCGCCGCCACCCCGAGCGGCTGGGGCGATCGCTGGCGTTCGTGCGCTTCCTGTACCTGGCGCGCCACCGCGCCCTGTTCCGTGACGAGGTGCTGTCGGAGTTGATGCCGCCCCTGGAGGCCGACGGGACCAGCCTCTTGTGGGAGGCGCTGGGACGGAAGTTCACCGAGCTGAGCTACCAGGAGGCCGACCGCCTCTCGCAGACCAACAAGGAGTTCATCCGCGCGCTGTTCCCGCAGGATCCCCTCTACGTGTCGTTGCTGCCGGTGAAGGTGCAGGAGCTGATCGGCCAGGTCGGACCGGACACGAAGGGGGTCGAAAAGCTGCTGCGCGAGGTGGGGTTCCAGTACGCGCACCGGATCGATCCGTTCGACGGCGGGCCGCACTTCCACGCCAAGACCGACGACATTACCCTGGTGCGCGCGACGCGCACCGCGCGGGTGGCGTCCGGAACCGGCGGCGCCTCCAGCGGTCCGGGAGAGACGCTGCTGGTCGCGCGCGAGCGGCCGGAGCCGCCACGCTTCGTGGCGGCGCGGGTGGTCCTCGCGCCGCCCGCCGCCGACGCGCCGCTGGCGCTTCCGGACGAGGTCCGCCGGGCCCTCGACGTCACGGCGGGCGACGACGTGTCGGTTCTCCGGATTTCGTGATCGGGGTCGCCCACCTCGGCGATTGCTGTTAGGGTTCCCGGGTCGCATGTCATCCACGATCTTCATCGTCGACGATGAGAAGAACATCCGCCGCACGGTGCGGATGGTGCTGGAAGGTGAAGGGTTCGGCGTCGAAGAGGCGTCGAGCGGCGAAGAGGCGCTGGCGCGCTTGCCCGAGGTGGCCGCCGACGTCCTGCTGCTCGACGTGCAGCTGCCGGGGATCTCCGGGCTCGACACGCTGGAGCGGATCGCCAAGCTGAAGAACCAGGAGTCGCAGCCGACGGTCATCATGATCTCGGGCCACGCGACTCTGGCGGACGCCGTGCGCGCCACCAAGGCGGGCGCCTACGACCTGATCGAAAAGCCGCTGGACCGAGAGCGGTTGATGGTGGCGTTGCGGAACGCGCTCGAGCGGCGCGCCATGGCCCGCGAGGTCCAGGGGCTGCGCGCGATGGCCGACGAGCGCTCCGAGATGGTCGGCCGCAGCCAGGCCATGGCGGCGCTGCGGGCGCAGATCGCCAAGGTGGCGCCGACCCGGACGCGCGTGCTGATCACCGGCGAGTCGGGGACGGGCAAGGAACTGGTGGCGCGCGCGGTCCACCGCGCCAGCGCGCTGGCCGACAAGCCGTTCGTGAAGGTGAACTGCGCGGCGATCCCCAAGGAGCTGATCGAGTCCGAGCTGTTCGGGCACGAGCGCGGCGCGTTCACCGGCGCGACGGCGCGCAAGCGCGGCCTGTTCGAGATCGCCGACGGCGGGACGATCTTCCTGGACGAGATCGGCGACATGGTCTCGTCGGCGCAGGCCAAGGTGCTGCGCGTGCTGCAGTCGGGTGAGTTCACGCGCGTCGGCGGCGAGCAGGCGCTGAAGGTCGACGTGCGCGTGGTCGCCGCCACCAACCGTGACCTGCAGGCGGCCGTGGCCGCCGGCGAGTTCCGCGAGGATCTGTACTTCCGGCTGAACGTCGTGCCGCTGCGCGCGCCGCCGCTGCGCGAGCGCGCCGACGACGTGCCGCTGCTGTCGTCGGCCTTCATCGAGCAGGCCTGCCGCGAGAACGGCATGAAGGTGAAGATCATCTCTGATGAGGCGGTGGCGCTGCTGGCGGCGTACCCCTGGCCCGGCAACGTGCGCGAGCTGCGCAACGTCATCGAGCGCCTGGTGATCCTGTCCGAGGAGAGCATCGGCGTCGGCGACCTGCCCGAGGAGATCGTGGCCGAGGTGTCGCGGCACCAGCGCCAGGGCACCAAGGCGCCGAGTGAGCTTCCGCGCGTCGAGCTGCCGGCCGAGGCGCGCGCGCTGCCGCTGCGCGAGTTCCGCGACCACATGGAGCGCGAGTACATCCGGATCAAGCTGGACGAGAACGGCTGGAACATCTCGCGCACGGCCGCGCTGCTCGGCATCGAGCGCACCAACCTGCATAAGAAGATGCGCGCGCTGGGCCTGTCACGCGACAACCAGGGACAGCCCCCGTCATGAAGCGCGGCGCCCTCGGCGTCGCCGGCCTGCTCGGTTTCACAGCGGTGGCCGCCGGCGCGTTCGGCGCCCACGCCCTGCGCGGCCGCCTCTCGCCCGCGATGCTGGAGGTCTACCGGACCGGCGCCCTCTATCACCTGGTCCACGCCGTGGCGGTGTTCGGCGTCGCCCTCGCCGGCGAGCGCCTGCACCGCCAGCGCCTGATCCTGGCGCTGTTCACCGCCGGGATCGTGGTGTTCGCCGGCAGCCTCTACGCGCTGGCGATCAGCGGGATCGGCGTCCTGGGCGCGGTCACGCCGCTGGGCGGGCTGCTGTTGCTGGCGGCTTGGGCGCTGGTCGCGGCCGAAGCGCTGTCGGGCTGACGCAGCGATCGGGGCCCCCCCCGTATTGCACGCCTGGTCATTTGTGCGGGCGGCCCCACCTTCGGGGGGATGAAGCGATTACTGATTCTGGCGTTGCTGGGCGCTGCGGGCGCCTTTGGGGCGGGGGCGATCGGGTGCGACAGCGTCGACGAGGCCTTCGATTGTCAGGAGGTCTGCGGGCGTTACAAGGACTGCTACGACAGCTCCTACGACGTCGGCGCCTGTGAGGACCGCTGCCGGACCAACGCGGCCAACGACCCGAACGTCAAGAACGACGCCGACGCCTGCGAATCCTGCATCGGCGACAAGTCGTGCGTCTCCGCCACATTCAACTGCGGTAGCACCTGCGGCGCCATCGTTCCATGACCCGGTGGCGCCGGCCCGCAGGGCCGTCGCTGGTCGTCGTCCTGGCGGTCGTCGTCGCCAGCTTGGCGGGCGCCCGCGTCGCGCGCGCGCAGTCCGGCCACGAGGTGAACGTCATCCCGGTGGTGGGCGGCGACAGCGACGTGGGCCTCGGCGGCGGCGTGGTCGGCGACCTGGCGTCGCTGGCGCCCGGGCGCCCGCCGTTTCACTGGCGCCTCGAGCTGCAGGCCTTCATCACGTTCAAGCCGCAGGACGGCAAGATCGTGTCGCCGTTTCAGGACGACTCGCTCGAGCTCATCGTCCCGCACTTCGGTCCGTCCGGGCGGCTGCACCTGGACACGCGGATCTCGTACACCGATGAGGCGACCCTCAAGTACACCGGGATCGGCAACGCCTCGCCCGCGCTGCCGTCGAACTTTCCCGACACGGCCGACGAGTACGGGCGCATCCACCCCACGGCGTCGCTGGAGGTGCGCGTGCGCGTGGCCAGCGTGTTCTACCTGCTGGGCGGCGCGAACATCACCTACAACCGACTCAATGTCCCGCTGGGGACGTATCTGGACAACGATCAACGCGCGGGCGCGCCCGAGGTGCGCGCCATCCTGGGCAGCTTCGCCCCGCACGCCGTCGGGCTGCTGACCGCCGAGGCGCAGGTGGACACGCGCGACGACGAGATCGTCACGGAGAACGGTCAGTTTCACACCCTGCGCTTCCGATTCAGCCCCAGCTACGGCGACGAGCTTCCCTACCAGTACGAGCGCCTGACGCTGACCACGCGCTTCTATCGCTCGTCGATCGGCGGCTGGCTGACGTTCCGGGCGCGCGTGGTGGGCGATCTGCTGTGGGGCGATCCGCCGTTCTACGAGCTGGCGCGCTTCGACGAGACGCCGGCCATCGGCGGCAGCAAGGCCGTGCGCGGCATTCCGGCCCAGCGCTATTACGGCAAGGTGAAGCTGTTCGAGAACCTGCAGATGTCCGCCAAACTGTGGACGTTCACGCTGTTCTCCAAGCACTTCACCGCCGGGCCGGCCGTCTTCTTCGACGCGGGCCGCAGCTGGACCGAGCTCGCGCACGCCCATCCCGAGCTGGACGGGACCGGGCTCGGCATCAAGTACGGCGCCGGCGGCGGCCTGCGCCTGCAGGAGGGCAAGACGTTCGTCGTGCGCCTGGACCTCGCCTGGTCCCCCGACGCCACCCCCATCGGCGCTTACTTCGCCGCCGGCGAGATCTTCTAACTACTTGGCGGCGGCTTTCTCGTCGGCCTTCTTCTCCTTCACGCCGGCCTTTTCGACCTTGTTGCCCGACTTCTCCATCTCCTGAGCGGCGTCGCCACGCGCCTCGGCGGCCTTCATCTTGGCCTTGCCCTTCTTTTCCTTGCGCTCGCCGGCCTGCGCCTCGGCCTTGTTGTCGGTGGCCTTGCCTTCGTCCTGCATGGCCTTGCCGCTCTTCTCCATCTTCGACGCCTTGGCCTTGTCGGCGTCGGCGGCCTTCTCCTCGGCGTTTCCCTTGCGTTCCATCTGGTTGCCGGCGTTCTCCGCGCCGGTCGGCTCCGCCGCGCCCGCCCGCAGCGGGACGATCGAGAGCGCACCCAGGACCAAGGACGAACGAATCAGGGCTCGAATCATGCTGACCTCCAACTGGTTGTTGTGAGGTGAAACCCTGATCACGGATGTCGTGACGAACAACCCCTTGCGACTGCCGTCGAGCCGAGCTACCGCAGCACCGCCCAGAGCGCCGCCGCTGCGCCGGCCAGCATGCTGGTCAGCAAACCGACGCCCGTTAGCAGCTTGCGCAGGTCGTAGTGGGACTGCATCTGTTCGATCGTCGCGATCTGGGCGGTGCGGTCGGCGATGGTTTCGTTCAGGCGGTCGATGTTCTGGTAGGCCGACAGCAGGGTGCTGTGGGGCGGGCGGATCTCGGCGGCGGCGCGTCCCAGCTGTTCGGTCAGCTCCGCGGCCTCGCGCTCGGCCAGGGCGCGATCGCGCTGGCGGCCGGCGATGCTGGCGGCCATCGCCGAGGCGGTGTCGCGGCGGGCGGCGGTGATCTGGTCGAACTTGGCCTTGGCGGTGGCGGCGGCCGTCCGCAGCGCGGCCGAGCTGTCGCGCAGGTCGGCCAGCTGGCGGTCCAGGCGCTCGGTCAGCTCTTCCAGGGCCCGCTGCTCGTCGGCCAGGCCCATGGCGTCGTGGGCCAGCTGGGCGGCGCGCGGGTCGGCCCCCGCGCTGTCGCGGTCGCGCTCCAGGCGGGTCCGCTCGTCCTTCACGCGCGCCAGGCGTGCGCCGGCGCTGTTGCGGTCGGCCGAGGCGCCGCGCAGGATCTCGTCGGCGTCGCGGCTGGCGCGATCGCCGGCGATCCATTCGGCCTCGGCCGCCTCTTCCTGGGCGGCCCAGCGCGACCCCTCGGCCTGTTGCAGGGTGTCGGCGGCGCCCAGGTCCGCGGCCGCGGCCTCGCGCCGGGCGTGGGCGCGGCCGATCGCCTCCAGCAGGCCGGTGAAGTCGGGGTGCTGCACCCCCTCGCGCAGCACCGTCCCGGCCAGCTCGTTGATGGCGCCCGACAGCAGAGCTTCGGCGCCCGCCCGCTCCTCGGTCAGCCGCCGCCGCCGCGCGCCCGCGTCCAGCTTGTCGCGCAGGTAGATGTAGATGTAGCCGATGGCGTCGCCCGCCCAGCGCAACCCGGTGCGCGGCGGGGCCGGGGCCACCCGCCCAGTCGTGGCGCCCTTCAGCGCCACCGTGGCGGGACCGGTGACCGCCCCGCGGGGCGCGGCGACCAGCGTACGCGAGAACGCCATCGATCCGCGCGCGTTCTCGACCCCGCCGGGCATGAACCCCGAGATCCGGGAGGTGGGGGCGCCGAGCCAGCGGCCACACGCCGAACAGAAGCTCAGGTGGTCCGCATTGTCGTGGGCACAATGCTGGCAGGCGCGCATCGCGGTGGTGAGTTTACTTTATCCGTGGTACCGATTTGGATATGAACGCTGCCGCCAAGACGAGCGCCCAGCTCATCGAAAAAACCTTGCGCAAGAGCCCCGCGTTCAAGAAGGTCGACGAGGGTCTCTACGTCGTCAAGCAGGGGTCGTCGATCGTCATGATCAACGTCATCGCCTGGAATCCCGACCGTGCCGTCGTCCGCTGCGTGGCCCAGCTGGTCAAGGGCGTGACGATGGAGGTCCCCCTGGCGCTGCAATTGCTGGAAATGAACGCGCTCCTGCGCTTCGGTGCGTTCGCGTATGTGCCCGCCGGTGACGTCATCATCTTCTCGCACACGCTGCTGGGGGGCGCCACGCTGGACGAGGCCGAGCTGACGGCCACCATCCGCGACGTGGCCATCATCGCCGACGAGTACGACGACCGGATCGCGGCCCGCTACGGCGGTCAGACCATGCAGGAGCTGCTCGAGGAGAGCGTGGTCGAGCACTTCCGCTCGGCGCACGGGCGCGACCACTTCAAGGCCTAGGCACCGCTTGGAAAGGCGCGCGTCGTGACCGGCGCTCGGAACAACATTCTGGAGGCGGTCGGCGGCACGCCGATCGTCAAGCTGCAGAAGCTGGCGCGCCACGTGGCCGCCGACATCTACGTCAAGTGTGAGTACCTGAACCCGGGCGGGTCGATGAAGGACCGGGTGGCGCGCAACATCGTCACCGACGCCGAGCGCCGCGGCCTGCTGGGCCCGGGCGGCACCATCGTCGAGGCGACCAGCGGCAACACCGGCATGGGGCTGGCGCTGGTGGCGGCGCTGCGCGGCTATAGCTGCGTGTTCGTCATGCCCGACAAGATGTCGCCCGAGAAGGTGGCCGGGCTGCGGGCCTTCGGCGCGCGCGTCGTCATCTGCCCGACCGCCGTGGAGCCGGAGGACCCGCGCAGCTACTACCAGACGGCCAAGCGGATCGTGGCCGAGACGCCGGGCGCCTTCTACGCCAACCAGTACCACAACCCCGCCAACCCCGAGGCGCACTACACCTCGACGGCGCCGGAGATCTGGCAGCAGACCAACGGCGAGGTCGACGTGTTCGTGGCCGGGATGGGGACGGGCGGCACGATCTCGGGTTGCGGCAAGTTCTTCAAGGAGAAGAAGCCCGGCTTCCGTCTGGTGGGCGTCGATCCGATCGGCTCGCTCTACTACGAGTTCGTGAAGACCGGGCGCATGACGCGGCCGTTCGCCTACTACGTCGAAGGGATCGGCGAGGACTTCCTGCCCTCGACCATGAACCTGAAGCTGGTCGACGAGATCGTACGGGTCGACGACAAGGAGTGCTTCCTGATGACGCGCGAGCTGGTGCGCCAGGAGGGGCTCTTCGTCGGCGGCAGCTCGGGTGCGGCGGTGGCGGGCGCCATCAAGTACGCCGAGGCGAGCAAGCGCAAGGAGAACATCCTGGTGCTGCTGCCCGACGGCGCGCAGAAGTACCTGTCGAAGATCTTCGACGACAAGTGGATGCGCGAGAACGGCTTCCTCGACGAGCCGGATCCGCTGGGGACCGTCGCCGAGCTTTTGCGCCGCAAGGCCCAGCGCCCGCTGGTGGTCGCCAAGAAGGGCGAGTCGGTGCGCGACGTCATCTCCTCCATGCGCGACAGCGGCGTGTCGCAGATGCCGGTCCTCGAGAGCGAGGGCGGGCGCCTGTGCGGCATCGTCAGCGAGGTCGACCTGCTCGACTTCCTGGTCAAGGGCGAGGGCGGGCTGGACGCGCCGATCGACTCGCTGGTCGAGTCGAACTACGCCACGGTCACGCCGGCCACCCGCGTCCACCTGCTGCGCAACATCTTCAAGGACGCGCAGATGCTGGTGGTCGAGACCGGCGATCAGATCGTCGGCGTCGTCACCAAGATCGACCTCATCGAGTTCCTGGCCGAGCGGCGCCCGGCGCCATGAAGCGGCCGGGCAAGGGCGCGCGCGAGCCCAGGTTCGAGACGCTGGCGGTTCACGCCGGCCAGAGCCCCGAGCCGATCACGGGCGCCGTCATGACGCCGGTGTTCCTGACGTCGACCTACGCGCAGAAGGGCCCGGGCGAGCACAGCGGGTTCGAGTACTCGCGCACGCAGAACCCCACCCGCTTCGCGCTGGAGGCGAACCTGGCCGCCCTGGAGGGCGGCGCCTGGGGGCTGGCGTTCAACGCCGGCGTGGCCGCCACCACCGCCGTCCTGTCGACGCTGGACGCGGGCGATCACGTGGTGGCGGGCGACGACATCTACGGCGGGACGTTCCGCCTGTTCGACAAGGTGTTTCGCCGGCTGGGCCTCACCTTCACCTTCGTCGACACGCGCGAGCCCGGCGCGGTGGCCGCGGCCATCGGGCCGCGCACGAAGCTCTGCTGGCTGGAGACGCCGACCAACCCGCTCTTGCGCCTGGCCGACATCCGGGCCGTGGCGCGGGCCTGCGCGGCGCGGGGCGTGCGGCTCGCCGTCGACAACACCTTTATGACGCCGTACTTCCAGCGCCCGCTGGATCTCGGCGCCGACCTGGTCGTGCACTCGACGACCAAGTACCTGAACGGCCACTCCGACGTCGTCGGCGGCGCGGTGATCGGGCGCGACCCCGAGCTGCGGGCGCGGCTGGCCTTCGTTCAGAACTCGCTGGGTGGCAGCCAGCCGGCCTTCGACAGCTTCCTGGTGCTGCGCGGAACCAAGACGCTGGCGGTCCGGATGGAGCGCCACCAGGAGAACGCGCTGGCGGTCGCCCGCTGGCTGGAGGCGCGCAAGGACGTGGCGCGCGTGATCTACCCGGGCCTGCGCTCGCACCCGCAGCACGCGCTGGCGCGCCGCCAGATGTCCGGCTTTGGCGGCATGCTGTCGTTCGAGCTGCCCGCCGGGCGCGGGACCTTGGCCAAGGCCCGCAACTTCTTGCGGCGGCTGAAGGTCTTCACCTGCGCCGAGTCGCTGGGCGGCGTCGAGTCGCTGGCCGAGCACCCCGCCATCATGACCCACGCGTCGATCCCCCCCGACCGCCGCCGCGCGCTCGGCATCGGCGACGGCCTCATCCGCCTCTCCGTCGGCATCGAGCACGCCGACGACCTGATCGCCGACCTGGAAGCGGCGCTGGCGTAGGCGCGGCCGCTCAGGGCGCGTGCTGGTTGCAGGTCATCTGAGAGATCTGCAGCGCGAACTGCCCGCTGCTCTCGTTCTTGAGAAAGTTCTGACAGGAGTTGCCGTTCAGCCGGAAGTGAGTCCCGCTGCTGTCGAGTGACCAGCCGTTCGTGTGATCCTGGTTGACGGGCGTGCCGTTGTACCAGACCTCGAGCTGGTTGGCCGAGGTGACCGCTGGCGAGAGCGTCAGACGGCAGGAGTTGGCGGATATCCCGGTGCTACCGAAGATCGAGGTCAGGGTGCTCGTCAACGCCGACTCGTCGGTCGCGGAGTAGTAGAACGCCGACGAGGTGCTGCTGGCCATGCTCGTCAGGCAAAACACATTGGTCTGATCACCCATCCCGACGATGTAGGTATCGATTCCCGCGTCGGCGAGGTCTGCGACCGTCTTGATGGCGTCCTGGCAGTAGTACGCAGAGCCGGTCATCGAGTTGGGCAGCGGACAGCCATCCGACGGATCGCCGCCCGTCACGAGCAGCACGAACTTTTCGGTGTTTTGCGTGGCGGACGACTGCGGGAACGCGGTCCGCGCTTTCGCCAGGGCGATCGCGGTGGGACGGGTGCTCGATTGGACGCAGGTCATCCCGTTGCTGCTGCAGAGGTTGCTGTCCTTCACGAGGTCATCGCTGCTGCTGGTCTGGCTCACGTTTCCCGCGCAACAGGACACGTTGCCGGTGCAGTCCGACCCGATGTCCGGGAAGTCGAGGTACGAGAAGCTGATGGTCGGCTTGCTGCTGCCGTGTCCCGGTCCGCTGATGGGCGCGTAGTAGTTGATCTCTGCGCTGAGCGCGGTGAGCGCCGCGGAGAGCTCCGTGTCCTGCGGCCCGAACGTCGTCCCGGACATTTCGGTCGACCGGTCGAGGACGATGAGCACCTGCTGCTGGTCGGGCACGAACGAGATCGGCTCGGGCGAGCCGGAGCAGTGCCCGCCGTCAGCGCCGCCACTGGCGCCGCCATCCATCGAGCCCATCGTCCCTCCGGTGGCGCTGCCTCCTCCTGTCCCCTTGAAGCCGCCGTCCGTTCCGCGGTCGTTCAAGGAGACTGTCTGCTCGCAGGCCGCCAGCGCGAGGGCTAAGAGGACGAAGCCAACGGAGGTTCGCGACATCCGACGGGTTCCGGCCGGCCTTTACGGGCGCGGCGCGGCCCCGCCGTTGGCCAGCGCCTGGGCGTCGCTTCGGAAGCGCCCGTTCGGGTAGCTGCGCAGGTAGGCGCGCGCGGCGTCGGCGCCCCCGCCGTCGCCCATGTGCACCAGGCAAGCGGCGCGGTGAAACGCCGCCGCCTCGACCGCGTCGTGCGGCCGCGAGGCGCCGAGCGTGATCTGATACGACGCCACGGCGTGCTTGCAGTCGCCGCGCGTGCGGTAGAGGTCGCCCGCCAGCCGCGCGATCTCCGCGCGCCGCTCGCTGTCCGGGTGGCGGCGCAGGAACTCGGTCGCCTCGGTCAGCGCTTCGTCGCTGTCGCCCAGGCGCGCCAGCGTCTCGATGATCGACACGTCGGCCTCGACGCGCAGGATCCCGTCCGGGTTGGCGGCCCGGTAGCGGCGCCAGGCGGTGATGGCGCTGGCGGGCTGTCCCATCCGCTCGTTCAAAACCTTGCCGATCTCGTACGCGGCGTTCTCGGCGGAAGGACCCGTCCCCTGCGCCAGCGCGCGGTAGAGCTGCAGCGCCTTGGTCGCGTCACCGGCGGCCAGCGCCGCCCGCGCGGCGGCCGCCTCGCTGGCCGTGGCTGCCGCCTCGGGCGACACCGATTCCCGATCCGACCCCACGCCGATCTCACCCGGCGACGCGAGCGCCAGCGTTCGGCTGGCCCCGTAGCGCTCGGCGTGTCGCCGGCCCGGTATCGCGCGGACCGCCGGCCCGGCGCTGGGGGCCGCGGTCGTGTCGGGCGCGGTGCTCTCCAGTGGCTCCGGGCTGTGCCAGTCCTCGCCCGGCGTCAGGCGCGCCAGCCGCCGTTGCGTCGACGCCTCCCAGACCTCGACGATCCCCTCGTCGACGTCGACGCCGACCGCCTGGTTGTCGACCGAGACGCCGAACCGCGTGCCGACGACCACCACCCGGTAGCCTTCGGCGCGCACGACGAACGGGTGTCCGGGCTGGCGGTGCGGGACGCTGAAGCGGACCTCGCCCCCCTCGATCCGCGGCGCGCCGTCCTCGAGGCGCATGATGCTGGCGCGCCCGAGCGTCGCCTCGACGCCCCCCTCCAGGGTCAGGTGGCGCTCGCCCGGGCCGGCCTGGACCTCGCTGGGCACCGGCTTCGTCACGGCAACTGACCGCGTGGGCGCCAGCTCGCGGGCGTGCGGCCACAGCCAGAAGGCGGACACCACGGCCAGCGCGGCCGTGCTGGCGACACCGCCCGCGAACCAGAGCCCGCTGCGGGCGCGCGGCGGCTCCGCCGGGGCGGCCACCTCGCTCCACACGCGCCGCAACGTCATGTCGTCGGGCCCGCGCAGCGACGCCTCGTCCAGCGCGCGCCGCAGCTCGGCGGACGCGGGGTCGGCCCCGTCCGGCCAGCGGTGCTGCGGCGTCACGGCTTCATCCTCCGCTTCGCCATCGCGGTCAGCTCGGCCCGCGCGTAGTGCAGGCGCGACCAGGCCGTGTTCTCGGGGCAGCCGGCCACCTTGGCCACCTCTTCGATCGGCACGCCTTCGATCTCGAACAGAACCAGCACCAGCCGCTTCTTGGGCGACAGCTTGCTGATCATCTCATCGAGGATCTGCAGCCGCTCGCTCCGCTCCGAAGGATCGGGCGCCGGGGGCGGCGGCGGCTCACGGACCAGCAGCGTCGACAGCAGGCCGCGCACGCGCCGGCGTCGGGCGGCGCGTCCGGCGTGGCGAGCCGCGATCCGGTAGATCCAGGTCGACAGGCGCGCCTCGCCCCGGAACCGGGCCAGGCTGCGGTAGACGGCGACGAACACCTCCTGGCAGGCGTCCTCGCGCTCCTCGGGCGGAACGCCGAACGCCGACAGGAACCGGTAGACGATCGGCGCGTACCGATCGTAGAGGGTTCGCCACGCAAGGCCATCGCCGCGGCGGCAGCGGGTGACCATTTCCAGGTCCACGCTCAGGCCGGCGGCCGGCGTGACCGCGCGTATCAAGCCAGGGGTGTTCACGGGTTGTTCTGCCATGATTAGTGGCGGAGCTGGCTTCGGTTCATCACCGAAACCAAAGTCCGAATTCTAACCCAACCAATGCGGCTTCACGGGGGGTGGTGAAAATTGTCGTGTCGTTCGAGGTAGTTACGACGCGATACGGGACTTGCGTGACGGCCCGCGCATAAAGCCGAAAATAAATGTTCGGCGGCAACAACCAGTCCCAACCAAGCGCCGCGTCGACGCCCGGGCTGGCGCGTAAGTGCGTGCCCGACATGCCGTCGTGGTCGAATGCGACGGCAATCACGTCCAGGTCGACGCCGATTCCAGGTTCCAGCTGTCCAACGGGCAGGCGAATCGGGACGAACCCCTCCATGCGGACGGGGAACTGGAACAGGCTGGCGTGGCTGGTCGGCAGATCGGCCGCGAGGCCGGTCTGGGCGGCGACCGACAGGCGCAGACCCACCCGGTGTGTCTCGATGGGACGCTCCAGCGCAAAGGCCAGTGACGCAAACGTCGCGTGCCCGCTGCCGAACTGTTCGCCCCCGCTGGCGCCGAGCGACCAGCTGCGGGGCGGCAACGGCGGGGACGGCGGGCGCGGCGGTTCGGGCGGCGGCGGGGCGCGCGCTTCCGCGGCAGATTCAGTCGGGGGCGACGGCGGCGCGACCGGCGGCGGGGGCGGTGGCGTCGCCGGCTTGGGCGGGGGCGGCGTCGGTGGCTTCGGCGGGGCAGGTGGCGCCGCTGATTTGGGCGGTGCGGGTGGGGTGGGGGTCGGCACGTCGTAGCCCACCTCGCGCCAGTAACGGTCGACGATCAACGCCGCCGTCTCGGCCAGCGCCGCGCAATCGCGGGTCCGATCGGTGGTGGTCGGTCCGTGCCCGGCGGTCTCCGTCGCCGGCAACCATCGGTGCAGCAGCGGTCCGCCCTCCGGATCGTTCAGATCCAGCCGCATCGCGCCGGCCGCGTCGGTGGCGACCGACAGGCGCAGGGTGGTTGGTCCGGTCGCGTGGCCGACCGGCAGGACCATGCCGGGCAGGTGCGCCGACAGCGCGTCACTCACCTGACGCGGCGACGGGCAGCCCTCGTCGGGCCCGCCGGCCATCAGGATCGCGATCGCGTAGGCAGGGGCGAGCGCCGCGGGCACGACGGCATTATCTCAGGCTCGCGTCCGCGTGCGCGAGAAGACGCGCGATCGCGATCGCGAATTGCTCGGGGGGCGGCAGCAGGCTGAGCACCAGGAAGGCGCCGCCCACCAGGTCGAAGAAGTAGCCCGGGTGGACCAGGACGCTCGCCTCGGTGGCGAGGGCGGCCGCCCAGGCCTCGTCGGTGCGGTACGCCGGCACCCGCAGGATCGCGGACCAGCCCCCCTCGGCGGGCAGCACCGAGCACGCCGACGCCGGCGCCAGCGCGGCCGCCAGCGCGGCGCGGTTGGCGGTCACGCGGGCGGCGATGGCGGCGCGCACCTCGGCGCCCAGCGCCAGCAGCTCCGGCAGCGCCGCCTGGACCGGCGTCCCGACGGACAGGTAGGTGTCGGCGATCAGCTCGAGCGCCGCCATCGATCGCGCAGCGTCGCGGCCGCCCACCGCGATCCACCCCAGCTTCAGCTGCGGCAGGCCGCACGACTTGGACAGGCCGCCCAGGCTGAAGGCCGGGGCGGCGTCGCCGAACGCCGGGTCGGCGGCCGCCACCGTCACGCGCGCCGGGTCCGCGGCGTGGGGATACAGCGCGAACACCTCGTCGGAGATCAGCGCCAGCTCCTCGGCGGCGCAGATCGTGCTCAGGCGCGCCAGCTCGTCACGCTTCAGGAACGACCCGGTCGGGTTGTTGGGGTTCACGATCACGACGGCGCGGGCGCGCCGCCGCTCGGGCTTCAGATCCGCCAGCCGCTCCGCCAAGCTGGCGAAGTCGATGTGCCAGGCGCCGTCGAACGCCAGCCGGTAGCCGACCGGCGCCACCCCCTCCAGGCGCGCCAGATACTCGAACAGCGGGTAGCTCGGCTCGGGGACCAGGACCACGTCGCCCGGGTCGCAGCACAGCTTGAACAGGAAGCCGTACGACTCGCTGGAGCTGGCCGTCAGCACCAGCCGTTCGGGATCGACCGCGGTCCCGGCGCGGGCGTAGTCGGCGGCCACCGCCGCTCGCGCCGTGGGCATCCCCAACGGGGCCGGCTCGTATCGCGCGCTGGGGGCGCGCGCCAAGGCGGCGGCGATCGCCTCGGCGGGATAGGGGAGGCCGGCCCGCGTCGGGTTTGACTCCGTCAGATCCAGCAGGGGCCCGCGCGCGGCGGCCGCCCGCGTGGCCGCGGCCAGCGCGTTCTCGGCGGGCGCCCAGTCGAGCCGCGAAGATGGCACGGCCGGCAGTATGCCGCGCCCGGTTCTCCCCCGCGACCTTCGGTCGCGACCCCTATGCGCCGCGCAGCGGCCGACGTAAACTTGCCGGCCTCATGGCGCTCGACCTGCGCGACCTCCTCCGGACCGAGATGCGGGTGCATCCTCGGCTGGCCCAGCAAGGGCTGTTCGAAGGGGCCGAGGCGCGCGCGCGGCTGGCGGCGGCGATTCCGCCGCTGGTGCCGTTCGGGGACGCCGACTACGCCGGGGCGCTGTGGGTCATCGATTGGGATCACCGGCTGCCGTCCCGCCACGCCTCGCTGCGGCTCTACGCGTACTACTCGCCCGAGGGGCGGCGAGAGCTGGACGAGGCCGTGGCGTCGCGCGAGCGCGAGATCGCGGCGGAGGATCTGTTCCCCGAGTTCGACGTGTCGGACTTCGCGGGGCTGCCGGGCGACGAGGTCTACGAGGCCGAGACCGACCTGGGCGGCAGCCCGGCGCGGCTGCGACTGGTCAGCGAGTGGCGGCGGCAGATCCAGCCGGCCGCGGCGGCGCACGCCGTCGAGATCGTCCGCGCCTCGGCGCCGTTCCGCGAGCTGCGGGTCAACGGACGCGTTCGGCCGCCCGGGCTGGGCGACCTCGAACCGACCGAGTGGTCACCCCCGTGCGAGAGCGGACACGTTCGCTGGGCGCTCGACGTCTGGTATCTGCTGACGTTCAACGGGATGATCGGCGAAGGGCGCGCCTTCCTGGTCGATCTGGTCGAGAAGCAGGTCGTGCGCGAGCGCGACTTCCAGTTCCGCGCCGGCTGACGCCGATGCCGGGGCAGCGCCAGCCCCCGGCGCCGCGCCACACGATTACTTCGTGGGCTTGCCGCCCTTGGCCTTGCACTCCTTCTCGGTCATCTCGACCCATCCCTTGCCCTTGCATCCGTTCTGACCGGAGCAGCCATTGGAAGCGGTGGAGCAGGCGCTCTTCCCCTTGCACGAATTGGCGCCCTGACAGTGAACCTTGTCGGAATCCGCGGCCGACGCGACGACCGCCACGCCCGTGCTGAAAAGGCCAGCCGCCATCGCCGCGATCAATGCACCTCGATTGGTCATGGGGTCTCCTTGGGTTTTCGACTTCCAGGCAGCTCGACCTTTTACCGCGAAAATGCGCGGTCGGCCCACCTTTCCCGACCATCGCGCCGTGCACACCTTACGGCTCAAGCTTGAACGCGAGAAGGGGGTCGAACGATGTCCGAGAAGCAGGGAAAGCCGCCCGTCGAGGCGGCAGACGAGGATGAGATCGACGAGTCGTCGGACGAGTCATTCCCGGCCAGCGACCCACCCAGCTGGACCATGGGACGCAACGCGCCGCCGGCGCACGCGCCCGAGCCGCGGCGCGCCGACAAGACGCAGCCCGGTCGCCCGGAGCCGGCCCGCGGCCCCGGAAAAAAGCCCCAGCGCTAACCCGGGCGCGCGCCCGCTGCCCTAGGAGGGCGTTGCCGTAAGGCAACGGTGAGCGAAGCGAACCATGCCCGACGACGTGCCGCCCGATAGGCGGCCTAGACCACCGTCGGACGGTGCATACCGTCTGGACGTGGCAACCATCATTCAGCAAAAGCCCGCCGCTTCGAGCGCTGCTCGGCCCAGCGTCGAGCTCGACGTGGGCGGCGCAGACTTCATGCTGCGCGGCAAGTTCGCCGATTGGGAGTCGGGACTGGCTTTCGGTCCCGACCTCGACCGCGTGAACGTTCGGCTGGCCATCGACGCGACCAGCGGCGTCACGAGCGGCGAAGATCTGTTCGGCTTCCACAGCCGGAACGTCGAGCCGGTCGGCAACGGTCTCTACCGCGCCGTTGGTACCTTCTCCGGCGCGCAGGGCGAACGGCCCGGTGAGCTGTTGATCGAGAGCCCGCTCGGGCACACGGCGCTGATCGTCGTCATGTTCAGCGCGCGGAAGGAAGACTTCGGCGAAAGCTGGCACGACTTGATTCAGAACGCCGTGCCGTTCCCCGGACAGGGCGAGGAAGGTCCGGTCCGTTCGGCGCGTGGCTGGCTGGTGGCCCCGCATCTCGCGGCAGCCTGAGGACTGCCGCACGGCCCGCCGGGTATAATCTCCTCCGGTGCGTCGCTCCATCTTGCTCGCGGTGGTCGTTCACTGCCCCCACTTTGGCCGGGCGGTGACGGCGCAGCGCAATCAGGCGACCGATCGCCTGGTCGCCTGCTCGGACGCCGAGCGGTGCCGCGATCCGGCGCCCGCGTCGGCGCTGCCCGACCACGACCGGCCGTACCCGCGCGGCTGCCCGGTCTTTCCGTCGCTGGCGAAGTAGAGAGTTTTGCGTGGGATCACGCAAAAGCGTCCAGGTCCTGTTAAGACCTGACGCACGGCCGCCGATGGCAATCCGGCGTCGATTTCGAAACACAAAATTGACGACCACTTGCGCGACGGGCGCACTAGCCTCATTAGGAACGGACCCAGGTCGTAAGAGGAGAGAACTTCGTCGTGCTTGCAGAATCAAAACACCGGAGCCGGACCATCTTCGCGCTGGTCGCTGCCTCGGTAATTTCGGCGGTGGTTTGGGGGCTGGTCGTCGCCTTGAACGTTCGGTAGATTCAAAAAGCCTTTTCTTGTAAGCTGTGTGGCTACTTCTCGCGAGGAGCCGCACGGTCATGACCGATGGGAAGCGGGACGCTGAAGGCGTCCCCGGCAGCACCAGCGATTCACACGAACTGCATCGTGAGCGGGTTCGGGTTCGCCGCCGTCGCCCTCGTCACGTGACGGAGGCACGCCGGCAGGTGGAGACGCGTGCACGTCACCGGCGGGCCCGCATCGTGGCGCTCTCGACGGGGCTGCTGCTGTTGATGGTGCTGGGGCTCTACTACGGCCTCTCGCGCCAGGACACGCGCCCGGGGCTGCAGGGCGCGCGCTGGCGCACCAGGCTCATTGCGTCGACCATCGGGCACCGGGCCCGCCCGGTCGTCTCCTAGGAAGGCGTCGCCGTGAGGCGACGGTGAGCGAAGCGAACCATGCCCGACGACGGGCCGCCCGATGCGGCCTAGCCGCGGAGCAGGGGCTCGCCGGTGCTCGGCGGGTGGCCGAGCGTCTCGAGCAGGCGGCGGACCATCTCGCTGGAGCGCTCCGTCAGCGCCTCGGGCGACGTGACGGACCCGAACAGGCGGGCGCCCGCCATCGTGCCGTGGCCGCCGGCCGCCCCGTCGTGGGCGACGATGTGTCGCATGATGGCGCCCGCCCGTGCGTTGTCGGCCTCCGTCCGCAGCGACAGATAGGCGCTCCCCTGGAACTCGCCGATGCAGAGGACGACGCGCGCGCTCTCGTACGAGAGCAGCAGGTCGGCGATCTCGGCGACGAGATCGGGATAGCCGAGCGTCCCCAGGTTAACGGCGACCACGTCGCCGAAGAGGTGCGCCGACCGGATGGCGCGATCGAGCGCGGCGAAGTGCTCGCGCGGAACCTTGGGATGACTCATCCGGTAGAGAAGACCGTGATCGACCAGCGGGACCAGCGCCAGATAGGCCTCGCGTTCGGCGCCAGTCGACTCGCGCCCGAGGTCGCGTGTCTCCGTGCGCAGCGCGAAGAAGAACGCGGACGCCAGCTTGACGTCCAGCGGGACGTTGCAGGTGCGCAGGTACTCGAAGACGATCGTCGACGTGGCGCCGAAGTCCGGGCGGATGTCGCACCAGGGGGCGCGCGCGCTGGCCGGGCGGACCGGATGGTGATCGATGACGACGTCGATCCGGTGGCCCGGCGGCAGCGAGTTGTTGCCGGTCTCCGGCTGGCTGTCGACCAGCGCGATGAGGTCGAACGCGTCGGCGTCGATGCGCTCGACCGGCGTGAGCGCCATGCCCAGCGAGTCGACCATGGCGCGGTTCTGCGCCCGCCCGACGATGCCGCCGTGGCCCAGCGTGACCGTCACGCCGAGGCGGGTCTCGAACAGCCGCCCGAGCCCCAACGCCGCCGCCAGCGCGTCTGGATCCGGGTTGTCGTGCATGTAGACCAGCGCGGCCTTGCGCCCGCTGAGGCTGGCCAGGGCCGGGGAAACGTCGAAGCGCGGAGTTCGCGGCGGATCGTCCATCGTTCTACTCTGACCTCAGGGCGCCGGCCTGATCCGGAGGTTATCGAAGCTCACGTCGGCTTCCCAGTCGTTGACCGCGAAATAGGCGTGGTCCGGGCCGCCGAGCGGGTCGGGATCGGTCCAGCTGAGAAAAGGCCGGCCATCGATCGCCCAGTCGATCGCGCCGCTCTTGCGGGTGATCGTGAAGTGATAGCGCTGTCCCGGAACGACCTTCGTGTCGGCGCGCTGGGCCTTGCGCCCGGCGCCGTGCTCTTCCAGCCGGCAGATGACCGACAGGCTGTTGTGCCAGCCGCCGAAGATGAGGACGTACCCGGTCGAGTCGTAGTTTCCCTGGTCGGGATCGAACGACTTGCCGTCGCCATAGAGCTCGACCTTGAGGTCGCCGGCCGGGCTGCGTGAGGTGGCGTCCAGATCGATGACGGCGTCGGCCGGCAACCGTTTGCGCAGCCAGGCCGGGTGGTTGTGGGCGTTCGAGACCTCCAGCGCGCCTTCTCGGATCTGGTAGGCGGGTGAGGTCGGGTTCCAGTCGGGCCCCAGCTCGGCGCGCTCGAAGTCGTCCGCGAACGGGGCCTCGTTGGCGGGCGGCTTCCCATGGCAGCCGGCGGCCGACGCGAGCGTCAGCCCCGTGATCCATGGCAGCCAGGTGCCGCGCATGCCCCGCAAAATACCGTCGGAGCGGAGCGGTATCAAGCCGACCGGCCCGACGACGGTCCTCCAGCTTCCAGGTATCTCGCGCCCAGCTCATGCAGGAGGCCCCAGCGGATCCCGCGATCGCTGACCCGGATCTCGGTGACGCCGGCCGCGGCGGCGATGCGGTCCAGGATCAGCGCGCCGGCCAGGATGACGTCAGCGCGCCGGGGGTCGAGGCCCACGATCCGCTCGCGCTCGGCCTGCGCCGCGACCTTCAAATGGGCGATCTGAGCGGTCAGCGCCGGCCGCGATAGCCGGTAGCCGTGGACACGGCCGGCGTCGTAGCTGGCCAGGTTCTCCGCCATGGCTGCCAGCGAGGTCACCGTCCCCGCCACCCCGACCAGCGTCGGTCGTCGGGCCGGCCAGGCCACGCCGCCGAGGACGGTGTCGACGGCGTCGGTGACGGTCTGCAGCTCCTCCGCGCGGGGCGGGTCGCTGTGGATGAAACGTTCGGTCAGCCGGACGGAACCGAGCGGCAGGCTGGTCTTCGCCTTCACCGCGCCGTCCTCGGCCACCACGATCTCCGTCGAGCCGCCGCCGATGTCGACCACCACCAGCGACCCGGCGAGCGCGTCCGGGAACGCGTCGGCCACCGCCCGGAAGGTCAGGATGGCCTCGCGCGTGCCGTCGATGACCTCGATCGGGCTGCCCAGGATCTCGGCCGCCGGCCCCAGGAAGTCGGCCGAGTTGGGCGCCCGGCGCAGCGCCTCGGTCCCCACCGCAGCGATCGGCGCGCCGTGCCGGCGCGCGACGGCGGCGTAGTCACGAAGCGCCGCCAGCGTCCGCGCGATCCCCTCCGCGCCCAGCGTCCCGCCCGTTCCGATGCCCCGGCCAAGGCGCGTGATCTCCGCGCGCTCGTCGAGCGCGACCGTCGGGACGCCCGCCGCCACCCGCGCCACCAACAGCAGCGTGGTGTTCGTCCCGATGTCGATCGTGGCCAGGTTCTTCATCCGCGCCCAGCTTGCGCCGGCCGCGGCCGCGCGTAAAGCAGCGGTTATTGCGGCGAGATGGGCGCGCCGACGCTGACGCCGAGGGCGTACTGCTCGGGGGCCGATTCGAACTCCTCTCGACAGGCGTCCGAGCAGAAGTAGTAAATCTTCCCCTCGAACTCCGTCGAGGCCTTGGCGTTCGACTCGACGATGTCCATCCCGCACACCGGATCTGTGGTCATGCGCGAAACCTAAAGTCCGGCCCGCATGGCGCAAGCCGTGCCGTCGCCCGGTTGAGGTCAGTCGGGGTCTAGGCCGCCTCCTAGTGGCCGGCCGCGGGCGCCGGGCCCCACGAGGGGGACGAAGCGGCGCCGCGCCAGACCTGGACCTCATGGTGGGTCTCGGGGTTCTGGACGAACAGGCCGCCGCGGCTGGAGACGTAGGCCAGGAGCCGGCCGTCGGGCGACCAGGTCGGGTCGAGGTTCGAGCCTTTCCCCTGGGTCACCCGGCTGATCTGGCCGCTCTTCAGGTCGAGGATGAACACGTCGAAAACGCCGCGCTCGTCGCGTCCGGTGAAGGCGATCTGCGACTTGTCGGCGCGCGGGTTCCAGCGTGGCGTCTGGTTGTACTTCCCCTGGAAGGTGACCCGCTTGGCGCCGCCGCCCGAGGCCGGCATGACGAAGATCTGCGGCGTCCCCTGGCGGTTCGACACGAACGCGATCTGCGACCCGTCGGGCGAGAACGCCGGCGAGCTGTCGATGGCCGGGCTGGTGGTCAGCCGCGCCTCGACGCGCCCGTCGCCCGGATCGATCCGGTAGATCTCCGAGTTCCCCTCGTACGACATGGTCAGCGCCAGGCTGTGCCCGCCGGGTCCCCAGGCGGCGCCGGTGTTCAGCCCGGGCGACTTCGACACGCGCCGCGCGCGCCCGCCGCCCGCCGAGACGATGTAGAGGTCCGGGTTGTTGCGCAGGTAGGAGGTGAAGGCGATCTCGCCGCCGCCAGGCGAGAAGGCCGGCAGGAGGCTGTCCGAGCCCATCTTGGTGACCACCGCCATGCGGCCGCCGTCCATGTCGACGACGCCGATCTCGTGCGGGCCGTGGCCGGTCAGCGCGATCGCGATGCGCGACCCGAACACACCGCGCTGGCCGGTGAACGACTGCACCACGTCGTTGGCGAACTCGTGCACGGCGTCGCGGATGTCGGCGGCGTGATAGGTCCGCGACAGCACGGGCGCGTCGCCGCGCGCGACGATGTAGACTCGCCCCTCGAGCGCGCCGCCAGAGGCCTTCATCTTCACGACCGCCTGCGCGCCGACCTGCGTCCAGAGCGCCGACGAGAACCCGAGGCCCTCGGCTTGTAGCTGCGCGGGGAACGACCCGGGGTCCAGAATCTGGAACAGCCCGGTGATGTCCATGTCCTTGGACATCGTCTCGGCCGCGGCGCGCGCCGATTCGCCGTCACCTTCCGCCTTCGGCACCGCGAGCTTGAGCATCTCGATGCCGGCGCCCGAGAGCTGCACGGCCGGAAGGTCTTCGTCGCCACCGGCCGTCGGCTGAGCGCGGCCGGGCGCAGCGGCAAGGACGATCAGAGCTAGGGCACCGACGGTGCGCCGGATCATTTTTCGCACTGAACTCTCATACCATGGGTGCTCGGCGGCGGCGGCGGCACCTTGGCGGTCAGCTTTGCGGCGTCGACGCAGGCGTCATCGACGAAGCTGTTTCCCGACGACTGGGTCAGCTTGATGCCGGTCAGTGTTCCGTCGGGCGCGATGTGAAACAGGATCTCGGGCGGGCTCTTGATCTGGTCGATCGAGATGCCGGCCGGAAAGTTGTAGTTCTGGTGCAGCAGGCCCACGACCTGCGCCTGATACTGATCACCCGTCGCCTGGTTCGACGTGCCCAGCTTCGACCCGGTCAGCGATCCTTCGTCGGGCTCGTCGGGCTCGGCCAGCGCCTCCAGCTTGCGCGCGCGCTCGAGCGCGCTCTTCAGCTGCTTGGAGATCTTGGGATCCTCGGGGCGGGGCGCCTCCGTCGGCGCCGGCTTGGCGTTCGGGTCGTCGGCGACCTTGATCGCTCGCGGCGGCGCCTGCGGCGGGGGTGGCTGCGTCAGGCGCGGCAGCCAGAATTTGTCGCGCGGCTTCCCCAGCTTGACCATCTCGGCGCGCACGAAGTCGTGCGAGACGATGAGCGGCGGTTCCGGCTGTCCGTGCGCGCGGGCGACGGCCAGCAGGATCACGCCGTGCAGCGTCGCCGTGATGATCAGCCCCGCGACGTTTCGCCGCGATCCCCGTCGTGTCCCCTCGCGCGGCATCTATTCGAGCGGGTCCGTCACCATTCCGAGCTTGTCGACGCCCGCCTGCTTGACCGCCGCCATGATCTTCACGACGTCGCCGTAGCTGAGGGCGCGATCGGCGTGCAGGTACAGCTCGTGGTCGGCGTTGAGCTTGGCGTTGTTCTTCAACGTCTTCTCCACGTCGTCCCACGGGATCTGCAGCTTCCCGAGGAACACCCGCTTGTCCTTGGTGACGGTCAAGATCAGCTTGCCTTCATCGTCGGGAATGGTCTGCGCCTTAGCCTCGGGCAGGTTCACGTCGACGCCGGTCTGCAACATGGGCGCGGTCACCATGAAAATGATCAGCAGAACGAGCATCACGTCGACCAGCGGCGTGACGTTGATTTCCGTCATCGTGCCGCCGGGCCCGCTGCCCGCCGACATCGCCATGGCTAGAAGAACCTCCGCCGGACGATGTTCAGGAAGTCGCTGGAGAACGTCTCCATCTCGGCGGTGATGACCCGGATCCGTCGCGAGAAGTAGTTGTAGGCCATGACGGCGGGGATGGCGGCCATGAGGCCGATCGCCGTCGCCACCAGCGCTTCGGCGATGCCCGGCGCGACCGTCGCCAGGTTGGCGGCGCCCTTCGAGCCGATGTTGCGGAACGAGTTCATGATGCCCCACACCGTGCCGAAGAGGCCGATGAACGGTCCGGCGCTGGCCGTGGTGCCGAGCAGCGGGACGCGCGATTCCATCTCGGTGATCGCGGTGGTCCGCGCGCGATCGAGCGCGCGCTCGACGCTCTCGATGTCGCCCAGCAGCGCATCTCCGGCGGCGTCGGCGTTGTCCTGGCGCCGCTTCTGCAACTTGGCCAGCTCCGTGTAGCCGGCGCGGAAGACCTCGCCGACCGGCGACGGGGGCGCCGCCTCGCTCATGCGCCAGATCTCGTCGAGGCGGCCGGTCTTCCAGAACGCGTCCTGGAACTTCGTCGAACGCGACGACGCAGCCGACAGATACAGCGTCTTCGATCCGATCACGAACCAGGAGGCCGCCGACATCAGGATGAGGAGCCCCAGCACGAACTTGACCACCGCAGAGGCGTTCAAGATCAGCGAGATGATGTCGAGCCGGGCCTCGCCGGCGCCGGCTTGCAGGATGAGGGGGAGCATCGGGCGTGAACCTCCTTCAGTGAGGGCTGCTCGCGACGAAGTGCGGGCGAACGAACCGCAGTTTGACACGATTGAAGCCCATTCCTACCCTGGACTTTTCGGCCCAGTCGATGAAGGGTCGGCGTTTCTGCGCATGAAATTCCCTTTGCTGGCAACGGCGATCGTGGCCGCTCTCATTCCCGCCTGCGTTCCCATCCATGGCGGCGCGGTCGAGATAAGTTGGCTGGTCGTGTCTTCCCCCGGTGGGGGCGTGATCACGGACTGCGGCTGCGCCGACCCGGCGATCGGCAAGGTGCGGCTGGTCCTGGTCGGGGTGGGTGGGGCCATCGACGGCGCCACACCCTGTGCCGGAAAGGCCCAGTGCGACTTTCCTTGCCAGAACCAGACCGGCGCCACCCAGTTCGACATCCCGCCCACCGGCCCCGGCGAATCTTATGAAGTCTCGGTGGTAGCGGTGGGGACGGACGGCAACCCGATTCCGCAGAGCGACATCATGACCCCGGCACCAATTTTGCGTCAGGTGACCAACGGACAACCGACCGAGGTGGAGGCCTTCACGCTGGTCGCGCCCTGTGCCTCTTCCTGCAGCGGTTCCGATGTCTGCGCTCCCCCCTAAAAATGACGGCACTTTGAATCGCAGGACCAGGAGACACCCGATGAATACGGAGAGCACCCGATCATCCTTCGCGCCGGCGCTGTCCCTGGTCGCCGCCGTGCTGGCCCTGATCGCGTCGGGGTGCGCGATCGATCCCGGCCCGGACTACGGCGACGAGTGCCTGCCCGACGTGTTGGTGGCCTGGCAGATCCAGGACAGCGCGGGGAACCCGGTCACCTGCGGCCAGGTGGGCGATCACCCGTCGGTGGTCGCGCTGGTCGACGGCTATTCCTATTCGGGCGATTGCCCGCCCGATCGGTCGAGCGGGAGCATCGACGTGCCACTCCAAAGCAACGGGATGTACAACATCGCGGTCGATCTCTACGACCAAGACAACCATGCCCTCGCTCCCGAGCAAACGCTGTCGCCGGCGCTCGACGTCACCAACTGCGGTTCGAATGAGACGACCCCGGCGACCCTGGTGTTCAATCCGACCACGTCGCCGACCACGTCGCCGACCACGTCGCCGACCACGTCGACGACCTCGACTTCGACGCAATAGCGGCGTGCGGGGTGATATAAGCCGCGCCATGCGGCGTGTTCTGGCGCTCGGGTTTCTGGCGGCGGCGGTCTTCACGACCGTGGGCTGCGGCGACAACGGCAGCTTTCGCCTGAGCTGGGCCTTGTCGGTGGGCGGGGTGCTGGAGAGCTCGTCCACGGCCTGCGGCAAGACCGGCGTCGATTCGATCGGCATCCTGGGCCACGACACCTCCGGCGACAGCACGCAGATCCGGGCGCTCTGCACGCCGGGCGCGGCCACCGGGTCTGTCCCCAATGGAACCTGGACGTTCGAGGTCGAGATGCTGGATGCCGAGGGGAACCTGATCACCCCGACGGCCGCCACCGACGCCGGGACGGTCCAATCCGGCGGTCCGGTGGCGGAGTTCGCCGTCACCCTGATGCGGTGAGCGGGCGACGGCGGCCCACGCCGCGTGCGCTACAATCGACGAGATGCCCGATCTGCCCTCCCGGCGCCGGCCGACCCGGCCCTCCTGGTCGCAACCGATCGCCGACCGCCTGACGCCGGCGATCAAGGCGTTCGTGATCGTGGACGCGATCCTCTACGCGTTCTACGTGTTCGTCCGCGAGGTGCGGCCGGTCATGGAGGCGCACCTGGCGCTGGGCCCCGGGCTGTTCCGCGGCGAGCTCTGGCAGCCGGTCACGGCGCTGTTCGTCCACTTCGACCTGCTGGGATTCATCTTCAACATCATCGGCCTCTGGTTCGTGGGGGCCTTCATCGAACGGACGCAGGGGACGCGGCGGTTCGTGACGCTGTTCCTGGCCGCGGGCGTCCTGGCGAACTTGACGCTGGCCGGGGTCTCGCACGCCCGGCTCTTCCGCGCGGACGCCGTCTTCGACGGCTGTGCGTTCGCGATCCTGGCGCTGTTCGTGGCGTTCGGGCGGATCTACGGCCGCGCGCCGGCCCAGATCGTGCCGGGGTTGGTCCTGCAGGCCCGCCAGGTGGCGCTCATCTTCGTAGCCTGGGGCGTGGTGGCCAGCCTGTTGCGCGCCGATTGGGCGCAGCTGGCCGCGACCCTGGTGGCCACGGTCGTCGGCTACCTCGGCGCCGCGCCGGGCGGCTTCTCCGAGGCCTGGTCGGGGTTGAAGCTGCGCCGCGCGCGCCGGCGGTACAAGGTCATCGACGGGGGCGCCGATCGCCCGCCGCCCAAGAAGTACTGGAACTGACCGTTTCGTCGGCCGCCGCGGCCGGTAATCAGGTCGCTTTGCATTCGGGCTCGACCGAGCTAACTTCCTTGTCCTTCACCCAAGCTGGGGGAGCCGACCGAAAGGCTGAGAGGCGCCGTCCGTAACCACGGGACAGGCGCGACCCCTGAACCTGCTCCGGGTAATGCCGGCGAAGGGAAAGCGAGATTCGATGAAAAACGGAAATGAGACGAACGGAAACGGCAACGGCCGCCGTACGTTGCCGACGGTTCAGGACCCGGTGGAAGGCCTGGGGCCGCTGCCCGAGCTTCCAGGGTCCGAGCGGGCATTCCTGACCGACGGCGAGATCAGGGTCCCGGTTCGCCGGATCTCCGTCGGCGCCGGTGAGCCGCCGGTGGATGTCTACGACCCAGCAGGCCCGCGCGGCATCGACCCGCACCTGGGCCTCCCCAAGCTGCGCCGCCCCTGGATCGAGAAGCGAATCGCCCGGGGCGACACGAACTTCAGCCAGATGCACTACGCCCGGCGCGGCGAGATCACCGAAGAGATGCGCTTCGTCGCCCTGCGCGAGGGGCTGCCGCCCGAGTTCGTCCGCGACGAAGTCGCGCGCGGGCGCGCCATCATCCCGGCCAACATCAAGCACCCCGAGTGCGAGCCGATGATCCTCGGCCGCAACTTCCTGGTGAAGATCAACGCCAACATCGGCAACTCCGCCGTCTCCTCGTCGATCGGCGAGGAGGTCGACAAGCTCCGCTGGTCCACGCGCTGGGGCGCCGACACGGTGATGGATCTCTCGACCGGCAAGGACATCCACGAGACCCGCGAGTGGATCGTGCGCAACTCGCCGGTCCCCATTGGCACGGTCCCGATCTACCAGGCGCTGGAGAAGGTCCGCGGCAGGGCCGAGGACCTGAACATCGACATCTTCCTGGAGACGCTGATCGAGCAGGCCGAGCAGGGGGTCGACTACTTCACGATCCACGCCGGCGTGCTGCTGCGCTATGTGCCGCTGACCGCCAAGCGGGTGACCGGCATCGTGTCGCGCGGCGGGTCGATCATGGCCAAGTGGTGCCTGGCGCACCACAAGGAGAACTTCCTCTACACGCACTTCGAAGAGATCTGCGCGCTGATGAAGAAGTACGACGTGTCGTTCAGCCTGGGCGACGGCCTGCGCCCCGGGTCGATCGCCGACGCCAACGACGAGGCGCAGTTCGCCGAGCTGACCACGCTGGGCGAGCTGACGCAGATCGCCTGGAGGCACGACGTGCAGGTCATGATCGAGGGTCCGGGGCACGTCCCGATGCACAAGATCAAGGAGAACGTCGACAGGCAGCTGGCCATCTGCCACGAGGCGCCGTTCTACACGCTGGGCCCGCTGGTGACCGACATCGCCCCCGGCTACGACCACATCACGTCGGCCATCGGGGCCGCCATGATCGGCTGGTACGGGACGGCGATGCTCTGCTACGTGACGCCCAAGGAGCACCTGGGTCTGCCCGACCGCAAGGACGTGAAGGACGGGGTCATCGCCTACAAGATCGCCGCGCACGCCGCCGATCTGGCCAAGGGACACCCGGGCGCGCAGACGCGCGACGACGCGCTCTCACGCGCGCGGTTCGAGTTCCGCTGGCAGGATCAGTTCAACCTGTCGCTGGATCCGGAGACCGCGCGCGACTTCCACGACGAGACGCTGCCCGCGCCGTCCGCCAAGGGGGCGCACTTTTGCTCCATGTGCGGCCCCCACTTCTGCTCGATGAAGATCACCCAGGACGTGCGCGACTACGCGGCGGCGCAGGGGATCGGCGCCGACGCCGCCGTCGCGACCGGGATGCAGGAGAAGGCCGCGGCGTTCCGCCAGGGCGGGCAAGCGCTCTACGTCGGCGACGCCTCCGGCGGGGAGTAGGGCCCATCCGCTTCGCCGCTTGCTTGATCGTCGTGGCGCTCGCCTTCGGCGGGTGCACGACCGGTGACGACCCCGGGCCGGCGGTCCCCGTCGATCCGGCGGTGATCTACGCGCAGATGTGCGCGCGCTGCCACGCCGTCGACGGGCGCGGCGATCCGGAGATCCGCAAGACCCTGCCCGCCGTGCGCGACTTTCACGATCCCGAGTTCCAGGCACGCGCCACCAACGACGGGATCGCGCGCGTGATCATGGCCGGCAAGGGGCAGATGCCCGCGTTCGGCAGCATGCTCAGCGTGCCGAAGATTCAAGAGCTTTCGGGCTACGTCCGCCGGTTGGGGATGCGGCCGTGAGGCTGGCGGCGGGCGCGTGGCTGGTGCTGCTGACGATGGGCGGCGCCGCCCAGGCGCGCGACACCGTGGCCGAGGGGCGCTACCACCTGCGCAAGGCCAACGCGCTGGCCGGGGACGATCGCTGCGCGGCCGCCATCCACGAGTACACGCTGGCGTTCGAGAGGCTCCACGATCCGGTGGTGCTGTTCAACCGCGCCGAGTGCGACCGCCGCGTCGGCGACGGCAAGGCCGCGATCGCCGACTACCGGGCATTCCTGGCCGCGGTGCCGGCGGCGCCGAACCGCGCCGACATCGAGGCCAAGATCGCGGCGCTCGAGCCGGCGTCTCCGCTGCCTGCCCGGCGGCCGGTCGCACCGGTCGCGCC
>CAZTZM010000150.1:0-2041 GCA_964618005.1 uncultured Myxococcales bacterium
TGGGATGGGTGAGCAGGTACTCATGGCTGTAGCGCGCGATCGCGAACTGCCGATCGACGGCATAATGACCGAGCTGGTGGATGTAGGCGTCCGCCTCGTACGGCGTCCGTTCTCGATCGCCGTCGACATAGACACCCGCGAACGTCGTGGCGAACATCGTGTGCTTCGCCAATCCCCAGATCGCGTCCAGGTTCGCGCTGGAGGACGAAAACGATGACGCGGACGGATCATTTGGATACGTCACCGCCACCTGGCTCGCCGACGACGCGGAGACGGCGACCGGAGAGTTCAGGACCTCGGCATAACGGAACGGCATCACGTTCCCGATCGTGGCCGGCGGGTTGATGGTTCCCGCATCCGTCGGGGTGACGACCCGGTAGGTGTGCGTCCCCTGCTGGAGTGTCACCGAGGACTTCGCCCAACGGATCGTGGCACCGGGATTCAGATCGACGCTCTGTCCGTTCGCCTTCTCGCCGATGTTGACCTGCAACGTGCCGGCATTCGGCGCGTTGATCGTCAGCTCCAGCCATCCGAAGGCGTCCAGCCCGAAGTCGATGAAATAGTGCCCGGCGCCCACCATCACCACGCTGGACGGGGCGACGTGGGTCGTCACGAGCGCCTCGGTCGCAGTCTTGTACGTCCCCACCGCCGTGGCCATCACGAAGGTCTGCGGCGCGGACCACACGCTCGCGGCCTGAGTCGAGTCCCAGGTCGCGACCTTCCAGGAGTAGGTCGCTCCGCCGACGAGCGGGTTGCCGGCATAGGCCACGTTGATGGATTGGCTGGAATTGACCTTGCCCGAGTCCCAGAGATCGCCATCGTCCGACGAGAGCCTATCCATGCTGGAACTAACCAAGACGCGATACGCCGCTTGGGTCACGTCGTTACCTGTAGAGTTGACTATCCACCCAAACTTCGGCGTCGCGTCCGTCAGGGCGGCGTTTTCCGGATGCGACAGGAGGTCGACCAACAGGCCGGAGGGCGCTTGAGCATTCCCGGCATCGGTGGGCATGCTGCCCATCACGCCGCCGACGGAGCCACCGGCATCGGAGGCTCCCGAAGAGGTCGATGCATCCTTTGTCCCTGTCGTTCCACCGACACCGTTCTCACCGCCGACGCCTAACGCGCCCCCTGAGCCGCCTGCGGTGAAGCCGCCCGAACTGCCGCCCAGACCTCCGCTCAGGCCGCCGGTGCCGTAGGATCCGCCGCTGGGGCCGAGCGCACGACCCGAGCCACCGGTCGAGCACGCACCCGAGAGTGCAAAGAGAGACAGAACCGTGGTGCGGCCTACCCTTCTCATAATACTGGGAACCAAGACGCGGGAAGCTCGCGTGTACTCTCCTCTCCGCTGTTCCACTTCAAGCCCTTTTGCTCCCGGTCAGAGCAAGGGAGGGGGCCGCGAGAATTGATACGGTCGGACAGCCTCACCACGATGTCGCGTGACGACGCGGGCCGGCGCACCGGGAGCGCGAGCTGCCCGTCCGGCCGGTATCGCATCTGAATGCGACCCGGGGCGGCCTGCTCGGTGACATCGCCATTTTCGCTCAGAACAGACTGTCTGGCCCTTTGCTTCGAGGGACAGCCCATCCGTGCCATTCTCGATCGACGCACGATCAGGACTGGGTTTTGGACTTGTGTGAACGGCGTTCGCTCACCTGGGGCGGCGTGCGTGCCGGAGCGGTCGGGCTCTCCGCGGTCCTCACTGATGCGCGGCGGCCGCGGCCGCCTTGAATCGGTCGAGCGATGTCTGGCTCTGCGTGCCGTCTTGCCACATGCGAAAGTTGAACGCCATTCCGGACCGTTCCGTGACAGCGTCCTCCGCGATCGTGTTGAAGGTGGCCTGGGACATCGTCGTGGTTATCGCGGCCGTGTCGCCAGTCCGGACACCCCAGTCCCCGCTCTCGGTCATGAAGTTACCGAATGCCTGTTGCCCACTCTGTTTGCCACTCGTGTAGACGCCGTTCGAGAGGTTAGTGGCTCCGCCCATGTACCCCTCGCCAAACGCGAAGTCCTCGTAGTCGGAATAGCGGGGAAGGATCCA
>CAZTZM010000151.1:0-13744 GCA_964618005.1 uncultured Myxococcales bacterium
GCCCGCGCCGGGCGCTCCCGCGCAGCTCCCGCTCGACGACGAGGCGCCCGAGCCGATCAGCCCGGTCGCGAACGCGCCGCAGGTCACCATCAAGCTGCTGGCCGAAGCGGGGCGGCAGGCGCACGTCTTTTGGGGGCGCAAGGATCTCGGCGTCGCGCCGCTGGAGCTGCACCGCCCGCGCGGCTCCGGGCCGCTGGATCTGCTCGTGGTCGCACCGGGTTATCTGCCGTTGCACACACGCGTATTCACCGATCACGACGACGTGCTGTCGCTGCGTCTCTACGACGAAAACGGCGCCGGCGGGCTGCTCGGACACCCGGTGGGACATGCGGATCCGGGCAAGGGCGCCCCGGCCGGTCACGGTGAAATCCGACGGAGAAAGCCTCGTACGGCAAGGTTTTCGCTTCCAACTTCGACGGGTTTCACCCAAAATGCCGGAACTTTTCCCCGGCCCCGCCGGTAAACGCACGAGAGGAGATCGAACGAATGGGCAAGCCTCTGTCGAAGTCCGACCTCATTTCCAAACTGGCCGAAGAGAACGACGGGAAACTCTCCCGCAAGGACGTCAAGGGTGTGCTGGAGTCACTCGCCACCATCGGCTACAAGGAGCTGAAGAAGACGGGCACCTTCCTGGTTCCCGGATTTGCGAAGTTCGTCGTCATCAAGAAGCCGGCCACCAAGGAGCGCAAGGGCATCAACCCCTTCACCAAGGAGCCGACGGTGTTCAAGGCCAAGCCGGCCCGCAAGATCGTCCGCGCGCGCCCGGTCAAGGCCGCCAAGGACGCCGTCTAGCACGCGTCGGCTGCCGGCGAAGAGGTCGGGCGAGCCTATCTCGTCCGCCCTCGCCGCGCGCCGATCGCGCGAAGCAGGCGCCCCCCGCCTGCTCTTCGCGCTGTTTGTGGCCCCTGATTTCGTCGAGGTGGGAAGCGCACGCCACTTTCGTCGTTAATATGGGAACGGATGAGCGGGCGTTCAGAAGGCCCCGACGCGCGCAGGCTGGCCGTGCAGCAGACGGCGTCTCGTGTCCTGCTGGAGTCGGCGTCGCTGGAAGAAGCGATCGCCGAGATCCTGCGTGTCATCGCCGTCCAGCTCGACTGGGCGCTGGCGATCCATTGGGTCGCTGACGAGCACCTCGGCCAGCGTGCCTCGCTGCGCTGTCGCTCGGTCTGGGCCGAGGAGGCGATCTTGCGGGACGCGGTCGTCGAGGCCTCGCGCACGACGATGCTGCGCGCCGGGGAGGATCCGGCCGGGCGCGCGATGCAGGCACGCGAGGCGGTCTGGATCGAGAGCGCCGAGGACGAGGCCAGCCCGCGCCTGAAGCTGGTGGCCGCCGCCGGCCTGCGAACGGTGGCCGCTTTCCCGGTCCACGATCGGAACGGGGTTCGATCGGTCATCGAGCTCTACGCGCGGGACGCGCGCCCCCCGGACGACGGGATGCTGCACCTGATGACCGCCATCGGCTACCAGATCTGCCTGGTCTTCCACCGCCAGGAGGCGCAGACCGAGGCGCTGGAGGCGCTGGAGCGGTCGCGCGACGAGCTGGCGGCCGTGCTGCGGGCGCTGCCCGACGGGATCACGGTGCGCGACGGCGCCGGGCGCCTGGTCTACGCCAACGAGGTCATCGCCAAGGCGGCCGGCGCGTCGCCGTTGAAGCACGCCACGCCGACCGAGATGATGAACCGGTTCCGGATGTGGGACGAAGCCGGCGGATCGCTCACGGCGGACGATCTGACCGCGCCGGGCGCCGTCGGCGGCCTGAGCGACGAGCGTCTGGTGCGCTACCGGCCGATCGGCGGCGAGGAGGCCGATCGCTGGCTGTCGGTGAAGGTGTCGCCGGTGGCGGCGGCGGGGGGCGGCGAGGCGGGCCGAGTCGTCATCGTCATGCGCGACGTGACCGACGATCGGCGCGATCAGGAGTGGCAGACCTTCCTGGGCGACGCCAGCACGGTGCTCGGCTCGTCGATGGATCTCGTCGCGCTGCTGGAGGAGCTGGCGGCGCTGGCGGCGCGAACGGTGGCCGACGGCTGCGCCATCGTCCTGCGCCGGCGCGGTGGCGTGCCGCGCGTGCTGGCGTTCGCCGGCGCCACCCGGGCCGACACGCCCGCCGCGCCCGTCCCGGACAAGGGGCGGGCCGACGCGCTCAAGGCGGCGACCGCCGCGCTGGAGACCAACCAGCCCAGCCTGGAAAACACGGGCGAGCGGTCGTCGCTGGTCGTCCCGTTCGCGCTTCGCGGCGAGACGGTCGGCGCCGTCGTGCTGGCGGCGCTGGGTGAGGGGCGGCGTTACAGCGCGCCCGACCTGCGCGCCGCCGAGGAGCTGGCGCGCCGGGCGTCGATCGCGATCGACAACGTGCGCCTCTACGCCGAGACGCAAGAGTCGCTGCGCGCGCGCGAAGATCTTCTGGCGATCGTTTCGCACGATCTGCGCAACCCGCTGGGCGTCGTGCTGGCCTCGAGCGCGCTGTTGCTGAAGAGCTCGCTGCCACCCGAGCCGCCGGGCAAGGAGGGGCGCGCGCGGCGCCAGGTCGAGGCGATCCAGCGGGCGGGCAACCGCATGAACCGCCTGATCCGCGACCTGCTCGACTTCGCGGCGATCCAGGCGGGCCGGCTGTCGGTCAGCTCGCACCCGCGCCAGGTCGACGAGCTGATTCATGAGGTGCTGGAGGCGCTGGAGCCGCTGGCCGCCCCCAAATCGATGAGGCTGGTCGACGCCAGCCCGGGAACCCCCCTGCGTATCTCCTGCGACCACGACCGGGTCATCCAGCTGTTCTCGAACGTCGTGGGCAACGCCGTGAAGTTCACCCCGGACGGGGGGACGGTCAGCGTGGCGGCCGAGCCCGACGGTGACATGGTCCGGTTCGCCGTGACCGACGACGGCCCGGGGATCTCGAAGGAGGAGCTCCCCTACGTCTTCGACCGCTATTACCAGGCCCGCCGGCGAAATCGGGACGGAATTGGCCTGGGGCTCTCGATCGCGCGGGGGATCGTGGAAGCCCACGGCGGGCGAATCTGGGTGGAGAGCCCGGTCGTGCCGCCCGCGGCAGCGTCAGAAGATCGGGGTGGAACGACGTTCTTTTTCACTCTCCCTGCTGCTCAACAATAACGTACACTTAACCGCCTTTTGTCCGATGCATGTAAGAGGCGATGCCGAATATGTTCGAAGTGAAGGTCAATGGTTCGGGCGCGCCGCGCCCGGTGGTCGATTTGATGGTCCCCCCTGCAGCGGAAGAGCCGCCCCCCGACGAGGGGATCGCGGCGCTCGGCGCAGCGAACCTGGGCTTCGCAGAGGAGCTGTATTTTCAGTTCCTGCGCGATCCAGGAAGCGTCGATCCCGAGTGGCGTGAGCTGTTCGGGTCGTTCAAGACCGGCGGCACCAGCAACGGCGCGCTGGCCAAGGCGGTCGCGCCGCCCGCCTCGTTCTCGCGCAACATCTTCGGCTTGCCGCCGGCGTCGCCGCCGGGCGCCATCCAGAGTCGCATCTCGGTGCGCCTGCTCTCGGAGCGCGTGCAGCGGCTCGTCGAGGGGTACCGCGAGCTCGGCCACCTGTTCGCCGATCTCGACCCGCTGGGGCTGGTCAAGCGCGGCGGCCCGGCGATCGGGCTCGAGAACTACGGCCTCGCCGACGAGGACCTGGACCTGGTGTTCAGCAGTGAGAACGTGGCCGGCCCGGATCGCACCACGCTGCGCGAGCTGGTGGGCCTGCTGCGCGAGACGTACTGCCGCAAGATCGGCGTCCAGCTGGCGCACCTGCACGACATCGAGCTGCGCAACTGGCTGCAGAACCGGATGGAGAGCACGCGCAACCGCCTGGCGATGACCCGCGAGGAGCGGCTGCGCGTGTTCCAGCAGGTGATCGGCGCCGAGGTGTTCGAGCAGTTCCTGCAGAACAAGTTCCTCGGGTCCAAGCGCTTCTCGCTGGAGGGGTCCGAGAGCCTGATCCCGCTGCTCGAGCGGCTGATCGAGCGCGCGGCGCGCTCCAGCGTCACCGAGGTCGTGATCGGGATGGCCCATCGCGGTCGCCTCAACGTGCTGGCCAACGTGCTGAAGAAGCCGGCCTCGCAGATCTTCGCCGAGTTCCAGGACAAGCTGGACGAGAAGGTCGACCTGAACGACGGCGGCGGCGACGTGAAGTACCACCTCGGCTTCTCGATCGATCGCGTCTTCGGTCAGGGCAGCGACGAGCACAAGGTGCACGTCTCGCTGACCTTCAACCCCAGCCACCTCGAGTGGGTCAACACCGTCGTGCAGGGACGCATCCGCGCCAAGCAGGATCGCCTGGGCGACACGGGCCGCACGCGCGCGCTGCCGATCCTGATCCACGGCGACGCCGCGTTCGCGGGGCAGGGGATCGTCGCGGAGGCGCTCAACATGTCCGAGCTGCCCGGCTACCGCGTCGGCGGCACGGTGCACATCGTGGTCAACAACCAGGTCGGCTTCACCACCTCGCCTCACAGCGCCAAGTCGACCACCTACGCGACCGACGTCGCGCGCATGCTGCAGATCCCGATCTTCCACGTGAACGGCGAGGATCCGGAGGCGGTCTGCCAGGTGGTCGATCTGGCAGTCGACTTCCGCCAGCGCTTCCACCGCGACGCGATCGTCGAGCTGTGGTGCTACCGCAAGCTGGGGCACAACGAGGGCGACGAGCCGACGTACACGCAGCCGGTGATGTACCGGGCCATCGCCTCCAAGCCGTCGATCCGGATGGCCTACCTGGCCCACGACGCGGCGAACCCCTCGTCCGACGGGGGCGCGCCGATCACGGTCGAGGAGACCGACGCCATCGCCGCCGCCAAGCGCAAGGCGCTGGACGGCGAGCTGGAGATCGCCACCAAGCTGGAGACGCCGCCGCGTCCGAGCACGTTCGCCGGCGCCTGGGCCCGCCTCAAGGGCGGCGCCGACGGCACGGTCCCCGAGGTGCCGACGGCGGTCTCGCTGGCGGCGATCAAGGACGTCACGCGGGCGCTGGTGACGGTGCCGCCTGACTTCCACGTCCACCCCAAGCTGCAGAAGCTGATCATCGAGGCGCGGGCCGCGATGGGCGCCGGCGAAAAGCCGATCGACTGGGGGATGGGTGAGGCGCTGGCGTTCGGGACGCTGCTTGCGCAGGGAACGCGCGTTCGCCTGTCCGGCCAGGACTCGCGCCGCGGGACCTTCAGCCACCGGCACGCGGTCCTCTGCGATCACGACGACGGCCACGAGTACACGCCGCTGGCGCACCTGGGCCCCAAGCAGGGGGTGTTCGAGGTCCGCGACAGCCCGCTGACCGAGGGCGCGGTGCTGGGCTTCGACTTCGGCTACAGCCTGGACATGCCGGACGGCCTCACCATCTGGGAGGCGCAGTTCGGCGACTTCGTGAACGCCGCGCAGGTGATCATCGATCAGTTCATCAGCTCGTCGGAGGCGAAGTGGCACCGGGTCAGCGGTCTCACGCTGCTGCTGCCCCACGGCATGGAGGGGCAGGGCCCCGAGCACTCGAACGCCCGGCTCGATCGCTTCTTGAACCTGTGCGTGAACGACAACATGCAGGTCTGCAACCTGACCACGCCGGCGCAGTACTTCCACGCGCTGCGGCGGCAGGTGCTGCGCCCCTACCGCAAGCCGCTCATCATCATGTCGCCCAAGAGCTTGCTGCGGCACCCGGCGGCGACGTCGCCGCTGTCGGCGTTCACCGAGGGGAAGTTCCAGCACATCATCCCCGACCCGCTGGTGAAGGATCCGGCCAAGGTGAAGCGCGTGCTGCTCTGCACGGGCAAGGTCTATTACGACCTCATCGCGGCGCGCGAGGCGCGCAGCTACGACGACGTGGCGATCATCCGGATCGAGCAGCTGTTCCCGCTGCACAAAGACGAGCTGCTGGAGGCGCTCTCGGCCTACGCCGAGGGGACGCCGGTGGTCTGGGTCCAGGAGGAGCCGAAGAACATGGGCGCCTGGGCTTACATCAACCGCGAGCTGCCGCCGCTGTTCGCGGGCTCGTTTCCCTGGTCGAGCATCACCCGCCCGCTCTCGGCCAGTCCGGCGACCGGGTCAGCCAAGCGGCACACCCGTGAGCAGACCCGTCTGGTCGCGGAAGCGTTCGGAAAAGGAGCGATCTGATGGCGATGGAGCTGCGCGTTCCCGCGCTGGGCGAATCGGTGCGCGAGGCGACGCTGGGGGCCTGGCGGCACGCCGAGGGGGACGAGGTCTCGGTCGACGAGCCGCTGGTCGAAGTCGAGAGCGAGAAGGCGACCGTCGAGGTCCCCTCGCCGGGCGCGGGCGTGCTGCGCAAGATCCTGCGCAAGGCCGGGGACACCGTGGCGGTCGGCGAGGTGATCGCCGAAATAGATCAGGTCGCCGCCGCGGCGCCGGCCCCCGAGGGGAACGGGCGTCGGGCGGAGGGTGGCAACGGCCATCCGGCCGCCGAGGCCGTGCGGGCGGCGCCGTCGGCGCGGCGAGCGATGGCCGAGAGCGGCGTTCCCGCCGAGAGCGTCAAGGGAAGCGGCCGCGGCGGTCGGATCTCCAAGCAGGACGTGGCGCGCGCGGTTCAGAAGCAGGTCGAGCCGCCAGCACCCCAGAGCGTGCCCTTGCCGGCGCCGCCGCCGGAGCCGTTCGAGGTGCCGACGGTGTCGCGCACGCTGGACGACGGCGGCCGCGAGCGCGTCGTCCCGATGTCGCCGCTGCGCAAGACCGTCGCCCGCCGTCTGGTCGAGGCCCAGCACGCGGCCGCCATCCTGACCACGTTCAACGAGGTCGACATGGCGAACGTGATGGCGCTGCGCGAGCGGCACCAGGAGCGGTTCGTCAAGCAGCACGGCGTCAAGCTGGGTTTCATGTCGTTCTTCGTGAAGGCGGCCATCGAGGCGCTGCGGACCTACCCGGCGGTCAACGCCGAGGTGCGCGGCACCGACATCGTCTACAAGGACCACTACGACATCGGCGTGGCCGTGGGCGGCGGCAAGGGACTGGTCGTCCCGATCGTGCGCGACGCCGACCGGCTGACGTTCGCCGAGGTCGAGAAGACCGTGGCGGCGCTGGCCGGCCGCGCCCGCGAGAACAAGCTGGGCCCCAAGGATCTGGAAGGCGGCACGTTCACGATCTCGAACGGCGGCGTCTACGGGTCGCTGCTGTCGACGCCGATCCTGAACCCGCCCCAGAGCGGCATCCTGGGGCTGCACGCCATCCAGAAGCGCCCGGTCGTGGTGGGCGACGCGGTCGTGGTGCGGCCGATGATGTACGTCGCGCTCTCCTACGACCACCGCCTCATCGACGGTCGCGAGGCCGTGCAGTTCCTGGTGCGCGTCAAGGAGTGCGTCGAGGACCCCGAGCGCCTGCTGCTCGAGGTCTAGCCCCTCTCATTTCGACGTCGGTTCCGGTGGCGGCGCGTTCTGATCCTCGGGCGTGCGCGTGACGCTGTCGCGTGGGATGTCCGTCGGGCCCGGGTTGCGCTCGATGATCGCCTTCACGCGCTTGGCGCCGCCGCCCGTGGTCCCGTCGAACGGCGGCAGCGCGGAGGGCGAAGGCGCGGTCGTCTGCACCCAGGGTGTCGGCGGCGCCAGCGGCGCATCCTGAATCCAGGCCGGCAAGGCCAGCCGATCGGGGACCGGTGCCCGGACGGAATCCAGCGAGCGCGGCGGTGGCGCGCCGCTGGCCGGCTCTGCCACGGGCCGGTTTTCACCGGGCGCCTGGATGAGCGACGCCCCGGCGTCCGGCCGATCCGTCTCTGTGGTCGGGCTCTGCCCGGCGGCGCCACTCGCGAACACGGCCGTCAGCACGAAGGCCATCGCCGTACGTAAAGTCATGTATTGAACGTGGCGCCGACGGCCTGTCCCTCAAGCACAGCCGGCGCTCAAACCCGCGACTTTTCGCGGCTGGCCGCCTCCCGGCTCTGGGATCCTCTTGCCACGATCCGTCGCGGTCCCCAGCTTCACAAAAGGAGGAGCTGTCATGTCGATCATCTGGACGCTCATCGTGGGGTTGGTGGTTGGTGCGCTGGCGAAGCTGATCATGCCGGGCAAGGATCCGGGCGGCGTCATCGTGACGATGTTGCTCGGTGTCGCGGGCTCGCTCGTGGCTGGGTTTCTCGGGCGCGCGTTTGGTTGGTACCGCTCACCCGGCAGTGGCCCGGGCATCGTGGCCTCGATCATCGGCGCGCTGATCCTGCTCGGTATCTACCGGCTGGCCGTAGGCCGTCGCCGGCTGACCACTTGAGGAGGGCGGCGGCCGGATCGCGTGAGGCGGCGGCCGGTCGCGTGAGGAGGGCGGCGGCCGGTCGCGTGAGCGCCAGCGGGCTTCGCCCGATGGCGCTCTTCGCGGGGGATCTAAAGGACCCCCTCCCAGGGTCCTTTGGTGAACAATGGCTAATGAATAGCCCGGCCCCAGCGGGCGAGGATCCAGGCGGTCGCGTTGTCGCGGCGCGAGTAAACCGCGAAGCCGTCGTTGTTCACGCGACCGGCCGGTGACAGCTGCCAGAACAGCCCGAGCTGGCCGCCGGAGAGCGCGAAGAGACGGCGCAACCAGCCGTCATAGCTTTGCGCTCGTTCCACGTCGGGGGCCGCGAAGCCGCACTCGCCCAGGTAGGCGACCTTGCCGGTGACCATCGCCAGGTCGGTGTGGCGGTCGATCCAGATCTCGGCGTCCCGCGCGGTCGAGAACCCATAGTTGTGCGGATAGAAGTGGTACGACAGCATGTCCAGCGCGTCGACGCGCGCCAGCTTGGAGAAGCTGCACCCCTCGTCGCCGCGGACCGCGTAGTAGTTGGTGAGGCCCGCGTAGGCGGTCGGGTCGTCGTCGAATCCGTCGCCCCCGTCGGCGATCAACTGGTTGGGGGCGATCTGCTTCAGGAACGTCGCCAGCTCGGCGATGGTGTCGGGCAGCCGCGTCGTGCCGGCGCAGCTCGAGCAGCGCAGCTCGTTGCCGATCTCCCACGCCAGGATGGCCGGCTCGTTCCCGTAGGTGATGCCGGTGAAGGTGTTCACGCGGTTCACCAGCATGAAGGCGTAGTCCTTCCACCACTGCTGCAGCTGCGCGTCGCTGTAGAACGCGTCGCGGTCGACCGGGCTGCCGTACAGCTTCGAGGCCCAGGCCGCGTAGGCGGGGAGGCCGCCGTACTCGCCCCAGTTGTTGACCAGCGGGATGATGAGGCGAATCCCCCGCCGCTTGGCCTCCCAGACCGCCTGGTCCAGGCCGCGAAGGCCCTCTTCACGGAATCCCTCCCACGGGCTGCGCCGGATTGACGAGGTGTCCTTCGAGTCGTTGAAGCCCCAGATGCGCGCCACCGGCAGCGACAGGCAGACCAGGTCGTCCAGTACCTCGCGCACGGCCTCCAGCGCCTGCGGGTCCTGCTCCTGCTGGGCGTAGGAGAGCAGCTGCTGCAGGTAATAGAGGTTGGTCCCGGTCGCGCGATAGGGGGTGATGGCGTTCAGCAGCAGCGCCCCGTCCTCGCGCCCCACGAAGCCGGAGATGGGCGGCAGCGGCGGGCAGCCGGTGTTAATCAGCTCGTCCGCGCGGGCCTGGATCACCTCGGCGGATGTCGGTTCGGCTCCCCCTCCACAACCCGTCACCAGGCCCACCGCGAGCACCAAGGCCCGGCCGCGGTGGCCGCGGAACTTCAGAGTAACTTCCCCCGCAGGACGATCGCCGCGACGGTGAAGTAGATGACGAGGCCGCTGACGTCGACCAGGGTGGCCACGAAGGGGGCCGACGCGCTGGCGGGGTCGAAGCCGAACCGGCGCAACACGAACGGCAGCATCGAGCCGGCCAGCGTCCCCCACAGCACGACGCCGACCAGGCTGGCCGCCACGGTGGTCGCCACGCTCAGGTACTGCGGGCCGTAGGTGTGAAACAGCCCCTCCCAGGTCACGATGCGCAGGAAGCCGATCACCGCCAGCACCAGGCCCAGGCCGATCCCGGCCACGAACTCGCGCCTGACCACCCGCCACCAGTCGCGCAGGCGGATCTCGCCCAGCGCCATCGCCCGGATGACCAGCGTGGTGGCCTGCGACCCGGAGTTGCCGCCGCTCGAGATGATGAGCGGGATGAACAGCGCCAGCACCACCGCGCGGGCGATCTCCTTCTCGAAGAAGCCCATCGCGCTGGCGGTCAGCATCTCGCCCAGGAACAGGACCGAGAGCCAGCCGACCCGCTTGCGGATCATCTTGTGCAGGTCGATCTGCAGGTACGGCGCGTCGAGAGCCTCGACGCCGCCGACCTTCTGCATATCCTCGGTCGCCTCCTCGCGGACGACGTCGACCACGTCGTCCACGGTGACGATGCCCTTCATGTGCCCCTCGGGGTCGACGACGGGCAGCGCCACCAGGTGGCTCTCGCCGAACTTGTGGCTCACCGTCTCCTGGTCCATCTGGTCCGGGATGGTGGTCACCTGCCGCTTCATGATCTCGGCGACGCGGGTGCGGACGGTGGCGGTGAACAGCTCGCGGAACGAGACCACGCCCAGCAGCCGCTGCTCGCTGTCCAGGACGTAGCCGTAGTAGATGGTGCGCGGCTGCTCGCGCATCTGCTTGCGCACGTAGCTGATCGCCTCGTCGACGGTCATCTCCGGGCGCAGGCGGATGTAGCGCGGGTTCATCAGGCCGCCCGCGTTGTCCTCCGAGTAGGCCAGCAGCGCCGTCACCTCGCGGCGGGTCGGCTCGTCGAGCAGCCCCAGCAGGGCGTCCCGCGACTCGGTCGGCGCGGCCTGAATCAGGTCGGCCGCGTCGTCGGGGGGCAGGAGGCGCACCCAGGAGCGCCGCTCGCGTCCCGGCATCGCCAGCACCACCTCGGCCTGGTCGCGCGCCGACAAGGAGAAGAAGAAGTCCTCCGCCTCGTCGCGGGGGAGCATCGAGAACCCCTCCATGCGATCGGCCTGCGCCAGCAGCGGCCACGCGTCGCGTATCTCGTCCAGCGAGAGGGGCTCGCGCTCGTCGGCGTCTGGGTTGGGTGGTGGCGGCGAAGGGGGAGCGACGTCTTCCATGACGACCTCGGTAAGGCTAGCGTGTGCCGGGCTCCGGACGGTACTCGCAGGCTTCGTAGAAGCGGCGCCCGAAGGCCGTCACGTAGAGAGCGCGGCGCTGCAGATCCGCGACGACGCGATCGTCGTCGTCCTTGGCGCCGTTCTTGAGCGGAGGCGGCGGGTTCGCCTCGACCCGGGCGATGGCGGCCTTCACGTCCGGGCTCTCCTCCAGGGCCCGGAAGCCGCGGGTGTCGTCGGCGATCCGGACCGGCCGGACCTCGGTCAGGCCCAGCCGGCACAGGTTGTCGATGTAGAGCGGCACGCGCTCCGGGTACTCGCACTGGGCGTAGGCGGCCAGGCGGCTGAAGTGGCGCAGCTCCGTCGACAGTGGGCCGCCGAACTTGTAGCGGGCGACCACCGTCAGCAGCGGGAACGGCCCGTCGTGCTGGAACAGGCTGACGAGGCGCACCTCGTCGGCGGTCAGCTGCCGCAGCACGCCCAGAAACGCCGGGTGGACGCGCCCGGCCGTCTCCGAGTCCATGGCGGCCGCCAGCAGGTTCAGGTAGCGCTCGCGCAGGGTCGCGCCGTGGCGGACGCCGCCCGCCAGCGCCTGCGCCGCAAAGCCCAGGGCGGGCGCCCGTCGCCGCAGCCCCGGGATGGCGGTGATGCGCTCACCCAGCTCGCGCAGTGTCCCCGGCAGCCGGGCGGCCATCTCCGGCACCTGACGCAGCGGCGCCGTGGCCAGCAGCATCATCGCGCCCAGTCCGCCGCCCCCAAAGCCGTCGCCGAGCGACAGCTCGCGACCCGGACGCAGCACGAGATCGCGAATCGCGCGCGTCGCGTTCCGCACCGCCCGCCGCTCTTTGCCGAGGATCATGGCGCGAGAGGTTACCCGATTTTTCGGGCGCGAGACTCCCAAAGGTCCCCCAGCTCCCGACGGCGGTGCGCGTCCGCGCGCGCCTTTCGGGACCTTACTGACTCGTGTGTTCGTGCTCGCGCGCGATAGTCTTGGCCGCGTCGGAGATCTCGTCGTTGCTCGAGCCGGAGAGACGAGCGAGGGCCTCTTCTTCAGACCGCCGCTGGGCCAGATCCATCTCGGCATCCGAGTACCCCACGCTGTGGGTGGTGGTGGCGCAGCCGAGACCCGCGACGGTCAATCCCAGGAAGGCGATACCGAGGCGAATCCGGGCGGACAGCACGACAACCTCACGGATGATCATCGGCGGGATCCGTGGGGGCTTTAGACCCCGCCGGGGTGCGGGGTCCCCGGAAACGCTACTGCCCGGTCGCGGCGTCGGCGGCAGCGTCCGGCTTGGCGCCGGCATCGTCGGGAGCGCTGCCGCCATCCGCGGGCGTCGCGCCATCGGCCGGGGCGGCGGCGTCGGTCGGCGTGGCGCCCGCGTCGCGGCGGCCGTCGACGGACGGCTCGCCGTAGCCGAGCAACGCCGCCTTGACGACGTCGCCGGTCATCGAGGGCGTCCCCTGCCAGTCGTTGATGATCGAGGGGAAGCCGCACCCGCCGGGGAACCAGGCCCAGGCCGTCCAGCCGGTGTGGTGCTGATCGGCGTAGGCGATCAGCTCGGAGGTGTAGGTCGCGTCGCAGGTCCCCGAGTCCCCGAACTCCGTCACCAGCACCGGGTCGGTGTTGGTCAGGTTCCCCCAATAGTTGTCCCAGCTGCCCGGCTTCTTCTCGCCCGAGTTGTTGTACGGGTGCGTGGCGTAGAGGATGTTGTACCCCTCGATGCGGTTGCTCGGCACGCCCGAGAGGTCGTAGGCGAAGTCCAGGCCGCCGATCACGACCAGGTTGTTGGCGCCGGTCGCGCGCACCGCCTGATAGAGCTGCTGCATGCCGGCCACCTGGAAACCGCCGGCCATGCCGCCCGACTTCCAGATGCCCCAGGCGACGTCGTGGGGCTCGTTGTAAAGCTCGAACAGGACGCGCCCGTCGTTCATGTAGCGGGCAGCGACCTCGGACCAGAACGTGATCGAGTTCGTGTCGGCCATCAGCTGCTGGCAGTTTCCGGTTGGGTCGCAGCTGCCCAGAACGCCCTTGTCCGACCAGTGGAGATCGAGCATCACGTCCATCCCGGCCTCTTCGGCCCAGGCGATGGCGTTGTCGATCTCGGTGGCGTAGTTGGGCGAGTAGTACATCGAGGCGCTCAGCCAGAAGTCCTGGTTCAAAGCGATCCGGACCAGGTTTGCTTTCCACGTGCCCATCAACTGAAAGTCCGCCGCCGAGATGTCGACGCCGGTCTGCGACCACTCGAACGACGGGCGGTCGACACCGTGGAAGATGTGCGAGCGACCGGAGCTGGCGGCGCAGACCGTGTTGCCGTTGACGTAGTAGCCGCCCGGCGCGTACGGCTGCGAGGGGCTGCTCGGGCAGCCGGTCAGCGGCACCGGCTGATCGCTCGTCCCCTTGTTGTTACCCGGGAAGAGGGTCGAACAGCCGGCGGCCGCGGTCATTCCAAACAGAGCAAAGGCGAGGCGACGAAAGCGAAGCAAGGCGATCCTCCCGGCAAGCAATAAGGCGAAAAGGAGCTGAATTATACGTGGGGGTACGGCTCGGCGGCTACTGGCAGAAGAACTTCAGGTCGTCGATGTAGATGTCGTAGTTGGCCTTGGGCGTGTTGACCTGAAACTGAATTCCATAAAGTTTGGAGGGGGTGATGTGCGCCTTGTGCGGCGCGCCCCAGTCGGGGAGCTGCTTGAGCGCCTTCCACGGGAACACGTAGAGCTTCCAGTCGTTGGTGAACGTCATGTCGGCGCCGAAGTCGTTGAAGCACTCCGTGCAGACGGCGCCGTCCGGATCGGTGTT
>CAZTZM010000152.1:0-9473 GCA_964618005.1 uncultured Myxococcales bacterium
CGGTTCGGGCGCGGGCGCCGAGGCGACCATCTGCACCGTCGCGGGCGGCGCCGCCGGCGGTGGCGGCGACGGCAGCGGGGCCGAGCGCGGCGTGATGGCGGCGTGCGTGCCGGGACGCGGCGTGCTGCTGGTGACCGGCGAAATCGGTGAGAGCACCGGCGGGTTGAGCTGCCCCAGGCGCCCGGAGAGCCGCATGCCGTAGAACCCGTCGGGGCGCTTTCCAGCCGCCCCCGCCATCTGCAGGATCGTCTGCACGGTGGCGGCCTGCTTGAGGAACGCGTCGCTCAGCTTGAACCGGAGGTAGGCGTTCACCGTCGAGCTCGGGAGCGGATCGCGCAGGGCCAACTCGCCCTCCAACCACACCTCGCCGTCGGGCGACTTGCCGCCGATGTCCTGCAGCTTGGCGGTCCCCTTCTCGATCGCCACGTGACCGCCGAAGTCGCCCAGCCGCAGCCGCGGCAGCGTCAACCCGCCGCTCAGGAAGGGATTGCCCGCCACCTTCAGCGGCGACTTGCCGTCGCCCAGCACGCAGCTGTCACAGGAGAAGGTGATCTCGCCGTTGGAGTCGGCCAGCTTGCTGTCGTCCGATCTCAGCTCCAGATCCAGCTTGGCGGTCCCGGTCAGCGGCATGTTGATCGCCTCACGCACGCCCGGGATCTCGCTCATCTTGACGTCACGCGCGTGGACCTGGACCTCGAAGCTCCCCTTCTTGCCGAGCGCGCCGTGCTGGAGGATCTCGATGTGCCCGCCGAACGCCTCCAGCGACACGGTGATGGTCTTGGTCGCCGACAGGAGCGAGAACGGCGACACGCCGATGCGCGCCGAGTCGATCGTGAAGCGCGCCGGCTTGCCGGTGGCCGGCTTGGTGCGGACGTGGATGTCACGGAACACCACGCCCAGGCCCAGCGCCGGGCTGGCCGAGCCGATGTCGACGTCCAGATCGCGGGCGGCGGCCAGCCGGATCGCCACCTGCTTCGCGCGCTCCGAGGGGAACGAGAAGTAGAGCGCGATGACGAACACCACCAGACCAAACAGGCTGAAGAGCGCGCTCCGGCGCAGCTTGTGCAACCTCTCCGTCGATATCGTGACCATGGCGGGCGTCCTCTCTCCTACTTGTCCTGCTTGTCTTGCTGCCCGTCGGCCGGCTTCTTGGGCTTGGTCTCCTCGTGCACACGTTCGAAGGCGGTGGCCGTGGCCTCGACGTCCAGCTTGTCGGTGTCCTCGGAGTAGCGGTGCTTGAGCGCCAGCCGGGTGAAGAAGATCAGCCGTGGCCCCGTCTCGACCCGTCGCATGAAGTTGGTGAGGCTCTGCAGGTCGGTGTCGCGGATCTTGAGGTCGGTGTCGTGCTCGACGTAGCGGCGGCCAGCCGGCACGGTGGGGCGCTCGCTCGACTCGGCGATCTGGATGTTCTCCGCGTGGGCGGCGGCCTCCAGGTCGCCGGCCAGCTGCGGCGGCGCCGTCCCGATGCGCGCCTCCTGCACGGAGTTGCGGGCCTTGGCCTCCAGGTACTCGTCCCGGTGCTTGGCGATGGCCGTCAGCGCGTCGCGGATCTTGGCGTTACCGTCCTCCAGATCGCCGATGTCGCTGAAGGAGACGGTGGCCCCCAGGATGATCGACATGATCAGCACCGCGCCGACCAGCGTGGTGACCCAGCGCTTTTCGCGCGGCGCCAGCCGCTCCCACCAACCGGTCAGATAGGCCAGCGGCCGGCGGACGAGGCGCCGGCCCGTTTCGCGGAGGCTGTCGAGGGCGCTCATGGGCACTTGGACGTGATGTTGAGGGTGAACTGCTTGGCGCCGCCCGAGACCTCCGTGATCGCCCCCTTCGTGACGTCTTCGAAGCAGTCGATCTCCTTCAGCTTGGCGGCGATCTCGTCGACGGCGGCGGCGGTGTCGGCCGTCCCCTTGATGAAGGTCTTCTTGGGGCGGATCTCCAGCTCGGCGACGTCCAGCTTGACCTTGTCGGCCGGTGGGACCTTGCGCGAGATTTGATCGAGCAGATCGAAGGCGGTCGCCTTGGGGATCGGCGCCAGGTCCTCGCGGAAGCCCTTGCGCAGGAGCTCGGCGACCGCCTCGGCGTCGTCACGCGGCTTGCCGAACAGCTCCTGGGTGGCGGTCTTGAGCTCCTTGTCCAGCGCCTTGCGCTCCGTCCCCAGGCTGGAGAGCTTGGCGCTCACGTCCATGCCGCCCGCCAGCAGCAGCGACGCGGCCAAGGCGGCCAGATGCCATCCTTTTTGGCGCAGGATGGAGAAGTTCGCGCGGTAGACGAAGGGGCCGCGCCTGAAATCAATCTCGCGCGAGCCGCGCGCGGCGGCCAGCGCGATCGCGCCCGACAGCGCGTAGACGTCGGAGTCGGGCACCGCCGTCTCTTCGCCGGCCGGGTCGACCGTGCTCAGGTGGCGGCCGCCGGCCTCCAGCGCCGCGCGCACCGGCGGGTGGCGCGCCGGGATCCCCAGCTCGGCTTCGAGAAACGACAGCAGCCCGGCCAGCCGGCCGCCGCCGCCGACCACCAGCAGCGTGTCGACCTCGGCCTTGGCGCCGGCGGTGAAGCTGGTCAGCGTCTGCCGCAGCTCGCGCACGGTGGGGGTCAGCGCCTCGCGCAGCACGGCGTCCAGCTTCACCAAGAGCGGCGTGTTGGCGGCGCGCCCCGGGCTGGTCAGGAACGCCTCACCCCGCTTGGCCTGCTCGGCGCGCTCCAGATCGGCGTTGAACGCCTTGGCAATCGCCGCCGTCAGGTGCGCGCCGCCGCGCCGGATGGTGCGGGCGTAGATCGCGTGGCCGCCGCGGACGATGCAGACGTTGGTGCGCTCGTGGCCGAAGTCGAGCACCGCCTGACAGGGGATCGGATCGTCGCCGCTGGCCGGCGCCGCCGGGAACAGCGTCCGGTAGATGAGCGGCGCCGCGAACAACGCGCGCGGGAGCAGCCCCTGCGCCTCGCCCGCGGCGATGAGCGCCGCCAGGTCCTCGCGCCGGGCCGCCGCCGCCACGATCGTCGATCCCTCCGGGCGCTGCCCGACCACCAGGTGGTCGAACACCACGTCCTCGATCGGGTTCACGATCTGTCCTTCCAGCTCGTAGCCGACGACCTGATCGATCTTCCGCGCGTCGGAGAACGGCAGCTCCAGCACGCGGATGGAGAGCTGCTCGCCCGGTACGGCCAGCGTCGGCGTCACCTCGCCCGAGGTGCCCGACAGCCCCTCACGGACCGCCGCCATCTGGCGCTCGACGAGCGGCGCCTCCCCCGGCGCCACGGGGATCTCCACCATGCCGCGCAGCTTGGTGGCGCGGAAGCCGGCCTCGAAGAAGACCAGCTTGACCGAGTAGGTGCCGAGATCGATGCCGCAGACGGTGTGGGCCATGATGGATTCGCTATTCCTCGCGCCAGTATTGGAGGACGCCGGCCGCCTTCTCCGACTGCGGGTTCAGCGTGAGCGGGTTCTCCAGCGTGCGGCCGGTGTCGACGATGGCGATGATCTTCTTCTTCACGCGCCCCGACTCACCGGTGGCGGCGATGCGGTAGACGCGGGGCGAGCCGACGTAGGCGACGTTCCCCAGCGCCCCCGCGTCGATGTTGATCGGCTTCATCGACTGGAAGATCTTGAAGCGCGGATCGTCGGGCAACACCGCGCCCTGCGGGTTCGCCAGCAGGCTGGTGATGGTGTTCAGGCTGTCGAAGCCGGCGGTCGAGGCGCGGTCGCACAGGATGCTGGCCAGCGGGTACAGGATGTTGTCGTCGAACACCGTGGGATCCTGCGGCGGCTTGCTGGGATCGGGCGTGGCCGCGGCGCGGATGACCGCCATGACCAGCGGCGTGCAGTCGCCGCTCTCCTTGTTGCTGATGGCGCCCAGGTTCACCTTGCAGTTGGGATCGGAGGCATAGACGGTCAGGTAGGGCTCGAACGCCTCCATGAACCCGTCGGAGACGCCGCGCACCATCTTCACCTCTTCGACGGTGTCGTAGCTGTTGTCGTGGGCGCGGTAATGGTCGGCGTGGGCGTCGTAGCGGTAGTCCTCCGAGGCGGACCCGCCCGCCTCGGGCGTGAACATCTGCTCGTCGGCGTCGGCCCAGTCGATGATGGCGCGCGCCACGTCCTGGCGGGTGGCGAAGTTGCCGGTGTTGTCGGCCTCCGAGAACAGCTTGTCGAAACGGGGCGAATACATCAGCGCCGTCAGCAGCCGGTAGACCACCAGCTGCTTGCTGTGGTCCGGCGCCAGGCCCCCGCCGCAGTTGATGTCGATCTTCCCGTCCTCGGCGGTGATCTCGGCGTCGAACGTCCCCGACTTCAGGCCCAGCCCTTTCACGTTGCTGGTGTCGATGCCGATCAGGCTGCCCAGGCCCGTCACCTCGTCCTTCGAACCGCTGAAGAAGCCCATCAGCGAGCTGGCGTAGTCGGTCACGCGCAGCGAGAAGCCCAGCGAGGGAGGCGCCGCCGCGGCGCCGCTGGTGCCGGTGGTGGTGCTGCCGGTCGTCGACGACGACCCCATGGCCTGGGTCAGCATCTTCTGCACCGACCCCATGACCGGGTCGACGAACTCTTGCTGGATCTTGATCAGCAGGCGCGACAGGTTCACGGACGAGCGCGCCAGGTAGTGCGCCCGCAGCTCGTCGCGCGCGTTGGCCGCCTGCGCCGAGTCGACGGCGGTCCCGTAGGTGAAGTCGCCCACCAGCGAGATCATCAGCGCCAGCCAGGTCAGCACGATCAGCATGGCGACACCGCGCTGCCGCCGCGTGGAGGCGCGACGCCGCAGGGCCCAGCCCCTGAGCCGCTCGCCGAGCTTCACTGCTTCACCGGCTTGTAGTCGACCTTCTCGGTCATCTGGATGCGGGCGTCGGAGGTGTAGGAGACCTCCTGGCCACGCTCGTCATAGACCGAGAGCGTGATGCGGACGTGGGTCGGCAGGTACTGGGGCCCGCTGGCGTTCATCGTGCTCCAGTCGTTCACCCACTCTTTCAGCTTCTGGTCGTAGTAGGCGAACTTCACCCGGCTCACGTCGGGACAGAGGATGTAGGCCTCGCCCGGGATGTCGTTGGGGTTCTCCTGCTGCAGCCGGCGGGTCTCGCGCCGCATCAGGTTCAGCACCCGGCGGTCCTCCGGATCGGCTTCGCCGTAATAGGAGATGAGCGCGGTGTCCCCCTCGGCCAGGCCGGCGCGCAGGCGCTGGTGGGCGAAGCTGGAGAACTGCAGCTCGTCGACGGCGCCGTGCGACGACCCCACGAAGAACGTGCGCCGCTCGACCATCGCGGTGTTCTCGGAGGCCGAGAGGTAGGCCATCTCGATCTCGCGCGTCATCCGCATCAGCGCCACGCGCACCGTGTGCGTCCGCTCCTGCGCCGACTCGATGGCCCGCTTGTTGGACGCCGTCTGACTGAACGATCCCCACATGATCGCCGTGACGAACGTGAGGATGGCCAGCGCCAGCATCACCTCGATCAGGGTAAAGCCATTTTCAGTGCGGGACCCTAAGAGGGTCCCGCGCGGTTGTCGAAGGTTGCGCATCAGTGCCCCCCCAGCAGTCCCTGCAGCGCGTTCAGCGGGTTCTGCGCCGCCGCGCCCGTGCTGCCGGTGGAGCCGCCGCTCCCGTTGGTCCCGCTGCCCGCGCCGGCGTTCAGGTTCATCGCCGCGTCCAGCTTGGCCGGGTCGGTCAGGTACTGGACCACCTCGAAGCTCTGGTCGCGCCGGCCGTGCTCGTCCCACAGGACGCGCACCGTCACCTTGCGGACCGACTCCTGCAGGCCGGCCCGCACCGGCTCGATGAAGCTGGACATCATGCTCCCCATGAACCCGGTCAGGAGCGACATCGGGTTCTTGGCGTCCATCGACTGGTCGGTAGCCTGGTCCTTCGACTTCTGGGCCATGTCCGCCGGCAGCTCGATCCGCTCGACCAGCGTCTCCCAGCGAAACTGCGGGTAGCCGAGCTCCTTGAACGTCCCCGCCGCGCTGTCGTCTTGGTCGGTGAAGCCGTTGTCGAGGATCTCGTCCTCGATGTCGACCATCTTCGTGCGCGCCAGGAACGTCGCGGCGGTCGTCATCTTGGCGTGGTTCGTCGACCGGACGTTGTTGGTCACGATGCGCAGCAAAACGCCCAGCGTCGCCGAGAGGATGGCGATCGCCACCATGATCTCGAGCAGCGTGAAGCCGCGCTGAAGACCGCGCCGGTTCATTGGGCGACCCGGTTCCCTTCGTCGTCGAAGCGCGCGCCCAGGTAGGGCCGGACCTCGCTGTTGTAGATCCGCACCCGCCCCGTGATCGGGTGGACCACCAGCGAGTAGACGCTCTCGCCCGAGTCGTCGGTCAGCACGACGATGGCCGGCTCCGTCTGCCCCAGCGGGTAGAAATAGATGTAGGCGCGGCCGGCCGTGACCGGGTCGGTCATGCGCGGCGTGTAGACGCTCTTGATGCGCAGCTTCTTGCCCAGCGTGACGGGCTTCAGCGCCGTCTCCTTGAACGCGGCGAAGCGCGCGCGCTTGGGTCGGAACTCGCCCACGTCCAGCTTGGAGAGGTCGAAGCTGGAGCCCGCCGAGGTCGAGGAGCCGCTGCTGCTGGCGGCGAAGTCGCGCTTCTCCTGCCGCTTGCGCTCCTCCTCGTCCTGGTCGGCCTCCTTGTCCTCGCGCTTCTGGCGATCGGCGGCGGTCTCGGCCTGGTTGGGCGCGTAGAACTTGTCGTCCGAGACCTCGGCCCAGTAGCGCCCCTCGTTCAGGTCGATCACCAGCCGGTGGTACTTCCCGGTGATCGAGGCGCGATCGAACAGGAACCGGATCGCCCCCGACATGTGCGAGGAGGCCGCGCGCAGGTCGCTCTTGGTGACGGCGCGAAACCCCTTCACGCCGATCGTGACCAGCAACCCCAGCACCAGCATCACGACCAGGATCTCGATCAGCGTGAAGCCGTGGGAGGAGCGTCGCGCTCCACCCACGAAGTCAGGCTGTCCAGCCGAGGTCACGATCACCCCATTCCTTTGGCGGCGCGCGCTACAGCTTCCAGGACTGGATGTCGTCCTCGGTCCCTTCCTGACGGTCGGGGCCGGCCGACGAGATGTCGGCGCTGTCGGTGTCGTTGGTCCCCGGGCAGTGGAAGATGAACTCCTTGCCCCAGGGATCCTTGGCGTTGCTGCGATCGAGGTACTTCTGCGCGACCAGGTCGTCGATGCTGCGCGGGCAGCTGCTGGTGTTGTCCATCATGTATTGCGCCACGGCGTCGCGGGCCGCCTTCACGCGCAGCTTCGCCGACGAGACCTGCGCTCGCTTGAAGTTCTTGAAGATGGCTGCGCCGACGCCGCCGGCGAGCAGGGCGATGATCGCCAACACGACCATGATCTCCAGCAGCGTGAATCCACTCTCCGCCGCGCGCGCGACGCCGCGGGTGATCCTCTTCATATCCGTCTTGATTGCGCTCATGGGTCTTCTCCTCACTGGACGAAGTTCTGCATGTCGAGAATGGGTTGCAGGACCGAAAACACGATGAACACCACGCACAGCGCCATGACGACGATCAGCATCGGCGCCAGGATGGTGGTGAGACGGGCGACCTTGCCTTCCACGTCGCGCTCGTAGGCGCTGGCGACGTTCTCCAGCATGGCCTCCAGCTGGCCCGAACGCTCGCCGACCGACACCATGTGGACCATCAGCGACGGGAACTGGCCCGACCGCTTGAGCGGCGTGGCGATCGACTCACCCTCGCGGATGGCGTCGCGCGCCTCCTCGACCACCTTCTCGAGCACGACGTTGTTGAGCACCTTCTTGGTGATCTCCAGCGCCGCCAGCACCGGCACGCCGGCCGCCAGCATCGTGGCCAGCGTGCGGGCGAACCGCGCCACGCCGACGAAGCGCACCAGCGGCCCGATCAGCGGCAGCTTCAGCTTGACCCGATCGACGACCGCCTTGCCTTTCGACTTGCGCGACCAGCTCCGGTACCACGCGTAGGAGAGGGCGCCCACGATGATCAGCGCCCACCAGTAGCCGCCGATCAGGTCGGACATGAAGATCAGGAACTGCGTGTTCCAGGGGAGGGTCTTCCCCATGTCCTGGAAGATCGAGGTGATCTTGGGGACGACCACCACCATGAGGACGCCCATGATCACCGTCCCCAGGATCACCATGATGATCGGGTAGGTCAGCGCGCCCGACACCTTGGCGCGCAGCGCGTGCTGCGCGTCGAGGAAGTCGGCCAGCCGGGCCAGCACCGCGTCCAGGTTGCCGGCCGCCTCGCCCGAGCGGACCATGTTCGTGTACAGGTCCGGGAAGATCGTGGGATGGGCGCCCAGCGTGTCGGCCAGCGAGCTCCCCTCGTTGACCTTCTGGCGGATCTCCGCCAGCACCATCTGCAGCTTCTTGTTCTCCCCCTGCTCGGCCAGCGCGCCCAGCGCCTCCGCCAGCGGGATGCCGGCCTTGATCAGGGTCGCCAGCTGGCGGGTGAAGACCGCCACCTCTTGCGGCTGCACACGCTCCAACAGGCTGCGAAAATCGATGTCGCGCTTGAAGATGGAGACCTTCTCGCCGCCGCCGGTGGTGGGGCGCGCCGCCGCCTTCTGGCCGCCCGCCAGCACCTCGCGGTGCTCGGTGATGAAGACGCCGTCCTTGCGCAGGTTCTGGCGCAGGGCCTTTGGCCCGTCGGCGTCGCGCGTGCCGTTGACCGACTTGCCGGAGGCGTTCAGCCCCTTCCAGGCGTAGACCGGCATCGCCCCTTTACTCCGCGTCCTGGGTGGTGATCATCAGGACCTCGGCCGCGGTGGTCATCCCGGCCAGCACCTTCTGCGCGCCGTCTTCGCGCAACGTCCGCATCCCGGCCGACTGACCGTGGCTCTTCACCGTCTGCGCGTCGGCGTTCTTGATCGTCAGCTGCCGGATCTTCTCGTCGATGGGGAGCAGCTCGTAGATGGCGGTTCGCCCCTTGTAGCCGGCGCCCAGGCAGGCCGGGCAGCCGCCGTCGCGCGCGCGGAACACCATGCCGGGGGGCGGCAGCCAGGCCTCGTCCCCCTTGAAGTGGACCCTGCGCGCCTTGCCCTGCGCGAACGCCGCCGGGTTGATGCCGATGCTGCTGAGCTCGTCGTCGGCCGGCTGGTAGGGCTCGCGGCACTCCTTGCAGATGCGGCGCACCAGGCGCTGCGCCAGCAGCGCCATCAGCGACGAGGCGACGAGAAACGGTTGCACGCCCAGGTCGACCAGACGCGTGATGGCGCCGGCGGCGTCGTTGGTGTGGATCGTCGACAGCACCAGGTGGCCCGTCAGCGACGCCTGGATGGCGATCTCCGCCGTCTCGCGATCGCGGATCTCGCCGACCATGATGACGTCCGGATCGTGGCGCAGGAACGATCTCAACCCCGCCGCGAACGTCAGATCGATCTTCTCGTTCACCGCGGTTTGCGAGATCCCGTCCAGCTGGTACTCGACCGGATCCTCGATGGTCAGGATGTTCAGGTCGGGCGAGTTGATCTTGGCCAGGCAGGCGTAGAGCGTGGTGGTCTTGCCCGAGCCGG
>CAZTZM010000153.1:0-16564 GCA_964618005.1 uncultured Myxococcales bacterium
GGTCGCGCTCCTCGCCGTCTGCGGCGAGGATGCTAGCGACCAAGACGAGCGGGCCGGTGGCCGCAGGCCACTTCAGGCCCCGTCCCCCGCAGAAAAAGCTCCCAGCCTGCGAAGCAGGCCCGACCAGGTCACGTCCAAATCGAGAGCCGTCAGGCGATGTTGGATGAAGGTGGTTCTTCGGAGGGGGAAGCGGATCGGTCGTCGTAGAGAGGGCGGGTGCGGCGCCAGATGAGGACGGCGGGGAGGGCGATGATGGCGGCAGAGAGGCAGGAGACCTCGCCCAGGATGGCCATCAGGCCGAAGCCGCGCAGGGCCTGGTTGCGGGCGGCCAGCAGCGACCCGTAACCCACGATCGTCGTCCAGGAACAGAGGGCGACCGCGGCGCCGGTCGAGACGACGGCGCGCAGGACGTCGCGCTCCTCGCGGTAGCGGGTGATGACGTTCAAGGCGTACTCGGCGCCGATCCCGAACGTGATCGGGAGGGCGATGAAGTTCAGGAAGGTCACGTGGACCTGGGCCCAGCCGGCGCCGCCCACCATCAACAGGACCCCCAGCACCAGCGTCACCAGCGCCATCAGCGCCGCCGCGGCGGGCCGGATAGTGAACGTGATGATGATCAGCACCGCGATCAGCGACGCGACCGTGGCGATCGGACCATCGCGCAGGATCGACCGGATCATCGCGCCGAACACCACGGCCGAGCCCGAGGTCTCGATCACCTTGCCGTCCGGCAGGTGCAGGTACTGGAGCACCGACGCGATCCGCAGCAGGTCGCGCCCGTTCCAGACCGAGATCCCCTGGTCCGGCTGATAGACCAGCAACACGCGGCCGATCGAGCCGTCGCTCTCGGTGAACGGCCGGCGCGCGATCGGCGGCAGGTCCTTCGGCTCCAGCGCGCGCAACCCGTCGGGTGGGTTGACCTTGGCCAGGTCGGCGCGTTCCTTGTCGTTCAACAGCTCCAGCGCCGGGTCGTGGGTCAGCTTGCGGATCTGGCCAATCAGCTGCAGCTTGCGCTGCTGGACCTCAGGTGGCCCGGGCAGGAGGTCATAGACGGTCACCACCTGGCCGATCACGTCCGGACCGGGCAGGTCGTGGTCCTGCTTGCGAATCGCCGCCTTGAGCGGCTCGACCTGGTCCAGCGTGTCGGCCAGGATGATGGTGGGCGACGGCCAGCGTCCGAATAGCTGGTCGATGCTGTGGTTGAACTGCTTCGACTCCTCGGTCGAATCGAGGTTGGCGTTCAGCTTGCGGAAGTTGTACTCGAAGGGGTCCTTCAGGAAGTGGCGAAGGCCCACCGCGCCCGCGATCGCCAGCAGGGCGAACGCCGCGGTCACGGCGCTGGCGTGCCGGCTGATGAAGCGCGCCAGCGGCGTGAACTCGATCGGGGCGCGCGGCAGGCGGATCCGGGCGCGCGGGCGCCCGCCGTCCAGCAGCACCAGCAGCGCGGGCAGCACCGTGAACGTCGACAACCAGCAGAACAGCGCCCCCACCGCGCCCATGACGCCGAACTGATAGAAGCCGCGGAAGCTGGTCACCATCAGCGACGCGTAGGCCGCCGACGCAGAGACGGACGCCACCAGCGTCCCGCGCCAGACGCCCGCCAGCGCCAGCCCCAGCGCGTCGTCCGGGCTCGAGCCGCGCGCGCGGTGCTCTTCGTACCGCGACATCAGGACGATGGCGTAGTTGATCCCGTTGCCGACGATGATCGACCCCAGGAACGCCGTGGATGAGTTGAGGTAGCCGAACGCCAGCTCGGCTGCCGCGAACGCCATCGCGGTGCCGATGATCGCCGGGATGCCGGTCAGGGGGATGGCGCGCAGGCGGCGGAAGTAGAGGCCGATCGACAGCGCCACGATCGAGAGGCAGGTGACCGTGACCCAGAAGATGTCGCTCTCGACGGCGCGCCGGCTGGCGATGGCGGTCGCGATCGGCCCCGCCACCTCGGCCCGCATCGCGGGGTTGTAGCCGGCCGGCGGGTTGTCATGGATGAGCTGGTTGGCGGCCTGAAAGAGCGATTCGCCGGCGTGCTCGACGAACAGCCCGCCGGGCGGCAGCGCCGCGATCCAGACGTACTCGCCGTTGTTGCTGCTGAAGACGCCGTTCGGGAAGCGGTCGTCCAGGCTGTCGTGGTGCTCCAGCCGCTTCTGCATCTTGTCGATCGGCTCGGGCTCGTCCAGCGGCACGAACAGCGGGTTCTTGCGCTTGGTGATCTCGACCCGCAGGCGATCCCGGATCGCCTCCAGATCGTCCTCCGAGACGAACATCCACTTGTTGCGCTGGTAGAACTCGCGCAGGTCGCGCACTTCGTAGGTCGCCAGGTTGACGACCCGTGGGGGCAACGCCCGCAGCTTCTGGGTCAGCGCCGCGGCGTACCGTAGGTTGGCGGCGTAGTCGGGCGAGTGGATCCCGATCAGCAGCAGCGACAGGTCGCCCATCCGCTTCTGCGTGCGCGCCAGCGCCTCGACGCCTGGATCGTGGCTGGGGAGCAGCTCGACGAAGGCGGTCTTCAGCCTCAGGCGCGAGGCCAGCCCAGCCGCAGCGCCGCCCACCAGCAGCGCCGCGAGCAAGACCCGCAGCGGATGTCGGGTCAGCCAGAGATGGTAACGGCTTATCCGACTGTGGGCGGGGGGCGCCATCGGCACCAAAAGTTACCAGGATTTCACCGACGGAGAAGGCTGGTTTCGCGACGTTCTGCACGTACGTGCGCATCATCGCACCGTGGGCGCTTGATGTTTACTCATTCCGTGCGCACCGATATCCTCTACAGCATGGCCTCGCTTCGCTCTGTCTCGCGGGGGGGATATCTGGCGGCGCTCGTCGGCGTTGCCGTATCCATCGTTTCGGCACGGGCGTGGGCCGTCGGCGAACAGATCACCGACGTCCGCGTCCTCGACAACCAACGGACCGAGGAGTCGACCGTGCTCTCCATCGCGGGGGTCACGATCGGGGACACGCTGCAGGCGGACACGCTGGACACGGTCCGCGAGCGCCTGAACACGACCGGCCTGTTCGCGGACGTGAACGTCTGGTGGGAGCCGCACGGCTCGGGCGTACGCGTCAACATCTCGGTCAAGGACAAGTTCCCCTGGGCGCCGGTCCCCACCGCCTCCTGGTCGTCCAACAACAAATCGATCGGGCTCCTCTTCGTCCACGGCAACCTGTTCGGGCGCGGCAAGCAGCTGCTCGTCGGCGGCCGCCTGGCGACCATCGACTCGGGCGCGGTCATGGCCTACCGCGATCCGTCGCTGTTCGGGACCTGGGCCTACTGGCAGCTCCAGGGGCTGGTGCAGCGTCAGGTCATCCCGGAGTACGACAACTACGGGCCGGGCGCGACGCTGGCCGACCCGATCGAGTTCCGCGAGACCCGCCTGTTCTCGTACGGGTTCGAGCCGTCGTTCGGCATCGCCTGGTTGCGCCGGGTGAAGACGCAGGTGGCCTGGCACCTGGAGAAGTTTTCATACTTCGACCAGGGCTCCGACGATCCGGCCAATACCAGCACGCAGACCGTACAGGCCACGCAACCGGGCAGGGTCGGGATCGGGCGCGCGCAGCTGTCGTTCGACTTCCGGGCCCGTGAGTTCGCCGTCATGACGGGCCAGGCGCTGACCATGTCCTTCGACTACGCGTCGCCGTCGTTCGGCAGCGACTTCACCTACTGGCGGGCCGGCGCCTCCTGGGAGCAGGGGATCCGGTTCTTCCGGTCGCACAACTTCATCTACGCGGGCGGCGCGGTGGCCGGCCACAACCTGCCGTTCTGGGCGGAGAACTACGCCGGCGGCACGAACCTGCGCGGCTACCTGAGCCAGCAGTTCCGCGGCGACACCCAGCTGTGGGGCAAGGCCGAATATCACTTCCCCCTGTTCTCGATCGGCTCGCTCGATTTCCGCGGCCTCGGTTTTTACGACTTCTCGGCGGTCTGGTTCCGCGACCTGCCGACGACGCCGATCGTGACCGCGCCGTCGCAACCCAACGTGCCCTATGCCGTGCGGAACACGCCTGACCAGCGGACATTCCTGGTCGGCCAGCCGTCGGGCTTCAGCAGCCAGAGCATCCACAACGACGTGGGCCTGGGCCTGCGGTTCTTCTTGCGCTCGGTAGCGGTTCCCCTGGTCGGCTTCGACGCCGGCTACGGCATCGAGGCGGGCAGCTGGCAGTTCATCATCGTCGTCGGCGCCTGAGCCCGACCCGCCGGTGACGGGCGTCGGTGTGACGCCCGTTAATTCTTTGTTCCAAGATGGTGTCGGAAAGCCGACGAACGGGTGTTCAAAATTGAACACTTTCGTTGGGTGCGCGAACGAAAATCATCGTCGTTACAGTAAGTTAGGTATCGTTTCGGGGATGGCGCCGCCCTTGCTGTTCAGTGGCCACCCATGCCTGTCTCGAGCGCTGTTGCTGTCGTTCCGGTCCTCGAGAAGCCAGCCGCGCGCAGGCGGTCCTACGCGCCGGCAGAGGTCGCGCAGCGTTTGCCCCGGCCGCGCGCCCTGCTTTGTGACCTCGACGGCACGCTGATCGACAGCATGCCGACGCTGGCGGAGATCGCCTCGGAGGTCATGGAGTCGACCTACGGAACGCCGCGCGCCTCGGCCCGCGAGCTCTACCTCGGGACCTGCGGCGTGCCGTTCGCGGCTCAGCTCGACGAGATTTTCCCCGGCGACCCGCGCAACGCCGGTGCCTCGGCCCGGTTCGAGGCGGCCAAGCCCGCGCGCTGCGGCGCCATCCAGATGCCGGCCGGCACGCAACGGGCGCTGGAGCGCCTGCGCGCCAGCGGCGTGCGCATCGTCGTCTCGTCCAACAACGGCGTCGAGAACGTGGCGACGTTCACCCGCAACGCCCGCTTCAGCTTCGACCTGGCGCTGGGCTTCGGCGGCGGGTTGGCCAAGGGGCGCCCCCACTTCGACCTGGTGGCGCGGCAGTTCGAGCTGGCCCCGGATGAGATGCTGTTCGTGGGCGACTCGCTGCACGACGGCGAAATCGCGCACCAGGCGGGCGTGCCGTTCGCGGCGGTGGCCACCACGTTCTCGCCCGAGCGGTTCAAGCTCCGGTTCCCGCACGCGCCCGTGCTGCGGCGTTTCGCTGCGCTCCCCGAGCTGTTTCAGTAGTATCTGACGTTATGCAAGCGGTGCTGTTGGCCGCAGGTCTGGGGAGCCGGCTCGGCGCCCTGACTGAACGGCTGCCCAAGGCGTTGATCGAGGTCGGCGGTGAGCCGCTGCTGGCGCACGCGGTCCGCTTCGCGCGCGCGGCCGGCGCGGCGGAGATCCTGGTCGTCGGCGGCTACGGGTTCGAGCTGGTGGCGGCCGAGGTGGCCCGGCTGGCGCTGCCGGTCACGTTGCTCGAAAACCAGGCCTTTCGCGACGGCAACCTGGTGTCGCTGATGGCGGCGCGCCCGTCCATTCGCGGCGAGTTCCTGCTGATGAACGTCGACCACGTCTACCGCGCGCCGATCGCCGCGCTGGCTGCTGCCTCCGTCGCCGGCGTGACGGCGTTCATCGACACCGACCGCGCGCTGGGCGCCGACGACATGAAGGTCGAGCGCGACGCCGGCGGGTGCGTGGCCCGCATCTCCAAGACGCTCGATCGCTATGACGCCGGCTACGTCGGGATGACGAAGATTCCGCCTGCCGGGGCCGCGCGTTACTGGGCAGAGGCCGACGCCGCGCAGGTCGAAGAGGGGCGCGCCATCCACGTCGAGCGGGTGCTGGCGCGCCTGGCCCAAGGGAACGGGCCGCGCCCGCAGTGCCGCGACATCAGCGGCCACGGCTGGCTGGAGGTCGACCTTCCCGAGGAGCGCGCGCACGCCGACGAAGTCCTGCGGCGCGGGAATTTTGGCTACGACGCCTGAATCCCCAGGCACCGACGGCGACGCGCGCCACGCGGCGCGCAGCGGCGTCGTCCAGGTCCTGACCATCCTGTTGCAGGCGGTGACGGCCGCGACGCAGGTGGTGTTCGCGCGGCTGTTCGGGCCGGCCATTTACGGCGCCTATCAGGCGTCGCTGGCGGTCGTCGAGCTGGCCTCGCGTGGGGCGCCGGCCGGGGCGGACAAGGCGATGCTGCGCTATGTGGCCGCCGGCCGCGCGACCGGCGATCCGGAGACCGTGCGGCGCGCCCTGGGGACCGGCCTGCGGCTCTGCTTCGGGGCCTCGGCCGTGCTGACGCTGGTGCTGGCGCTGGGCGCCGGCCCGATCGCGCGCGGGCTGCAGGTCCCGGCGCTGGCGCCCGCGCTGCGCATCCTGGCGTTTCTGCCGGTCTTCGCCGGCGTCCTGCTGATCCTGATCCAGGCCAGCCTGGCGGCGCGGGTGACGCGGGCCAACTTCACCGTGCGCGGGGTGCTGGAGCCGGGGCTGTTGCTGGCCGCGGGCGTGATCGCCTGGGCGCTGGGCGCGCGGCTGCGCGGGCTGGTGTTCGCGCAGCTGCTGGCCGCGATGGCGACGGCGGTGGTGGCGCTGATCGCGGTGCGTGGCGTGTTTCGCCCGGCGGAGCTGCGCGGTGTCCTGCGGGCGCCGCGCCTGCCGGGCTTCAGCCGCTTCGCGCTCACGATCTCGGCCGCGGAGATCCTGAACGCCGCGCTTCAGCGCGCCGACATCCTGATCGTCACCGCCTACCTGGGCGCCAAGGGCGCCGCCGTCTACGCCGCCGCCGAGTTCCTGACCCGCGTCATCGCCAACATCCGGTACGCCTTCGACAGCATCGTCGCCGGCGTGATGGCCGAATCGCTCGAGCTCGGCGACCGCGATCGGCTGCGCTACAACTTGCAGCTCGCCACGCGGTGGGTGGTCAGCGTCGCGGCGCTACTGGCGGGGGCGGTGATCGTGCTCCGGCGCGAGCTCCTGGGGGGGCTCTACGGGCCCGCGTACACGGTCGGGGCCAGCGCGGTGGTGGTGCTGGCCGCCAGCCACTTCTTGAATGCCGCCGTCGGGCTGGTCGGGTGGGCGTTGATCGCCAGCGGGCGCTCGCGCCTCACCCTGTTCAACAACATCCTCGGCGTGGTCGTGAACGTCACGCTGGGGTTGTGGCTGACCCCCCGCCTCGGCTATCTGGGGGCCGCCCTGGCGGCGCTGGGGACCATCGTGGCGGTGCAGGCGGCCGCCTTGACCGAGGTCGCGGTCACGGAGAAGGCCACGCCGTTCAGCGTCGCGCTCTGGAAGCCCTTGGCCGCCGCCGCCGCCGCGTTCGCCGTGGAGACGCTGGTCCACCGGGCGGTCGGGCCGGCCGCCCTGCGGATAGTGGCGGTCGTGGTGAGCGGCCTGGGCGTCTACCTGGCCGTCCTGCTGCTGGTCGGCCTGCCGACCGAGGAGCGCCGGTGGGCCGAGCGCCTGCGGGCGCGCATTCGGCTGACCCGCGCGGCGTGAGGGCTGACACCTCACGAGGGCGAACGCAGGCGACACCAACGACGCGATCGAACCGATACAATCCCGCTGCCCGAAACCCAAGCGATGGCTCGACGGAAAATCTTCTACTTCATCCCCAACCTGCAGCAGGGTGGGACCGAGGGGCAGATCCTCGAGCTGATGAACCGGCTGCCGGCGCGGTTCGAGCCGGTCCTCTGCGTCTATCACGCGGATGATGTCTTCTGGCAGGGGCGCTGTCCCCCGGGCCAGCCGGCGCACGCGCTGGGCGTGCGGCGAATGAACCTGGAGGCGCTCGAGCGCCTGACGGAGATCCTGCGGCGCGAGAAGCCCGACATCGTGCACTCGTTCCGCGACAAGGCGAACTTCTGGGCGCGGTGGGCGGCGGCGCGCGCCGGCGTTCCCGTCACCATCACCTCCTGTCGAAATCGGATGATGGAGCTGCGCTATTTGGCGACCGAGCGGATCCTGTCGCGGCGGAGCCGCCTCATCCTGGTCAACTCGATCGGCGTGAAGCGTGAGCTGACCCGCTGGGCGGGCGTGCCGGCCGACAAGATCCGCGTCATCTACAACGTGCTCGACACCGCCGACTTTCGCCCGCCGACGGAAGCGGAGCGGACGGCGGCCCGCGCGCAGTGGGAGGTTCCGGCCGGGCAGCGCGCGATCGTGCTGCCGGGGCGGCTGGGGCTGCAGAAGCACCAGCTGGGCGTGCTGTGGGCGATGCGGGCGCTGGCGCGGGCGGGTCGCTGGCCGGCCGACGCGGTCGTGCTGTTCGCGGGGCGCGACCGCGATCTGGCTACGACGGCCCTGGTGCGGCGGCTGGCCGCGCATCCGAAGCTGGCGGGCGCCGTTCGCTTCCTGGGTCCGGTGCGCGACATCCGCTCGCTCTACTGGGCGGCCGACCTGCTGCTCATGCCGTCGCTCTATGAGGGGCTGGCCAACGCCGCGCTGGAGGCCTGCGCGGCCGGCCTGCCGGCGATCCTGTCGCACGCCGCGAACGTCGACGAGATCGTGCGCCCCGGCGTGACGGGGTGGGAGGTTGCCACCGGGCGGCACGGCGCGCTGGTGGACGCGCTGGAGGCGGCGCTGGCGACGCCGGGCGACCAGCTGGCCGAGATGGGCCGTGCCGGCCGCGCCCACGTCGTCGCACGCTTCGCCCCCCACGACACCTACTCCGTCGATCAGGTCGCGGCGGTTTATGACGAGCTGCTGGCCGAGAGCGCCGTGGCGACCGGGCGGGCGGCCTGATGTGCGGCATCGCGGGCGCGCTGGCGCCACGTCTGGACGGGCGCCCGCCGGCGGGGGCCGCCGAGCGGTTCGCCGCCGCGATGGTCCACCGCGGACCCGACGGCTTCGGCTTCTACGAAAAAGGCCCGATCGCGCTCGCTCACCGCCGGCTGGCCATTATCGATCTGTCGGAGGGCGGCCGGCAGCCGATGACCAACGAGGACGGCCAGATCGCCATTGTCGTCAACGGTGAGATCTACAACCACCAGGAGCTGCGCGCCGATCTGGTGGCCAAGGGGCACCGGTTTCGCGGCCACAGCGACTCGGAGGTGGTGGCGCATCTCTACGAGGAGGTCGGCGCACGCGTGCCGGAGCTGCTGCGCGGGATGTTTGCCTTCGCGCTGTGGGACGCGCGCGAGGGGAAGCTGCTGCTGGCGCGCGATCGATTCGGCGAAAAGCCGCTCTATTACGGCGAGCGCCCGGACGGCTTCGTCTTCGCCTCCGAGCTGGGCGCGCTGCTGGCCGACGAGCGGACGCCGGCCACGCTGTCGCTGCCGTCGCTGGACGCCTACCTGGCGCTGCAGTACGTCCCCAGCCCGGACACGATCTACCAGGAGCTGAAGAAGCTCCCGGCCGGACACACGCTGGAGCTGCGCTGTGGCGGCCGCCCGGTGGTGCGGCGCTATTACCGCCCCAGCTTCGCGCCGCTGCCTGGGTCGATCGACGAGCGCGAGGCCGCGGCGCGCGTGCGCGAGACGGTCGAGACCGCGGTGCGCGCCCGGCTGATGTCGGACGTGCCGCTGGGGGCCTTCCTCTCGGGCGGGATCGACTCGTCGATCGTCGTCGCGTGTATGGCGCGGGCGAGCAGCGCGCCGGTGAAGACGTTCTCCGTCGGGTTCTCCGAGGGGGGCCGGGCCGACAACGAGCTGCCGTTCGCGCGCCTCGTCGCCGAGCGTTACCGCACCGAGCACCACGAGCTGATCGTCGATCCCGACATGACCGGCCTCCTGCCGTCGATCGTGCGCCACCACGGCGAGCCGTTCGGCGACAGCTCGGCGGTGCCGACCAGCTACCTGTGCGAGCTGGCGCGGCGGCACGTGACCGTGGCGCTGTCGGGCGACGCGGGCGACGAGTCGTTCGGCGGCTATCGCCGCTATGTCTGGGCGCACGTCGCGGATCTGTTCCTGCGCTTGCCGCGCCCGCTGCCGGGCCTGCTGGGCGGCCTGCTGCGCCTGGTCCCGGGCGGGCCGGGGCGCTGGCTGCGCGAATACGGCGACCGGCTGTCGACCGACGAGGCGACGCGCTACCTGCGCTTCGTCTGTCACTTCTCCGCCGCGGAGAAAGCCGACATCTATTCGCCGGCTTTGCGCGAGCGGTTCGCGCGCGACGCCAGCGCCGAGTCGTTCGCCGCGCGCCTGGGCGCCAGCGCCGCCGCCGACGTCGTCGGGCGGCTGCAGGAGCTCGACGTCGAGACCTATCTGCCCGACGACATTCTGGCCAAGGTCGACATCGCCAGCATGGCCCACGGCCTGGAGGCGCGCGCGCCCTTCTGCGATCACGACGTGGTCGAGCTGGGCGCGGCGTTGCCCGGGCGGCTCAAGCTCCGGCGGGCGAGGGGGAAGTACATCCTCAAGCAAGCGTTCGCCGATCTGGTCCCGCCCGCGATCGTCAACCGGCGCAAGAAAGGGTTCGCGCTGCCGACGGGGCGCTGGCTGGCCGGGCGGCTGCACGGGTTCGCCCGCGATCTGCTGCTGTCGCCGGAGGCGCGGCAGCGCGGGCTGTTCGTCCCGGCGGCCGTCGAGGCGCTGCTCGAGCGCCATCGGGCGGGCACCGATCAGGGCGAACGGATCTGGAACCTGATGGTGCTCGAGGCCTGGTTCCGGGAGCTGGTCGACGGGCGCGCCGCGTTCGTGCGGGAGGCGGCGGCGCGCGCGGCCGAGATCGCGCGGGCCGCGCCACCGGCTGCCGCCGGCATCGGTGTGACGGCGTGACCGCCGGCCCCTCCGTCTGCTAGCCTAACCACGCCGTGAGCAATCTCGATCGAGAGCTCGAAGTCGCCTGTCAGGCCGCCCGTGACGCGGGTCGCGTGATCCTGACGTACTACGGCAACCCCGAGATCGCGGTCCAGACCAAGCCCGACAGCTCGCCGGTGACCGCGGCCGACGCGGCGGCCGACGCCCTGATCCTCGATCGCCTGCGAACGGCCTTCCCGACCGACGCGTTCTTGACCGAAGAATCGCCCGACGACGAATCTCGCCTCGCCAAGAGCCGTGTCTGGATCATCGATCCGCTCGACGGCACGCGCGACTTCCTGGCGCAGACCGGTGACTTCTCCGTCCATATCGGCCTCTGCATCGACGGGCAGCCGGTGCTGGGCGTGGTCTACCAGCCGGTGCGCCAGGCGCTCTACCACGCGCGGCGCGGCGGCGGGGCCTTCCTCGACAGCAACGGCGTCAGCACGCGCATCACGACGTCGAAGCGGCGCGAGCCGGGCGAGGTCCGGGTCGGGATCTCGCGCCTCAACCCCGACGAAGGGCTGGGCAAGTGCCTGGCCGCCTCGGGCCTGGCCCCGCGTGCGGTGGCGATGGGCGCCTCGGTCAAGCACATGGCGCTGGCGCGCGGCGATCTCGACGCGGTGCTGAACCTGTCGCCCGCCGAGCAGGAGTGGGACACCTGCGCGCCCGAGGTGATCCTGGTCGAAGCGGGGTGCACCGTCACGGACGGCGACAACCGGCCGATGCGCTACAACCAGCGCGATCTGTTCCGGCGCCGCGGGTCGGTGGCCAGCAATGGCCTCTGCCATCCGCTGATGCTGCGGATCATGGCCCCCTGCCTGCCGGACGACGTCCCCGCTCCGTAAGCCGGGGCGCCGGCCCGCGGGTTTCGCGTCTGTCAGCGTCCGTCAGCAACCTGGCGCCCGCGCGGCGCGTTGCCGCACCGTGCGGCTGTGTTTGTCCTTGAGTCACCCTGGGTCGGGTGGCATGGTAGGGAACCCTGTGGAATTGGCTTACGGCGGGGGAGCTTGTCGCATGATGACGATGGACGGTGCGAGAGAGCTGGGAGCGGTGACGCCGGTGGCAGCGGTGCTTTCGGGCCCTCCCACCCTGGCTCCACGCAAGGTCGTTCCGATCATCCTGGCGGCGACGGAGCGTGAAGCGCGCGGCGCGATGATGCGCGTCGGGGGTCTGCGGGTGGTCGAGCGCGCGGTCCGCCAGCTCGGCCGCCTGCGCGACGTGGCGGTGGTGATCGCCGACGACGGCAGCGTGCGGCTCCCCCGGCGCCTGCCGCCGAACGCGCAGGTTCGCACCGTCGACGGCGATCCGGCGGCCGCGGTCGAGCGACTGCGCGCCGAGTTGGGCGCCGACTGCCAGGTCGTGGGCGCAGACACCGTCTGGCTGCAACCGGGGCGATTCGATCGGGGGACGCGCGTGGTGGACAGGACGTCGCGCCGGGTCGCCGATGAGGTCGTCTTCCGGGACGCACAGCGCGACACGGTCGGCCTGGTCGATCGAATCCTCAATCAAAAGCTCTCCCTGGCGTTGACGCGGAACGTGCTGACTCGGCTGCCGGTGGCGCCGGCGCTGATCACGCTGCTGGCCGGGTTTGTGGGTCTCTACGGCACGCTGCTGGTCGCGAGCGGCACCTGGAACGGGACGGTGACGGGCTTCGCCATCCTCGAGGCCTATTCCATTCTGGATGGCTGCGCCGGGACGCTGGGCCGCGTGAGCCTGCACCAGACCGTGCTGGGCGCCTGGCTGGACACGGTCGTCGGCGATTTCGTGAACGTCGTCCTGGTGTTGGCGGTGGGCCTGGCGCTCTGGGGCCACGGCGGGACGGTCCTGGACATGAAGATGGCGGCGGTCGCGGCCGGCCTGACGCTGTTTTACATCGTGGTCTCCTACCGCGAGCTGATGCGCCAGGGCGAAGGCGATGTCATGAGGCTTCGCTGGTGGTTCGCCTACGGCCAGCAGCTGAAGACCTTCGGCGGCGCGGGAAGCAGCTCTATCAAGGTGGTCATGATGCTCGGGCGGCGCGACGTGGTGGTGCTGCTGTCGTTCGCGCTGGCCTACTTCGATCAGATGCCGGTGGTCCTTCTTTATCTGCTGATCGTCGCGATGGTGCGCGCCGCCGGGGCGCTCGGGCAGCTGCTCACGCCCGAGTGGCGCCTGCGACCGCCGATCTGAGGGGCCCGGACGTGCCGCCGGTCGTCGCCATCGACGGGCTGGATGGCAGCGGCAAGTCGCGCTTCGCGGCCGCGCTGGCCGCCGCGCTCGAGGCTTCCGGCCAGCCGGTCGCGCTCGTGCACGTGGACGACTTCCGCCGCCCGCTCGACTTTGCGGGCCTCGACGCCGATCAGGAGGCGAACCTCTACTACGAGCGCTACTTCGACTTCGCGGCGCTGGGCCAGGCGCTGACCGCTCCGCCCGGCACGCTGGTCGTGGTGGAGGGGGTGATGCTCCTGCGCGCGGCGCTGCCCGCCGGCACGCCGCTGGTGGTGCTGGAGGTGGGGCTCGGGGAGGCGCGACGCCGGATCCTGGCGCGCGATCAGGCCAAGGGGCGCACGCTCGACGAGATCACCCGCCGCATCGATCGCCGCTATTTTCCGGCTCAGGCGCGCTACCGGGCGGCGCACGATCCGCTCGGACGCGCCGATCTGGTCATCGACAACGACGACTGGGAGCGTCCCCGCCTGGTGCGCCGCGGCCGGATCTGGCCCGAGCTGGCGGCGGCGGTCGATCGGCTGTTGCGCCCGCGCGCCGGAATGTGAGAGGAGACGGCGATGTCGTCTTCGCCGGCGCCGAGCCCGGTCCGCGCGGTGGTGCTCGCGGCGACCCGCGCCGAAGCTGCCGGGGCCGCGTTGCCGATCGCCGGCCTGACCGTCGTCGGGCGCGCGATGAAGCAGCTCGGGCAGTCGTCCGATCTGCGCGTGGTGGTCGCCAGCGACGGGTCGATCGCGCTCCCCGAGCCGCTGCCGCCGAACGCGCAGGTCCGCCCGGTCGCCGACGCCGCCGCGGCGTCCGACCTAGCCCGCGGGCTGGCGGCCCCGCTGATCGGCGCCGACGTCGTGCGTCTGGACCGCGGGCGCTGGGAGGGGCTGCGGGTGACCGACGAGCCGAGCCGCCGGGCGGCCGAGGACGCGGTGTTCGGCGCGCTGTTTCGCGCCGACCTGGGGTTCGTGGCCCGCCGCCTGAACAAGCCGATCTCGGTGCGGGTGACACGCCACATTTTGGTTCGGACGCCGATCACGCCGAATCAGATCACGCTGTTCGCCGCGGCGCTGGGCTTGGTGGGCTGTGCGCTGATGGCCTCCGGGCGGTTTGCGTGGGTCGCGCTCGGCCTGCTGCTCGAGCACCTGCAGTCGGTGCTGGACGGCTGCGACGGCGAGCTGGCGCGCGTGCGGTTCCAGCAATCGAAGCTGGGCGCCTGGCTGGACACCTTCGTCGACGATGTCCTGAACGTGCTCATGACCGCCTGCGCTGGCATCGGCCTCTGGCGCGCCGGCGCCGGCCGCTGGGCCCTGCTCGGCGGACTGGGCGGCGCCGCCATGCTGATCCTCTCGAACCTGATCATCATGCGCGACATGCGCCGCCAGCGCGCCACCGGCGACCTGATGGACATGGTCTGGTGGTTCTCCGGCGGCCGAAAACTGGGCGAGTCGACCGCCTCTCAAGGCAAACCCAGCCTCGGCACCTTCCTCTTCACCCTCGGCCGCCGCGACACCGCCATCCTCCTCTGGCTCCTCTTCGCCCTCCTGAACCAGTTCACCCTCGTCCTCGTGATGGCCTTCATCATCGCCCTGTCCTGGTTCGTCGCCGCCCTGATCCAACTGATCGTCCGCCCCTCGCCCGCCGCCCGCTGAGGGTCGGCTTGTTCGGAGGTTACCGGGTCGGGCCCGCGAAGCAGGCCCGACCTGGTAACGCTCGACCGAGTCGCGGATCGGGGCGGCGCGCCAGAGCTGGGCAGTCTCGCTTGCGCGCGGGGGGGACGCACAATAAGGTCTATGGCCGCCTTAGGGCTCGGCTAACCCCATGATCAGCTTCGTCGCCAAGAAGATTTTTGGAACCAAGAACGCCCGGGTCATCAAAGGGATGCGTCCGATCGTCGAGCGGATCAATTCGCTCGAGCCGACCATGCAGGGAAAGTCGGATACGGAGCTCCGGGCGATGACGCATGAGTTTCGCACCCGGCTGGACCAGGGCGCGGGGCTCGACGACCTGCTCCCCGAGGCGTTCGCGGTCTGCCGCGAGGCGGGCAAGCGCGTGCTCGGGATGCGGCACTTCGACGTGCAGCTCATCGGTGGGATGGTCCTGCACCGCGGCAGCATCGCCGAGATGAAGACCGGCGAGGGGAAGACGCTGGTCGCGACGCTGCCGGTCTACCTGAACGCGCTGGCCGGCAAGGGCGTCCACGTCATCACCGTCAACGACTACCTGGCCCGCCGCGACTCCGAGTGGATGGGGCGCATCTACAAGTTCCTGGGGATGTCGGTGGGCATCGTCGTCCACGGCCTCTCGGACGCCGAGCGGCAGGTCAGCTACCGGTCGGACATCTCGTACGGGACCAACTCGGAGTTCGGGTTCGACTCCCTGCGCGACAACATCAAGGATTCGATCGAGCGCTACGTCCAGCGCGAGCACAACTTCGCCATCGTCGACGAGGTCGACTCGATCCTGATCGACGAGGCGCGCACGCCGCTCATCATCTCGGGGCCGGCCGAGCAGTCGGCCGAGCTCTACACCAAGGTCGACGGCATCATCCCCGGCCTGCGCAAGGACATCGACTACACCGTCGACGAGAAGGCGCACTCGGCGATCCTGACCGACAACGGCATCGAGCGCATCGAGCAGCGGCTGGGGGTCGGCAACCTCTACAGCCCGTCGAACATCCAGTGGCTGCACCACGTGTCGCAGGCGCTCAAGGCGCACACGCTCTACAAGCGCGACGTGAACTACCTCATCGACGACGGCGAGGTGATCATCGTCGACGAGTTCACGGGCCGCAAGATGCCGGGCCGCCGCTGGTCCGATGGTCTCCACCAGGCGATCGAAGCCAAGGAAGGCGTCGAGATCCAGGAAGAGAACCAGACGATGGCGACCATCAGCTATCAGAACTACTTCCGCCTGTACGAGAAGCTGGCCGGCATGACCGGTACGGCCGACACCGAGGCCGAGGAGTTCAACAAGATCTACAAGCTGGACGTCACCGTCGTCCCCACCAACCGCCCCGTGCAGCGCCAGGACGCGCACGACGTCGTCTACAAGAACGAGCGCGGCAAGTTCCGCGCGGTGTGCGACGAGATCGAGGACTGCCACAAGCGCGGCCAGCCGGTGCTGGTCGGCACCGTCAGCGTCGAGAAGTCCGAGGTGGTCGCCTCCTACCTGCGCAAGAAGGGGATCGACCACGCGGTCCTGAACGCCAAGCAGCACGAGAAGGAGGCGTTCGTCGTCTCGCAGGCGGGGCGCAAGGGGCGCGTCACCATCTCGACCAACATGGCGGGCCGCGGGACCGACATCATCCTGGGCGGCAACGCCGAGTTCATGGCGCGCGCCGAGGTCGATCCGGAGAACGCCGGCAAGCCGGGGCACGAGCTGGCGCCCGAGAAGCAGGCCGCCTACGAAGAGGCGTTCAAGAGGTTCAAGGCCCAGTGCGACGCCGAGAAGCAGGAGGTGCTGGCCGCGGGCGGCCTCCACATCCTCGGCACCGAGCGCCACGAGTCGCGCCGCATCGACAACCAGCTGCGCGGCCGCGCCGGCCGCCAGGGGGATCCCGGCAGCTCGCGCTTCTACCTGTCTCTCGAAGACGACCTGATGCGCATCTTCGGCGCCGAGCGGATCAGCGGCCTCATGGAGCGGCTGGGGATGGAGGAGGACGTGCCGATCGAGCACGGCCTCATCAACCGCGCCATCGAGAACGCGCAGAAGAAGGTCGAGGGGCACAACTTCGACATCCGCAAGAACCTGCTCGAGTACGACGACGTCATGAACCAGCAGCGC
>CAZTZM010000154.1:0-8643 GCA_964618005.1 uncultured Myxococcales bacterium
CTACTGGCTGGGTCCGCTCACCGCGTCGCTGGTCGTATCGCTGGCCACGGCGCAGTTAGCCTTCCAGCGCCGGAAGCACACGCCCGCGGCGCGCGCGGTCCCGCAGGTGCCGCTGTCGCACGCGGTCTGGACGACGCTGCAGATCGCCGTCCTCGCCTCGCGGTCGTTGCAGGCCAAGCTGCTGTTCACCGGCGGCAAGTGGCTGGCCGGCCTGGGCATCGTGGCGGGCACGCTCTGGTTCGCGCACGACTACAGCGGCAGGAAGTTCCGCCTCTCCGTCTGGGGTTGGCTGCTCGTCCTCCCGCTGCCGCTCATCGGGATACTGATGGTCGAGCCGCTGACCCATCACGTCCACCCCGACGCCTGGATCGCCTGGGCCCACAATCCGCCCAGCCTCGAATACAGCTGGCGCTGGCCCGAGGTCGGCCTCATCGCCTACGGCTGCGTGATGTTCACGGTGGCCGGCGGGCTGGTCGTCCACCGACTCTCCATGCAAAACCCGGCCTACATCGAGCAGGGGCTGATCGTCCTGATCGGTCTGGCGCTGCCGCCCGCGGCCGCGCTGGTGGCGCTGGCGCTCGGGCTCCGCAGCTACGATCAGCGCGATCCCACGCCGCTGGTGTTCGGGACGGCGGATCTGATCGTCGCGTTCGGCCTGTTCCGGCGGCGGCTGTTCGACCTGGCGCCGCTGGCGCTGGAGGCGGTGGTCAAGGGGCTGACCGACGGCGTGGTGGTGTGCGACGACGCCGGCCGCATCGTCGACCACAACCCCGCGTTCGGCCGGATGCTCGACCTCGGCCCGGCCAGCCTGGTCGGGCGGCCGGCGGCCGCCGCGCTGGCCGCCTGGCCGGCGCTGGTCGACGCCTGCGCGGGGAAGAACCCGCGCAATGAGATGGTGCTCGACGGCGTCGAGCCGCGCTGGCTGGACCTCAGCTCGACCGCCGTCGACGGCCGCCGGGGCACGCCGATGGGGCGCGTGATCGTCTTGCGCGACGTGACCGCCAGCCACCGCGCCAACCAGCGCCGGTTCGAGGCGGTGTTCGAGCACGCCTTCGAGCTGATCGCGCTGCTCGACGCCGAGGGGCGCGTCCTGGAGGTCAACAGCGCCGCGCTGGCGTTCGTCAACATCGAACGGCACGAGGTGCTGGGCAAACCCCTGTGGGACACGCCTTGGTGGGCGCACTACTCGACCGAGCGCGACAAGCTGAAGGCCGCCATCAGCGCGGTGCGCGAGGGACAGTTCGCGCGCTTCGAGTCGGCCAACCTGCGCTGCGACCTGCACTCGCGCTACTTCGACTTCTCGCTGACCCCGGTGCGGGACGACGGCGGGAAGATCGAGTACCTGCTGGCCGAGGGGCGCGACGTCACCGAGCACCTCCGGGCCGAGAAGCAGAAGGCGGTGCTGATCGACGAGCTGGCGCACGCCCGCCGGCTGGATTCGGTCGGCCGCATGGCGGGCGGCATCGCGCACGACTTCAACAACCTGCTGGTCGCGATCATGGGCAGCACCGAGGTGATCCGCGATTCGATCCCGCAGGGCTCGCCCGGCGACAAGGCGGTGCGCGTGATCGAGCAGGCGGCCCACAGCGCCTCGCGCCTGACACGGCAGCTGCTGGCGTTCGGCCGCCCGTCGACCGTCCGGCGGCGCCTGACCGACGTGGCCATGGCCATCGAGCGGAGCGCCCGCCTGATTCGGCCGATCCTCGGCGGCCGCATCGAGCTGGAGGTGCGTCCGGGGCCCGCGCTGTGGCCCATCACGGTCGACGCCGGGCAGCTGGAGCAGGTCCTGTTGAACCTGGCCATCAACGCGCGCGACGCCATGCCGGCCGGCGGGCGGCTGACGATCAGCGCCGAGAACATCACGCTCGCGGAGTGCCGGCGGTTCCGCGGCGCCGAGGCCAAGGACGGCGAGTACTTGCAGATCCGCGTCTCCGACAGCGGTGACGGCATGAGCGAATCCGCGCTGGATCACCTGTTCGAGCCGTTTTTCACCACCAAGAGCCCCGGACGCGGCAGCGGGCTGGGGCTCTCCGTCGTGCACGGGATCGTACGCGGCAGCGGCGGCTACATCGAGGTCCAGTCCCAGCCGGGCGCCGGGACGGAGCTGCGCCTGCTGTTTCCGCGCGGCGATCTGGCGGAGGCGTTGCCCGATGCGCCGCCCCCTGGCGTCGGCGACCAGGCACACCGGCGGGTGCTGGTGGTCGAGGATCAGCAGCCGGTCCGATCGTTCGTGCGCGATCGGCTGACCGAGCTCGGGTACGAGGTCTACACCTGCCCCGACAGGGCCGCGGTCGAGAAGGCCGCCGCCACCCTTCCGGTGTCGCCGGATCTCCTCATCACGGAGTTCGTCCTCCCGGGCCTGAGCGGGCCCGAGGTGGCCGACCTGTTCCGCCGGCGCTGGCCGGCGCTCAAGATCCTGTTCCTGTCGGGAATGTCCGCCGACGCCGTGCACGGAACGCAGCAGCGGCGTCCGGGGATCTGTGTCTTGCCGACGCCGTTCGAAGCCAGCGCGCTGACTGAAGCGGTGCGGGGGCTGCTTGGTGCCGAGGGCGCGCACGCCCAGGCGACCGGTCACGCCGGCGACTGAACCAGGCGCTCGACCTTGTTCAGGACGTCGTCGATCGAGAACGGCTTGAGCAGCACGTCGGTGCCCGGCAGGTTCGGGCCCAGGCTGCGGCTGGCGGTCACGACCAGGACCGGGATGCGGGCCAGGCGCTGGTTCTGCTGCTGCAGCTCATAGAACTGCCAGCCGTTCAGGTCGGGCATCATGAGGTCCAGCAGGATGAGGCGCGGCGGCGTCCCGCCCTCCAGCAGCGACATCGCCTCGCGACCGCTGCCGGCGGTCCTTGTCACATACCCCTCGTCCTGCAGCAGGTCGACCAGGCATTGACGGAGATCGGAGTCGTCGTCGACCAGCAGGATATAGGGCTTGTCGCTCATCGGACGGTGGGCAGCTCCACGGTGAACGTCGCGCCCAGGCCGGGCTGGCTGTCGACGGCGATCGTGCCGCCGCAGGCGTCGACGATCTGTTTGGTGATCCAGAGTCCCAGCCCCAGGCCGGGGAAGTGCCGCTCGGACGAAGCGCGCTCGAAGCGGCCGAAGATCCGCTCGCGCGCCTCGGGCGACACGCCGACGCCGTGGTCCTGGACGCGCAGCCGCGCCCGGTCTCCCGCCAGCGCGATGTCGATCTCCACCGGCTTGCCGCGCCCGAACTTGATCGCGTTCGACAGCAGGTTCGTGACCACCTGGCCGACCCGCAGCCGATCCCAGCGCCCCGGCACCGCGGCGGCGCCGTGAACATGGATCTGGCAGCCCGCGTCCTCGGCCGGCTCGCGCAGGAGCTCGATCGCTTCGTCGGCGACGGCGCGCAGATCGACGTCCTCGGCCTGCAGCTCCAGCCGCCCCGCCATCAGGCGCGAGACGTCGAGCAGCGCGTTGATCAGCTGCTCCAGCCGCTTGATCTGCGTGCGGATGGTCCCCAGCTTGCGGCGCAGCGTCTCGTCGAGCTGCTCGGCCCGGTGGCCGCGCAGCAGGCTCTCCGTCTGCAAGCCCAGGGTGGTGATGGGCGTGCGCAGCTCGTGCGAGGCGACGGAGAGGAACTCGTCCCGCGACCGCACCGTCCGCCGCAGCTCCTCCTCCTGCTCGATGAGGGGTGTCACGTCGCGCAGGGTCAGCACCGCCACCGGCGTGTGCTCGTCGATCTGCGGGATCAGCTCGGAGTCGGCCAGCAGCCAGACGGGGCCGCTCTTCGTCTGCCAGATCAGCCGCCGTCCCTGCAGCTTGCGCTCGGGCGAGGTGGGCGCGATGTCGCGCGACGCCACCGGGCCGCCCCCCTCCTCGTCGGGCAGGCGGAAGCCGGCGATCTCGTGCACCGGCAGCCCGCGGTGCAGCGGCGCCCCGAACAGCGCGACGGCGGCCCGGTTGGCGAACAGGATCCGGGCGTCGCCCGGCTCCAGCAACAGCAGCGGCACCGGCAGGGAATCGAGCAGCCGTTCGGTCCAACCCGTGTGGCGGCGCAGGCTCTCCAGCGCCGCCTCCTGCTGGGCGTTCCGCCGCCGCATGGCGGTCACCTCCAGCCGGGTCTGCACCCGCACCAGAAGCTCACGCGCCGAGAACGGCTTGACCAGGAAGTCGTCCGCCCCTGCTTCCAACCCGGCGATTGTTTCCTGCTCGCCGGCCTGTCCCGATACGAGGATCACCGGCACGTCGCGGGTCGCCGGCTCGTCACGGAACCGCTTGAGCAGCGTGATGCCGTCGATCTCCGGCATCCGCACGTCGCTGATCACCAGATCGGGCGGCGTGCTGCGGACCATCGCCAGCGCCGCGTCCCCGCCCGAGGCGATGCTGACGGTCCAGCGCGTTCCGAGCAGCAGCGCCAGCATGTTCCGGACATTCGGGTCGTCCTCGACGACCAGGATGTGCATCGCCGCGTCCGCCCGGGCCACGTCGGCCCCGGCCGTGGAAACCGGCGACTTGTACGAGATCGAAGCGATCGGCGTCGGCTCCACGATTTCGGTGACCATGGTGACAAGCCCGCCCTCCGGCGGCAATCGGCCGTTTCCTGAGATCGGGATCGCAAAAAACCGACGGCGCCCGAAAACCGAACGGTTCAGCGGGCGCCGTCGGGGCTAAGCCAAGTGGTAACTACTGGTCGACGCAGGCCGGGAGCGACACGCTGCTGCCGTTCCGCGTGACCGCGCCGCAAGTCGGGCCGAAGGTCCAGGTGACCTGACCCGGCTGCGACCCGCCGGTCCGGTTGATGGCCTCCGAACCGCCGGTCGGGCGGCAGCACTGGCCGCTGCGGGTGAGCCCGGTCTTGGTGACCGTGGCGGTCGTGCCGCCCACCATGTCCTGCAACGTCGACATGCCGTCGATGGTGAAGGACTGGCTTCCGTTCAGCTTGACGGTGTCGTTGCCGTTGAACGCCAGGTTCACCGCCGTGGCCCCCTTGCTGGTGACCAGCTGCAGCTGCCCGGAGTTCGTCAGCTGGATCGTGCTCGGCGTCTGACCGAACGGGAACATCGTCGTGCCGGTCTCCGTCGCGGTCGGGATGCTGAGCATCGCGCCCTTGGCGTTGGTGAGGCTGAGGTTCGTCATCGTCACCGTGTCCTGCAACGTGACGGTGGTCGACGCGCTACACGTGGTGTCGGACGCCGTTCGATTCGACGCAATGTCGAACGTGCCGTTGATTGTGTCGTTTCCCACCTGGCAACCGTTGAACACAATCGTTACGCCGTTGCGAACCGGCGTGGTCACGGTGGCGCACGGCGAGGCCGTCATGCGCGGGGTGACCGTGACCTGCCCCGGGCAGACGCTCTGACCACGGGCCAGCGCCTCGATCGCGCCCACGATGCCGATCGGCGCGGCCGTGCCGGTGCTGCCGGCATCGGCGGCGGCCCCGGCGTCGAACGACCGGCCGGCGTCCGAGGCGCCATGGGCCGCGTCGGTGCCGGCGTCGGACACGATCGGGATCACAGCACCGCCCACGTAGTAGTAATAGAATGTCGACGTGTTCCAATCGTCCGCCCAGTAGTAGCCCGAGTAGGTCAGATCGGTCGGATAGTAAGAGGCGTACAGGTATGGGTCGTCATAGGCGTACGTGGCCGTCGTTGTGCCGTCGCAACCGGCTGCCGCAACGAAGGCCAGGCCAAGCCCGCAACAGAGGGCGGCCGAACGATTGATACGCGATGTGGTTTTCATCATGACAGTGGCTCCTCGACCGCAAGCTAACGACCGGGTCCGGTTCACCAACCGATGGCGGCCAAAGAAACGGGCGCCGTCCCCCGTTCTCATCCAACGGGTGGTAAAGCGAACCCGGAAACCCGATGTCCGGGCATGGCCCCGGATGAGCGGGGGCTCAGCTTTTCGTCCCGACGAGGAGATCGGCGACTCGCGCCATGACTTTCCAATCGTCGCGATGGGCGGCCCGTTTGCGGCGGCGCGCGCCATCGACACCGCCGGCGCCGAGAAGGTGCCAGGCCGCTTCGCCGTCGCCTCGTTCTCGCCGCCGCTCGACGCCGCCGGGAACAGCGTCCGCGGCCGGCGGGCGCTGGCGTCGATCGTCCAGCGTCTGGGTGGTAGTCTGTTCGCCACGGCCTCCGCCTCGCGTACGCCGCGCACCGGCGCCGACAACACCCCTGCCTCGCCCCAGCGCGGCGCGATCGCCGGCGCGACGCCGGCGGGAAAGCTCTGACGGCCATGCGACGTCCTCCCCGCTTGCTGTTCTTGCAGGCGCTGACGCTCTTCGTCCTGGCGCTGGCCGGGTGTGCCGCCCGCGTGATCGCGGCGGCGCCGGTCGATCCGCTGCCATCCTGGAACGAAGGCGCGAACAAGGACGCCATCCTGGCCTTCGTGGCGCGGGTGTCGACGCCGGGCGGCCCCGGCTTCGTGCCCGCCGCCGAGCGGATCGCCACCTTCGACAACGACGGGACGCTGTGGCCGGAGGTGCCGGTGGTCCAGGCGGCGTTCACCATCGGCAAGGTCAGGGCCAAGGTGGATCGCGATCCGTCGCTGGCCACCCAGCCGGCGATCAAGGCGGCCTTGACCGGCGACCTCGGCTATTTCACGACCGCGGGCCAGACGGCCATCGAGGAGCTGCTGGCGATCACCGCGGCCAACATGACCCAGGAAGAGTTCGACACGGAGGCCCGGCTGTTCTTCCAGCACGCCCAGCACCCGACGCTCAAGGCCCCCTACACCGCCCTGGCCTACCGCCCGATGGTCGAGCTGCTCAACTTCCTGCGCGCCAACGGCTTTCAAAACTTCATCTGCTCGGGCGGCGGCGCCGACTTCATGCGGATCGTGTCGCAGCAGATGTACGGCATCCCGCCGCAGCAGGTGATCGGCAGCCGGATCGACAAGCAGCTCGACCAGAAGGGCGGGCGCCTGGTCATCTGGCGCACCGCCAAGGTCGCCAGCGTCAACGACAAGGGGGGCAAGGTGCTCAACATCGACGCGGAGATCGGCCTCCGCCCGCTGCTGGCCGCCGGCAACGTCCGCTCGGGCGGCGACATCGAGATGCTCGAGTACGCGGGCGCCGGCGCGCGCCCTTCGCTCGAGCTGATGATCCATCACGACGATCCCGTTCGTGAGTTCGCCTACGACGAGAAGAACGGCGCCTCGCTGGCGGCGGCGCAGGCGCACGACTGGAACGTCGTCAGCATGAAGCACGACTGGAACGTCATCTTCAGCCGATGAGGTCGCCGTCGAGCACGTCCGTGAAAATCCGCCGACGGCTTACGCCCGCGAGGGCTCCTGATTGACCCGGGTTCCGCTGATGAGCGCCTACGGGTTTTCCGTATTCGCCACCCGCTTCCGAGATCCGAGGCCAGATTCCGGATCAAGGAGGCAGAACCATGAGAGTGAAAGCAGGGGGTTGGATGATGGGGGCGCTGGCGCTGCTCTGGGGTGCGCAAGCCGTGCGCGCCGAGGACATGGCGCCGGGCGCGACCAGCGATCAAGCCGCGGGCGCTGCCTCGCCCTCGAGCACGGACTCGAGCACGAGCGCGAACCCACAATCGGGCGCGTCGACGCCGACTTGCAAGAACGCCGGGATGACCGTGTCGTTCAAGGAGGGATCGGCCGAGCTGGATCAGAACGCGAAAGGGGCGCTGGACGGCATCGGCACGTGGTTGAAGGCCAAGGACGGACGGACGTTGAAGCTCTCCGGCTTCACTGACCCGACCGGCAGCGCGCAGGCCAACCTGCAGCTCAGCGAACAGCGCGCGGAGGCGGTCAAGGCCTACCTGGTCGCGCAAGGTATCGACGGCTCGCGCCTGACGACGGTCGGCCGGGGTGAGGAGGACACCGACCACCTGCCGGCCGACGGGCGCACCGTGACGTTCCAGTCGTGTGAGCCGCCGGCCGCCACCAAGACGGCCGCCGCGGAGGAGGCGACCCCGCCGCCGGCCGTGGTGGAAACACCGCCGCCACCGGTGGAGCCGGTGACGCCGCCGCCGGAGGCCGCGCCGATCCCGGCGCCGACCTACTCGACGGGTGAGACCAACCGCGACACCGAGGCCGGCGCGCACGAGCACTACGGGATCCCGTTCGGGCTCGCGGTGCTGCTGGGCGGTGGCTATCAGCAGTTCACGAACCCCACGCTCCGCGATGCCACCGGGCAGGGCGGTGACTGGAGCGTTCGTGCGGTGGCCGGTACGCGTTCGATCATCGGTTTCGAGGCGGCCTATGTCGGGTCGGCCCGCGGCATCACCCCGCTGGGGGTGACCACCGGTGACCAGCGGCTGGTGTCGAACGGCGTGCAAGGCGCCTTGCGCTTGAACATCCCGATCATCTTCGGGAACCACATGATCGAGCCTTACGGCTTCGGCGGCGTCGGTTGGGATCACTACCAGGTGACCAACTTCAACGCCGGGCTGTCGGACTTCGCCCGGTCGGACGACATCATGACCGTGCCGGTGGGCGGTGGTCTGGCCTACGAGTACAAGGCGTTCATGATCGACGCCCGCGCCTCGTGGACCCCGACCTACTTCAACAACCTCCCGAACGGAGCCACATTCAACACGTGGAACGTCGGCGGCCAGATGGGCGTCGCGTTCTGAACCAGCGGCGGGGGGGGGGGGGGCCCGGGGGGGGCCCCCCCCCCGCGGGTCTGGTAGGCGCAAACGGGGGGGGGGGGGGGGG
>CAZTZM010000155.1:0-37812 GCA_964618005.1 uncultured Myxococcales bacterium
GGGTCGCCCATCAGGAAGTGCACGCGCCCGACGTCGTCCAGCGCGGCGGCCACCCCCGGCCAGTCGCCCGCCACCTCGAACAGCTTTCGCGCCAGCTCCAGGTGGGCGCGCGCCCGCGCGTTCTCCCCCAGCGTGCTGCACAGCCGCCCGATCCGGCCGTGAGCCGCGCCCCCCTTGGCCGGCATGTCCATCCGCCAGGCGAGCCGCAACATGTCCTGGAAAAGACCGACCGCCTCGCGCGTGCGACCGAGGCGGGCCGCGACGTCGCCCGCCGCATAGAGCGCGTCCATCTTGGCGACCGCGTCGTCGATGTCGAGCAGCCGCAGCCCCGCCAGGTAGAGCGCGTGCGCCTGATCGAGCCGCAGGTGGTCGCGCGCCCGCCCCGCGGCGGTCACGAAGCAGTAGGCCGCCCGGCGGACGTCCCCCGCTTGCTCGTAGAGCTGCGCCAGCGCCTCCAGCCGCCTCTCCTTCTCGGCCTCGTCGCCGCCGCGGGTCTCGAGCCACTGCGCCGCGAAGGCCTTTCGCTGTCGCATCAGCTCCGGCGAGACGTCGGCCTCCAGCAGGCGGCGCTCCACCGTTTGGCGAAACGCCCAGGCGATCTCCTCGGGGATGGGCGAGACCTCGACCCGCTCGACGAACCCGCGCGCGTCCAGGCTCTCCAGCATCTGCTGGATCTCGGTGATGGTCGGATCCGGAGCGAACACGGCCGCCTCGTCGGGGGGCGCCGCGGCGAGCCGGCCCAGCGCGACGACGCCGCCGGTCCAGAAGCGATCGCCGAACACCGCGCCGCGCGCCAGCACGTCGCGCTCGGCGGGCGTCAGCGCGGTGATGCGGGCGTGCGCCGCCGCCTCACCCAGCTGCGTCGCGCCGGGCGCCTCCGCCGGCCCCGGCGGCTGCAGATCGATCCGGACGTGGTTGCCCGCCCCGTGCCCCCAGCCCGGACACCGCACCAGCAGATCGGGACGCGCGGTGGCGATGATCAGCACGCGGGCGTCCGTGAGCTCCCCCGACAGCCGTTCCAGCTCGACGAGCGAGTCATCGTCGGCGTCCTGCAGGTCTTCGCCGACGAGACTCAGCGGCCGCGTCGCGGCGTCGTGCTCGAAGAAGCGGGCCAGGACCGCGCGCGCCAGCTCGGCCTCCTGCTCCGGCCGCGCCGCCAGCGCGCTCCCCAGCGGGCTCTCCGGCCGCTCGAAACCCAGGTAGCGCCCCAGCAGCATGGCCAGCTCGGACACGCGCCGATCGCCGAAGACCACCTCCAGCTCGTTGCGAAAGCGAAGCTGCGCCTCGTCGGGACCCAGCTCCGCCAGGCGGAGCCGCACCCGCAGCAGGTGGGCGATCAGCGCGCCGCGCGGGGGCGCCTCGACCACCGCGCGCGCCAGCGGCGACGCGCCGTCAATCCCGATGGCGGCGCGCACGATCCGCGCCTCGGCCGGCGCGCCGGCGGCCAGCCAGCCGTCCAGGAGTCGGCTCTTTCCGCTGCTCCCCGCGCCGACGATCGTGACGGTCTGCGGGACACTGAACCGGACGGCGCGCCCGAACGCCTCGTCCAGGGCTGCGAGCTCGGCCTGCCGCCCCCCGAACGCCGCCCGCGCCTTATCCATGTTCCCTGTGTAGCGCCTCGCCCCTACCTCGTCCAGAAAGCGGGACGCCGCGGCTACATCTCGATGATCACGATGCCGCGCTGCGGAACGTCGCGGTCGTCTTCTTCGCGGTCGGGATCTTCCTCGGGCTCGGGCCGGTGCCGCTCGTCACGCGAGGGTATCTCCAACCGCGGTCGCTCTTGGCGCCGACGTTCCTCTTCCTCGCGGCGACGGATCTGTTCAATGATCCAAGGTTCGAGCACGGCGACGAGAACCTCTAGCTAAATGCCTGCAATATCTCTTCCTGTTAGTCAAGTTCGGCAATTTGGCTCGCAAACGTGAGCGCACCAAAACGTCCCGGTTCTCGGAGGTTTACAGGATGCCCTTCTGACTGCCACCAAATCAGTATTCATCGGGATCCTCGATCTTCCAGCGTCCGGCTTCTCGGACCAGACGCACCGCGCGATCCGGCGGAACCGCCAGGCGGGCTTCGGTGGCCGACTCGACCAGCGAACCGCCGATCGCGGCGCGGATGCGCTCCAGCAACGCCCGGTGCTCGTCCCGGCCGTCGCCCTCCCAGAACGCCCGCAGGCGCTCGGGCGACAGGCTCGTGCGATACCGATCGGGAACCAACCGGAGCAGCACGTCATAACGGCGCTCGTCGACGGCGCGCACGAACGTCCGCAGCGCGACGCGCGGCGTCCCCTGCCCCCAGGCCTCGAAGACCGGCCCGTCGATGCGCCAGCCGCCGGCCTCCAGCACCAGCGGCACCCGCTCGCCCAGCGCCAGCTCGACCTCCACGCGCGGCGCGACCTTGGACGCCTCGGTGCTCAGCCGCCGGCCAAGCGCGACCGGATCGCCCCCCTCTGCTGCGAAACCAGCCGCGAACGTCTCGAACGGGACCCGACGCTGGTAGGCATCGGAGGTCAACCGGTAAGCGGCGTGCAGATCGCCCCGGCTGACCGCCGACCCGAACGACCCCAGCACCGCGCCCGGCTCGTCCACCCGGTGCGCGCACCCGCCCGCCGCGAGCACGGCGAGCAGCGCGACCGCCCGCTTCATTCCGCCTTCGGCGCCGGCTCGACCGGCGCGCCGGGAACATCGGGGTGGCTGGAGAGCGTCATCCGGTAGGGCTCGTCGGCGTTGATCGCGCCGCGCGAGGGCGACACGCGGATCAGCACCGGGCCGCCCGGGATCGCCTGGCCGGCGATCCGCGCCGGTGCGCGGCGGTTGCTGTCGGCCCGCGCCAGCAGCGCGCCGTCCTCGCGCAGGACCTCCACCCGCACGCCGGCTCGCTCGGGCGGCTCGACGTCGACATCCAGTCGGGCCATCCCGTCCGTCGTGTAGCGGAAGACGTCCACGTCGCCGCGCGTGAGGTAGCCGACCACCGTCCCGTCGGTGACGGACTGGGCGTGGGCGGCGTCGTCGTTGGGCTCCGCCTCCGTTCCGGCTTTCGGAAGCTCGGCGCGCGGACGCAGGTTGTAGCGCGCGTCGGTGTTGAAGCCGGCGTCGGCCCGGACCACCAGGTACAGGACCGGCGGCGCGTCGCCCGACGGCAGGCGCACGTTCCGCAGGACCACCCGCTCGCCCTTGCGCCCGCGCGTCTCCGTCAGCTTGTGCCCGTCGGCGCCGTAGAGCTGCAGCGTGGCGCTGACCTCGGCCACTGGATCGAGGTCGGCCAGGAGCACGCTGCCGTCGGCGCTGCCGGCCGTCGACAACCGGTACCAGTCCTGGTCGTGCCGCCAGCCGAGGTAGCCGACCGCCTCGCCGCCCAGCGCCAGGTCGGTCGCGTGGGCCATGTCCCCGTTCGGCTCGATCTCGGCGCCCACGTCGAACGGCACCAGGCGGACCGCCAGCCGATAGCTGGTGGCCGGCGGCGGCGCCCCGCCTTCGGTCGCAGCCGCCCGCACGCGCAGCGTGATGGCGCCGGACCGCGCGGCCAGGTTGGGGAGGGCGATCGCCTCACCCGGCTGACCGGCCGCGGTGGCGATCGGGTGGCCGGCGCCGTCGAGCGCGTCCAGCGCCACCGCCAGCCCGGCCGCCGGGCGGAGATCGGCGCGCAGGATGAGGGCCGGCGGCGAGGCGACGGCCGCATCGGCCGGCCGCGCGTCGGGAAGGCCGCCGTCCGGCGCCGGGAGATCGATCCGAAACAGGTCGACGTCGCGCTTGGTCGACGGCGCGCGCGCGGTCAGGTCACCGGTGACCGCCAGCGGCGCCGCCGGCGTGACCGGCAGCCGCTGCGCGGTGGCGACGGTGTCGTTGGGCTCGATCTCCTGCGTGGTGGAGAGCCCGTCGTCGGTGGTCTCGGGCGCGATCACCACCGCGGCGCCGTCCGGCCGTGGCGGCAGCCCCCCGCGGTGGCAGCCGCCGAGGCCGAACGCGATCGCGACCAGCCAGCTCCGGCGCACGGCCTGCCCGCGTCAGCCCTGGGCGGATTTGCCGGCGTCGCGCGGCTGGATCGAGGCCAGCAGCTCCGCCTCGGCGACGACGGTCCCGTCGACCTTGGCCTCGCCGCGCATCTTCCAGATCGCCCCGCCCTTGCGCAGCGGCACGACCTCCAGCATGAGCAGGTCGCCGGGAATCACCGGCTTGCGGAACCGCGCCTTGTCGATGGCCATGAAGTAGATGACCTGGGTCGCGGGGTCGAACCCCACCGTCTCGGCGGCCAGCAACGCGCCGGCCTGCGCCAGCGCCTCGATGATGAGGACGCCGGGCATCACCGGGTGCCCCGGGAAGTGGCCGTTGAAGTGCGGCTCGTTGCGAGAGACCAGCTTGCGCGCCACGATCCGATCGCCCCCGAGCTCGTCGACGCGATCGACGAGCAGGAACGGGTAGCGATGCGGGAGGATCCGCTCGATCGCGCGGATGTCGAGCACGCCGCCTACTTCTTCGCCGGCGCCGTGGCCGTCTTGGAGTCGCCCCCCTCGCCCGCGTTGTAGCGGCGAATGAGCTCGTTCGTCATGTCGAGGTGCGGCTTGGCGAACACCAGCGCCGATTTGTCGACGATCATGGTGAAGTTCTCGGTGGCGGCGATCTTCTGGATGATCTTGTTCATCCGCTCGTAGATCTTGGAGGTCGCCTCCTGCTCCTTGCTCGACAGGTCCTGCTGGTGGCGGAGGTAGGTCTGCTGGACCTTCTGCATCCGCTGCTGCAGCTCGGCCTCCTTGTCGCGCACCTGATCGGGCGGCAACAGGGTCCGCTTCTTGTCGAGGTCCTCGATGTCCTTCTTGAGCGCAGCTTGCTGCTCGTCCAGCTCTTTCTGCTTCTGGTCGAACACCTTCTTCAGCGCCGCCTTGGCCTTCTTGCCGTCGTCGGTCTCGTTCAACGCGCGCTGCATGTCGACGAAACCGACCTTCATCTCCTCGGCGAAGGCCGACGAGGTGCCGAGCAAGAGCGCCGCCAGAACCAAGTACCGTGATGCCCGTAACATTTTTGTCTCCTTCACGCCCGGTTGCTTAACACATCTGGAGAAAAAGAAACTTTAGAAGAAATTCCCAATGGTGAATTCGAAGACGATCGGTTGCTCGCCGGGGAGGGTCCAGAACGGGATGCCCCACTCGAAGCGCAGCGGACCGATGGGCGAGAACCAACGGAAGCCGAAGCCCCAGCTGGCGCGGTAGGCGTCCAGGTGCTGCGGGCCGAGGCAGGGATCCTTGCTGTTCGGCACGTCGAACGGCTTCAGCTTGCAGTACTGGTCTTCGAGGTTGAAGGCGTTGCCGGCGTCGGCGAACACGACCCCGCGGATGCCGACCTTGTCGAAGATCGGGAACTCGATCTCGGCATTGGCGACCACCTGGACGTTGCCGCCGACCAGGAACGTGTTCAGCGTGGCGTCGGGCGCCTGCGTGGAGAGCGACCGGATGTTCGGCCCCAGCGACAGCGGCGCGAACCCGCGGATGCTGTAGATGCCGCCCGTGAAGTAGCGCTCGAAGATCGGCACGCCGCGCGGATCGCGGCTGACGATCAGGTCGCCTTCCAGCTTGGCGCGGAAGATGAACGGCCCCCAGAGCGGATAGAAGAAGCGGCTGGTCGCCTCGTAGCGCGTGAAGGTGTTCTCGGAGAACGTCACGTCCGGGTCGGCGATCTCGGCGCTGATGGTGTTGTACCAGCCGCGGCTGGGGAACATGCGGTCGTTGCGCGAGTCGTACGACAGCGTGCCGCGCAGCGACGACGTGAGGCCTGAGCGAAACAGGTTGGCGATGCCGGTGGTCGTGATCGGGACGCCGATGGTGGGCGTCCCGAACAGCGCGCCGCCGAACCCGAACGAGCTGGTGCCGATGCCGACCTCTTCCAGCTTGTACGTCAGCAGCAGGCGCAGGTCCTCGGCCAGCAGGTAGCCCCAGGTGAGGCTGCCGCCGGTGGCCGAGCGGATGAACGAGTAGAGGAACTGCTCCTGGTGATAGAGGTTGAAGCCGAACGTCCAGTTGGTGTCCAGGAAGTAGAGGTCCTGGAACGACAGCAGGAACAGCTGGCGGAGGCTGGAGACCTGCGCCTGCAACGTCAGCAGCTGGCCGCGCCCGAACAGGTTGTTTTGCGAGATCTGGGCCTGCGCGATCAGGTTCTCCACCGACGAGAACCCGGCGCCGATCTGGAACGTGCCCGTCGGCCGCTCGGTGACCTCGAAGTTGACGTCCATCTGGTCGTCGGCGGCGGCGCGCTTGGTCGACATGTCGACCTTCTCGAAGTACCCCAGCGCGTTGACGCGCTTCTTCGAGTAGTCGAGCAGCGTCTGGTTGAACGTGTCCCCCTCGGCCAGGCGCAGCTCGCGGCGGATGACCTTGTCGCGGGTCTTGGTGTTGCCGCGTATGTTGATGCGATGGATGGAGACCAGATCGCCCCGCTGGATCTCGAAGAAGACGTCGACGGTGCGGGCCTTCTCGTTCACCGGCGTGCTGGGCGAGGCGTTGACGTAGGCGTAGCCGCGATCCTTGTAGTAGTCGGTCAGCTTCTGCAGGTCGTCCGACAGCTTCGAGCGGTTGAAGATCTCGCCGGTCTTCACCGACACGCGCGACAGGAAGAACTCCTTCGGCATCAGCAGATCGCCCGTCACGTCGATCTTCCCGAGGCGGTACTGCGGGCCTTCGTCGATGCTGATCGTGATGTACATCGACTGCTTGTCGGGCGACAGCTCGACCAGCGGGTTGCCCACCTTCACCTGGACGTAGCCGTGATCCCAGTAGTGCGCCTGAATGAGGAGCAGGTCGCGCTGAAAGACGTCCTCGCGGTAGGTGCCGGCCGAGGTGAGGGGCGACAAGATGTTCCCCTCCTGCGTGGAGATGACCCCGCGCAGCTCCTCGTCGCTGATCGCCTTGTTGCCGACGAAGTTGACGCGCCGGACTTCGACCTTGCTGTTCTCGCGGATGTGGAACCAGACGTCGACGGTGGAGGCGGTGTCGCGCTTGATCTCGTACGAGACCTCCGCCATGTAGAAGCCCTTCTCGACGTAGGCGTCCTTGATCTTCTCGACGTTCTTCTTGATCTTCGACAGGTCGAGGATCTGGTCCTTCTTGATGTCGAGGACCTCGTTGATCTTCGACAGCGAGACCTCGTCGTTCCCGGCCACGTAGATCTTGTTGATGGCCGGCTTTTCTTTGAGGACGAAGGTGACGATGCTGCCCGTGTGGCCGTTGATCTTCCCTTCGCTGACCTCGACCTGAACGTCCTCGAAGTAGCCCATCTTCCAGATGGTCCGGACGTCGTCGCGGACCATCTCCTGCGTCAGGGTGACGCCGGGCATGGTCTTCAGGTTCACCTTGATGGCGTCGTCCTCGACCTTGCGGTTGCCGCGGAACGAGATCTTGAGGACCTTCAGGTTCGGCTGCGGCGCGGCGGGCTTCTCCTCGGCCGACCTCTCCTCGCCGCCGGCGGCGCCAGGCGAATTGTCGGCCGCGCGCGCGACCGCGGCGAAGGCCCCGAAGAGCACCGCGACGGTGACGGCCAGGCGGCGGAGGGTCAGCACGGGCCGCCTACTCCCGCTCGACGATCAGGCCGTCGGCCATGCGGAGGCGGCGCGGCGTCTTGGCCGCCAGCTCGTCGTTGTGCGTGACGATCAGGATCGTCGTCCCCAGCTCCTGATTGAGCTCGAAGAACAGGTCGTGAATCTCGCGGCCGGTCTTGGTGTCCAGGTTCCCGGTCGGCTCGTCGGCCAGCAGCAGGCGCGGCCGCAGCAGCAGCGCGCGCGCCAGCGCCACCCGCTGCTGCTCACCACCCGACAGCTCGCCCGGGCGGTGCGACAGCCGCTCGCCGAGGCCGATCCGGACCAGCATGGCCGCCGCCCGCTCCGCGCACAGCTTGCGCGGCTGCCGCAGGATCAGCCCCGGCATCATCGTGTTCTCCAGCGCGGTGAACTCCGGCAGCAGATGGTGGAACTGGAACACGAAGCCGATCTCACGGTTCCGGAACTCCGCCAGGCGGGCCGGCCCCATCGAGGTGACGTCCACGCCGTCGAACGTGATCGTCCCCGCGGTCGGGGCGTCCAGCGTCCCCAGAACCTGGAGCAGGGTCGACTTGCCGACGCCCGAGGCGCCGACCACGGACGCCATCTCGCCCGACCCCAGGTCGAAGTCCAGCCCGCGCAGAACCTCGATCAGGCGGCCGCCGTGCTCGAACGACTTCGAGAGCCCGCGCACGGAGACCCGCGCCCCGCCGCGCGCGTCCCCTTCGAACGCGGGTCGGAGCATGGGCGTCGTCATGGGGTGCGCCAAATTAGTCGGCGCCCCAGCGGGTGTCAACGACGCCATTGGCCTTATTTGCTGGGACTCCGCACACTTGGCAGAGGGTTGCCTGGTGAGCCCGGATCGTGCGCCCTGTCGCGTCGGGGGAGGGTTGGAGAACCCTGTTCAGGGTTCCCCTTTCATTCGTATCGGAGACCATCGACCGGGCGCATGCGGGAGGCCAGCATGGCCGGGTAGAGCGTGGCCAGGCAGCAGAGGGCCAGGGCGGCCAGGTTGACGGCGGCGATCTCGCTGACGCGCATCACGACCGGCAGCTTCTGAATGTAGTAAACGTCGGGGTCGAGCGGCAGGCCGTAGTGCGAGAGCAGCAGGCAGCCGCCGATCCCCAGCACCAGCCCCAGCGCCAGTCCCAGCAGGCCGATGTAGAGCCCCTCGGCGAAGAAGACGCGCAGGATGGCGCCGTCGCGCGCGCCCATCGACTTCAGGATCGCCACCTCGCGGGCCTTCTCGGTGACCAGCATGATCAGGTTCGAGACGATCGAGAACGAGGCCACCAGGGCGATGAAGGTCAGCACCACGAACATCGCCACCTTCTCCAGCTTCAGCGCCGTGAACAGGCCGCGGTTCAGCTCCTCCCAGGAGCGGACCTCGTACGTGGGCCCGAGGCGGCGGGCCAGCTCGTCGGCGACGGCGCGCGCGGCGTCGGGGGTGGTGGTGCGGATCTCGATCCCGGTGACCTCGCCCGGCATCCCCAGGAACTTCTGCGCGTCGGCCAGCGCGACGTAGGCCAGCTTCGAGTCGAACTCGTACATGCCGGTGTAGAAGTGGCCGGCCACGCGGAAGGGCTTCAGCTTCGGCATCGGCCCCAGCGGACCGACGCCGCACGTCGGACAGGCGATGTCGACGTCGCTGCCCACGAACACCCGCAGCGTGTGCTGGTACAGCTCGTCGCCCAGCAGGATCCCCGGCAGCGTCGGCCGGGCCGGCGGTGGCGGCGGCTTCTTCGCGGCGGCTTTCTGGGCCTGCTTCTCGGCCTGTTTCCCTGCCTTCTTCGCGGCCTGTTTCGCGGCCTGCTTCTCGGCCTGCTTCTCGGCCGACTTCTCGGGAGGCGGCGGCGGGAAGATGGGGCTGGCGGTGTCGGGCTCGCCACCGGGGAGATCGCGGATCACCTCCGCGTCGTCCGTCGGGATCTCCGCGGGGTGCTGCAGGTAGGCGATCTTCCCCTCCTGCATCGTCCGTTCGAGGCCGAGGACGTTCGGGGCCCGCGCGGGATCGATCCCGCGCAGCACGATCCCCATCCCCGCGGGGTTGGTGGCGTGCTTGATGATCACCTCGGCCTCGATGTAGGGCATCGACCCGACGATCTGCGGAACGCCGGCGATCTTGCGGTCGACCTCCTCCCAGTCGGTGAACGGCCGCTGATCGCTGGTCTCGATCACCACGTCGGCCTTGGTGGCGCGGATCTTCCCTTTCAGGTCGGCCTCGAACCCCGACATGACGGAGAGCGCGATGATCGGCGCGCCGGTTCCCAGAAACACGCCGAAGATCGACACCGCCGTGAACACCGTGAAGTTGGCGAACAGCGCGCCCAGCAGGGAGAGCAGCAGGCCGACGCCGACCGCGATCATGCCGGCGGTCCGCAGCCGCTCGACGGCGACCAGCGGGTGGACCTCCATCCACTCGCCGGGCGCGCGGGCGTGCACCCCGAAGAGGTGGGGGAGCAGGGCGGCCACCAGGAAGCAGAGCCCGCCCAGCAGCAGCGCGCCCAGGCCGACCACCAGCGTCTTGCGCGACCGGCGCTCGGGATCGCGCAGGTGGCGCCAGGCGACGAACCACTCGAACCCGGGGGCCAGCATCGGCGGCGACGCTACCCTCGATCGGGGCGCAGCAGTGGGAACAGGATGACGTCCCGGATCGACGGCTGGTCGGTGAGCAGCATCGCCAGCCGGTCGATGCCGATCCCCTCGCCCGCCGTCGGCGGCAGTCCGTACTCCAGCGCCCGGCAGTAGTCCTCGTCGTAATCCATCGTCTCGTCGCGGCCGTGCTCCTTGGCCGCGACCTGGGCGGCGAAGCGGGCCCGCTGATCGGCCGGATCGTTCAGCTCGGAGAAGGCGTTGGCGTGCTCGCGACCGACGATGAACAGCTCGAACCGATCGACGCGCGACGGATCCGCGTCGTTCCGGCGCGACAGCGGCGAGGTCTCGGCCGGGTACTCGGTGACGAAGGCCGGGCGGTCGGCGGGCAGGGCCTTCTCGCCGGCGTAGTCGAACAACGCGCCGACCCGCTCGCCGTGCGACTCGGACTTGCGCAGCACGGCCCCCAGCTCGTCCTTCCCGTCGGCGAGCCCGTGAGCGGCCAGCCAGGCCGACAGCGCCGCGCCGTCGTCCAGCACCGGGCGCTCGAGCCCCGCCGGCAACAACCCCCGGCGCGAGGCCTCGACGATGGCCTCCTTCATCGGGATGCGCGGCCAGTCGCCGGCGAAGCTGACCTTCTGCCCCTGATACGTGATTTCTTCACCGCCAGCGATCTCACGCGCCAGCTCGCGGAACAGCGTCTCGGTCAGGACCATCAGGTCCTGATAGGTGGCGTAGGCCTGATAGAACTCCAGCATCGTGAACTCGGGGTTGTGCTGGCGCGACAGCCCCTCGTTGCGAAAGTTGCGGCCGATCTCGTAGACCCGCTCGAAGCTGCCCACCACCAGCCGCTTGAGATAGAGCTCGGGCGCGATCCGCATGTAGAGATCGAGATCGAGCGCGTTGTGGTGGGTCGCGAACGGCCGCGCCGCCGCCCCGCCCAGGATCGAGTGCATCATCGGCGTCTCGACCTCCAGGAACCCGCGCGCGTCGAGAAAGGCGCGGACCGAGCGCACGATGGCGGTGCGCTTCCTGAACACCTCGCGCACGTCGGGGTTCACCACCAGGTCGACGTAGCGCTGGCGATAGCGGACCTCGACGTCGGACAGGCCGTGCCACTTCTCGGGCAACGAGCGGGTGGCCTTGGTCAGCAGGTGCACGCTCTCGGCGACGATGGTCAGCTCGCCCGCGCCGTTCTTCGGCTGCGTGATCGTCGGGCTGCCCACCACGCCGATGAAGTCGCCGCGCTCCACCCGCTTCCAGATCTCGAACGCGGCGTCGCCGATCAGGTCCTTCCGGATCCAGACCTGGATCTCGCCGGTGCGATCGAGCAGCTTGGCGAACGCCGCCTTGCCGAACCCGCGGTAGGCCACGACACGCCCGGCGACCGCGAAGTCGTCGTCCGTCAGGGTCTGGGGCGGCGCCCCCTTTTCGCCCGGCTCCGACGCCGGCGGCGTGGCGCCGGCGAAGCGGGCGGCGATCTCGGCCGCGGTGTGGGTCGGGATGAAGCCGTTGGCGTACGGATTGGCACCGAGCGCCCGGATCTCCGCCGCCTTCTTCTCGCGCTCCTCGATCAGCTCACGTTCGTCAGCCATCTCTCTCCACGGGATATCAACAACAGCTGCGGCGCTAACGCCGCGAAATTCAATCGGTCCTTCAGATTAATCCACAGATGTGTGAATTGTGGCGATCCGGTGACGCCCTACATGTCGTCTTCGTCGTCTTTGGTAACGGATCGGCCACCACCATTTTGTGCGGTCGGATCTCCCGCCAATTCCAGGAGGGTCGCGACCATGAACTGATCGAGATCGCCGTCCAGGACGGCGTCGACGTTGCCGACCTTCAGGCCCGTCCGGTGGTCGGTCACCTGCCGGTAGGGGGCGAGCACGTAGGAGCGGATCTGGCTCCCCCACTCGATCGCCTTCTTCTGGGCGTGGATGTTCCCCATCTTCTCTTCCTGCTTCTTCTGCTCCACCTCGAACAGCTTGGAGCGCAGGATGCGCATGGCGGTCGACCGGTTCTTGTGCTGCGAGCGCTCGCCGTCCGAGTGGACCGCGATGCCGGTCGGGATGTGCGTGATGCGGACGGCCGACTCGGTCTTGTTGACGTGCTGGCCGCCGGCGCCGCCCGAGCGCATGACGTCGATGCGCAGATCCTTCTCGTCGATCTCGACCTTGATCGTCTCGTCGATGTCCGGGTAGATGAAGACGCTGGCGAACGAGGTGTGCCGGCGCGCCTGCGCGTCGTAGGGCGAGATCCGCACCAGCCGGTGCACGCCCGCCTCCGCGCGCAACCAGCCGTAAGCCCACTCGCCCTCCACGCCGATGGTCGCGCTCTTGATGCCCGCCTCGTCACCCGGCTGCCGGTCGAGCTCTTCGAGCTTGAACCCCTTGCGCTCGGCCCAGCGCGAGTACATCCGGAGCAGCATCTCGGCCCAGTCCTGGCTCTCCGTGCCGCCAGCGCCCGCGTTGACGCTCACCAGCGCCCCCTGCCGGTCGTAGGGGCCCGACAGCATGCGCGCGAACTCGATCTTGGCGACGGCCTCCTCGACCGTGCCGAGGGTGGCGCCCGCCTCGACCGCCGTCGCCTCGTCCTTGGCCTCGTCGGCCAGATCGATGAGGACGCCCGCGTCCTCCAGCGCCTTGAGCTGGCCTTCGAAGCTGTCGACCGTCGATTTGAGGCGCGCCTGCTCGCGCAGGACGACCTGCGCCTTGTCGGCGGCGTTCCAGAAGTCGGCGGAGCCGGTCTGCTCGTCCAGCTCCGCTATGCGTTGCTTTTTGCCGTCGATGTCAAAGATGCCCCCGGAGAACCGCAAGCCGACTCTGCAGCTTCGACGCGCGCTCTCGCAGGGGACCGATTTCCATGGCGGCGGAGTCTACACGACCCGCCCCGAAATTCACGCCTTGGATGGCGCCCGGCGATCGCGCTCCGCCAAAAGCGTCTCCAGCTCGGCGATAGCCTCCAGATCCTTGGGTCGGCCCGCGGCGCGTTTGACACCGTTCAGTCCGGTTTCGGCCCGAACGCCTCACGCCCGGCACGCCGGAGCTCGATGGCGAAGGCCAGGAGTGCCGCCAGGTTGTCGAGCCGCTCTTCGGGTGTACGCTTCAGGTTTCCGATCAGCAGTGTGCGGTCGACGTCCTTCTTGTACGCCTCGATGACGGGGTCGGGCTCGATCCCGTACCGTCTGAGGATGGTCGCGTCGTCCTCGTCGGAGGCCATGCGCTGGTTCTAGCGCGTCAGCCTCCGCGGAGGGCGTCGCGGAGGTAGTTCTCCTTCAGGCGGACGTACTTGCCGGCGTGGGCGCGGTGGAAGGCCTCTTCCTTCTCGGTCAGGGTCTTCACGACCTTGCCGGGGACGCCCAGGACCAGGCTGCGCGGCGGGATGACCATGCGCTGGGTCACGACGGCGCCGGCGCCGACGACCGAGCCGGCGCCGATCACGGCGTCGTCGAGGATCGTCGCCTGCATGCCGATGAGGCAGGCGTCCTCGACGCGGCAGGCGTGGATGACGGCGCGGTGGCCGACGATCACGTCGGCGCCGATCACGCAGGGGCTGTCGTCGGCCACGTGCAGGACGGTGCCGTCCTGGACGTTGGTGCGCGCCCCCACCCGGATCGGCGCCATGTCGCCGCGCAGCGCGCAGCCGTACCAGACCGACACGTCCTCGGCCAGCGTCACGTCGCCGACGACGGCCGCGCCGGCCGCGAGCATGACCCGCGCGCCGATCGTGGGCATCGCCGCCAGGTAGCGATCGAGGATCGCGCGCGGGAACCGGCGCCGGAGCTCGTCCAGCCGGGCGTCCAGCGCGGCCGCGTCGGGCAGCGGCCCATCGACGACCTCGACCGTGTCGGCGATCGTCGCCATGGCGGCGCGCCTATCCGGTGATCAGCCGCAGCTGCCGCAGGCGGCTCGGCTGCTGGATGTTGATCGGGTAGGCGTTGGAGAAGCAGGCGTCGCAGAACCCGGTCTTGCCCCCGTCGCCCGTCCCGTTCACCGACTTGTAGAGCCCCTCCAGCGACAGATACCCAAGCGAATCGGCGCCGACGTAGGCGCGGATGTCCTCGATCGAGTGGGCCGAGGCGATCAGCTCCTCGGCGGTCGGGGTGTCGATCCCGTAGCGGCAGGGACCGACGGTCGGCGGCGAGCTGATGCGCAGGTGGACCTCGCGCGCGCCGGCGCCCCGGATCATGCCGACGATCTTGCGCGACGTCGTGCCGCGCACGATCGAGTCGTCGACGACCACCACCCGCTTGCCGGCCAGCACCTCGCGCACCGGCGACAGCTTCAGCTTCACCCCGAAGTGGCGGATCTGCTGCGACGGCTCGATGAACGTGCGCCCCATGTAGTGCGAGCGCATGAGGCCCTGGTCGTAGGGGATGTTGCTCTCGCGCGCGTAGCCGATGGCGGCGGCCACGCCCGAATCGGGGACCGGGATGACCACGTCGGCGGGGACGGCGTGCTCGACCGCCAGGCGGCGCCCCATACGCTCGCGGGCCCGGTAGACCGAGCGGCCGTCGATGCTCGAATCCGGGCGGGCGAAGTAGACCCACTCGAACACGCAGCGGTGGTTCTCCTGCGGGCCGAAGGGGTGCTCGCTGCGGACGCCGTTGCGGTCGATGATCACCATCTCGCCCGGCTCGATGTCACGGACGAACTCGGCCTCCAGCAGCTCGAAGGCGCAGGTCTCCGATGAGACGACCCAGGTGTCCTTGGCCTTGCCCAGCGCCAGCGGCCGGAAACCCATCGGGTCGCGCACCGCCACCACGGCGTCCTCGGTCAGGAACACCAATGAGTAGGCGCCACGAACCTGGCGCAACGCATCGGCGGCGCGCTCGGCCAGCGTGCGCTCACGCGAGCGGGCGATGAGGTGCACGATGACCTCGGTGTCCGACGTGGTCTGGAAGATCGACCCCTCGGCCTCCAACCGCTCGCGCAGCTCGACGGCGTTGACCAGGTTGCCGTTGTGTCCGACCGCGACCGAGCCGCCCACGTAGTCGACCGCCAGCGGCTGAGCGTTCCGCTTGGACGAGTCGCCCGCGGTCGAGTAGCGGACGTGGCCGATGGCCGCGTAGCCCGGCAGGTCCTTCAGCCGGTCGGCCGTGAAGATGTCATTGACGTGACCCATCTCGCGGACCGAGCGCAGCTTGTCGCCGTCCGTCGAGACGATCCCGGCCGATTCCTGGCCGCGGTGTTGGAGCGCATAAAGGCCGAGATAGGCCAGATTTGCCGCTTCCGGGTGTCCATAGACGCCGATCACCCCGCACATCGCGGTGCAACCTAGCACAGAGGATCGGGGGCGGATACCCTCGACCGGCCCCGGCGAGAGGGCGGCGGGCTCAAGAGGGGAATACGCACCGCCGATCCTCGATTCTGCCCGTGGGCCTGGATTCTGCCGTGAGCTTGGATTTTGCCGCGGGCTCGGATTTTGCCGTCGGATAACTTCGTGCATAATTGCGCCCTTCGTTTTCTCTCTCCTGCTCCCGTGGCCCCCTCATGATTGAAGTCAAAGGACTGACCAAGTACTACGGCGAGCACGCCGCGATCCGCGACCTCAACTTCGCCATCGACCGGGGCGAGGTCATCGGGTTCCTCGGCCTCAACGGCGCCGGCAAGACCACCACCCTGAAGGTCCTGGGCTGCGTCCTGCTGCCGACCGCGGGCGAGGTGACGGTCGACGGCATCGACATCGCGCGCAACCCGCACGAGGTCCGCCGGCGCATCGGGTTCCTGCCCGACACGCCGCCTCTTTATAATGAGATGACGGTGGGGCGGTATCTCACCTTCGCCGCCGAGCTGCGGGGCGTCCCCGCCTCGTCCGCGGCGCGCGCCGTCGCCGAGGCCGAAGAGAAGACCGCCACGCGCGAGGTCCACGACCAGCCGATCAACAGCCTGTCGCACGGCTACCGCCAGCGCGTCGGCGTGGCGCAGGCGCTGGTGCACAAGCCCAAGCTCCTGATCCTCGACGAGCCGACCAGCGGCCTCGACCCCGTGCAGATCGTCGAGATGCGGTCGACCATCCGCGCGCTCCGCGGCGAGCACACCATCTTGCTCTCCAGCCACATCCTGTCGGAGATCAGCCAGACCTGCGACCGCCTGCTGGTGATTCAGCACGGCGAGATCGTCGCCCAGGGGACCGAGCAGGATCTGGCGACCAACCTGGGCGGCGGCGGCACGATCGAGATCGAGGTGGCCGCCCCGTCCGCGCGCGCCGCCGAGGTGGCGATGACGGTGACCGGCATCGGCGGCTTCACCGTCATCCGCGAGATCGACGGCGTCAGCTTGCTGTCGCTGCAGGGGGGGCCCGACCTGCGGCCCAAGGTGGCCCGCGCGCTGATCCAGAACGGCATCGACCTGCTGCGGATCGATCGCGGCGCCGCGCGGCTGGAGTCGATCTTCCTGCGGCTGACGACGGTCCCCGCGACCAGTCCGCCCCCGTCCCCGGAGCAACCGCAATGAACGCCACCCTGCTCATCGCCCGCCGCGAGCTCAGCGGCTACTTCCGGACCATGACCGGGTATGTGATCGCGGCGCTGGTCCTGCTGCTGGACGGGCTGCTCTTTCAAGCCTTCGTGCTCGGCAACGGCGAGAAGCTGTCGGCCGAGGTGCTGGCGAACTTCTTCTACATCTCGAGCGGCGTCACCATGGGCGCCAGCATCTTCATCTCCATGCGCTTGCTGGCGGAAGAGCGCCAAACGGGGACGCTGGTGCTGCTCACCTCCTCGCCGGTCCAGGACTGGGAGATCGTGTTCGGAAAGTTCCTGTCGGCGTTCGTGTTCCTGGCGCTGACGACGCTGGCGTCGGTCTACATCCCGGCGCTCATCTTCGTGAACGGCAAGGTCTCGTTCGGCCACATGGCCTCGGGCTACCTGGGCCTGCTGCTGCTGGGCGCGGCCGCGCTGGCGATCGGGACGTTCGGCTCGGCGCTGGCGCGCACACAGGTGCTGGCCGCCATCTTCTCGGGGCTGCTGGTGGTGGCGCTCATCATCTGCTGGCTGCTGGCCCGGGTGACCGAGCACCCGTTCAACGACGTGTTCGTGGCGCTGGCGCTCCACGGCAAGCACTTCCCGCCCTTCAGCGAGGGCGCGGTCCACCTGCGCGACGTGGTCTATTACTTGATGGTCACCTACATCGCGCTGTTCGGCGCCACCCGCGTGATGGAGAGCCGGCGGTGGAAATAATGTCGTCGGGCAAGACGTCGGAGACGGCGCGCCCCTCCGGTCGCTGGTCGGCCCTCTGGGCGGCCGGCATGTTCGCCATCTTCCTGGGCGAGCGGATGGTCGGCGCCGGCGGGGGCCGCGCGGTGGCGACCGTCGGTGGCCTGGCGCTGGTCATCTCGGCGATGGTCGTGCGCGCGGGCCGCGCCGGCCGCGTGACCCCCGACCGGCGCACGGTCGAGCGGACGCTGCTGGCGCTGTACGGCCTGGGCCTCTTCGCGGTGGCGATCTACTTCGTCCAGTCGGACCTGCCGACCGTGCTGGGCAAGGGCAAGCCGCTGGAGCACGACTGGCCCCGGCTGGCGACCGCGCTCGCCGCGCTCTGGCCGGCGATCTGGGTGGCGGCGGCGTGGCCGATCCTGCTCGTCGAGCTGTCGTACGCGCAGGTGGCGCGCGCGCCGCGCATCGAGGTCGGGCGCATCCGCGACGCCCTGTACTCGGGCCTGGGGCTGGCGGCGGCGCTGGTGTTCGCCTTCTCGCTGGCCTACGTGGCCTCCGAGCGCGACAAGAAGCTCGACCTGGCCTACTTCCGGACCACCCGCCCCGGTGAGGTCAGCCGGCGGATCGTGCGCAACCTCGATCAGCCGATCGAGATCGCCGCGTTCTTCCCCTCGGGCAGCGAGGTCCGCGAAGAGGTCGACAACTACCTGCAGGATCTGGGGCGTGAGTCCGGTCAGCTCAAGATCACCCACTACGACTTCGACATCGATCCGACCAAGGCCAAGGAGTACGGCATCTCCAGCAACAACGTGCTGGTGTTCGTGCGCGGCTCGCGCCACGAACAGCTCGGGCTGCCGAAGGAGATCGAGAGCGCCAAGACCGCCCTGCGCACGCTGGACAAGGAGGTTCAGCAGCGCCTGATGATGATCGTCAAGCCGCCGCGGGTGGCCGCCTTCACGCAAGGGCACGGCGAGCGCAACTGGGAGCGCCCCGCCAACGACACCGACAAGCGCTCGGGCATAAAGTCGTTCCGCGACGTGCTGATCGATCAGACCTATGACGTCCGCTATCTGGGGGCGGCCGACGGCCTGGCGCAGGACGTCCCCAAAGACATCACGGTCGTCATGATCATCGGGCCGCAGAAGCCCTTCCTTCCGGAGGAGTCGGCCTCGCTGAACCGCTTCATCGACCGCGGCGGGCGCCTCCTGATCGCGCTCGATCCCGAGAACCACGTCGACATGCACGAGGTGCTGAAGCCCCTCTACCTCGAGTACAAGGACGTGCAGCTGGCGAACGACCAGGCGTTCGCGCGCCGCACCCACCAGGACAACGACCGCGCCAACCTGGTCACGGTCACGTACACGTCGCACCCGTCGGTGACCACGCTGCAGCGCCTGGGCGTGCGCGCGCCGATCATCTTGCCGGGCGCGGGCTGGATCAACACCGACCGCAACCGCAAGGCCGACGTGACCGTCGACGCGCCGATCAAGGCGCACCACGCGACTTTCCCCGACAAGAACGGCAACTTCCAGCAGGATCCGGGCGAGGACCGCCGCGCCTGGGAGCTGGCCGCCACCGCCGTCAAGAAGGACGCCCGCGTGTTCGTGCTGGCCGACAGCGACGCGCTGTCGGACGAGGTGCTGCCGGTGGCCGCCAACCAGCTGCTGGCGGTCGACGTGGCTCACTGGTTGATGGGCGACGAGGCGTACACCGGCATGACCTCGACCGAGGCGGACGTGGCGATCACGCACACGCGCAAGCAGGACGTGATTTGGTTCTACGGGACGATCTTCCTGGCGCCGGCGCTGGTCGTCGCCGCCGGCGTCATGGTCACCCGCAAGGGGCGGCGCAGCCGGCCGCGCCCGGCGGCGCAGAACCCGGGGGTGGCGGCGTGACCGGGCGGGCAGCGGCCATCCAGGGCGGTCTGGCGGCGGTCGGCCTGCTGGCGGCCAGCTTGACCTGGCAGCGCGAGCCCGAGCACGCGCCTGGCGCGGCGACGGTGATCGAGGCCAGCAAGGCCGACATCACGAACGTCCACTACGCCGACAACACCACGACGGTCGACTTCTCGCGCGGCCACGCCGACGATCAGTCGGCGGTCTGGATCCACCTGGTGACGGCCGAGAATCCGCCGATGCGGCCGCCCGGACAGAAGGACGCCAAGCCCCCGGCCCCGCCCCCGCCGCCCCGCGATCTGCTGGGCAGCGAGCAGGCGGCGAAGGTCCTCGACCAGTTCGCGCCGCTGGTCTCGCCGCGCGCGTTCGGCGTGCTCGACGCCGCCAAGCTGAAAGAGCTGGGGCTGGAGGCGCCGACCCGCAAGCTGGAGATCACCGTCAAGGGAGACGTGCGTCGCTACGAGATCGGCCAGCCGGACAAGGCGCCGGGCGGCGAGTCGTTCTTGCGCGACACCCGCGACAACCGCGTCTACCTGATGCCGCGCGGGATGCTCTCCGATCTGCAGAACCCCAACCACCTGGTCGACCGCCGCCTGCACGCGTTCGAGCAGGGCGACTTCGATCGGATGGTGCTCTCGGCGGGCGGCAAGCAGAAGGCCTACGTCCAGACCGATCGCGAGGCCCGCGCCAAGGCGGCCTTCGCCCCGGCCAAGACGCCCGACAAGCACGACCAGATGGCCAAGAACTGGCACGACGCCGTCTGGCGCGTCTTCCCGTCCGACATCCTGGGGCGCGGCGAGGATCCGGCCGGCGGCAAGCCGGCCGTCGTCCTGCGCGTCGACTACTACGACGGCAAGAACTCGATCGGCTTCATGGAGCTGGCGCGCCAGGAAGCGGCCGGGAGCGTCTCCGAGGATTCGGAGTCCGCCAACGGCGAGATCTACGCCCGCACCGAGCACACGGCTGGCTGGCTGAAGCTGCACAACGGCGCCCAGCTGCTCGCCGACGCGCAGAAGCTCCTCGCCGCACCTTAGCGCCTGCGTTGTCTTCCCCGCCGTTGGGTTGACGACGGGGTCCGGGCGGGGGAAGAATCGGCGGGTGAAACGAGGGCTCGCGCTGCTGTTCGCGGCCGCCGTGCTGGCGCTGGCGTTCGTGATCGCGCGGAGCATCGACGCCAACCGGGCGCGGACGGTCCGCCAGGAGGCGGCGCGCGTGGCCGAGGCCAACGGCATGCGCGCGACCGACGCGCTGATGACGCACGTGCGCGAGCTGAAGCTGGAGGCGCAGAACGCGGCCGCCAACCCGCGGCTGGTGGCGGCGCTGCGCGGGAACGCCGACGCCGCGACGCTGCAGGATCTGTTCCGGACCGAGGAGTGGTGGGAGCCGTACCGGAACGCGTTCAAGGTCTACGCGGTCGCGTTCGAGGGCGACAAGCTGGACGTCATCGAGGGGATGAAGAACGCGGAGTTCGCCTCCGACCTCATCGTCCGCGAGGCGCGTGAGGGGCGCGAAGCGGTCGCGCAGATCGTGATGGGCAAGGGGTGGCCGTTCGCGGCGGCCGCCTCCGCGGTGGCGCTGCCGGACAAGCCGATCGCGCCGGTCCTCCTGCTGGCAAAGCCGATCGATGACGCCGCCGTGCGCAAGCTGGCGGAGAAGGCGCGCGGCGCGGTGTTGCTCTCCGACGGGACGCGCGCCGTGATCGAGGCCGGCTCGGAGGCGGAGACCGACCTCTTGAAGACGGCCATCGGCGCCGAGACGCGCGGCCCGATCTACCAATCGGACGACGGCGCCTGGGCGGCGGCGGTCAGCTCCGTCGTCCCGGGGCTCTGGCTGTGGACGTTCGGCGGCGGCGCCGCGGCGGCCCACGACGCGGAGAGCACCGCGGTCGCCACCACCGCGACCGTCTGGTCGGTGGCGGGCGTGCTGGCGTTGGTGGGGCTGTTCTTCGGGTTGCGCCGCGGGCCGCCCGAGCCGTCCCACACCGGGACCCTCCTGCCGATCGCCGAGGTGGCGCCGACCGGCTCCAGCTCGCCGGCGTTCCGCACCCGGCAGGGGATCGGCGATCCGAAGGGGCAGCTTCCGGGATCGGTGGGGCGCGCGCCGGCGCCATTCGGCAGCTCCGAGACGGAGGTCTTCAGCCCGCCCCCGCCGACGGCGCGGCTGAACGGCGGCAGCAGCTTCGGCCGCTACCTGCTGCTCGATCTGCTCGGCGAGGGGGGAATGGCGCAGGTCTACACCGCGGTCACGTTCGGCGCCGAAGGGTTCCGCCGGACGTTCGTGGTCAAGCGGCTGCGCGCCGAGCTGTCGCGCGAGCCCGAGGTGGTGGCGCAGTTCATCGACGAGGCCAAGCTGGGATCGACGCTGGTCCACTCGAACGTCATCCCGGTGTTCGACTTCGGCAAGGTCGGCGACGAGTACTACCTGGCGCAGGAGTACATCCTGGGACGCGACCTGGGGCGCATGACCCTGCGGGCGCTCGAGCGGTCCGGGCATCCGCTGTCGGCGACCTGTGTCCTTCATGTCGCCGCCCAGACGCTGCTGGCGCTCGAGTACGCGCACTCCAAGCTGGGCGATGGCGGCCGGCCGCTGGCGATCGTCCATCGCGACGTCTCGCCCAGCAACATCCTGGTCTCCGCCCGCGGCGAGGTGAAGCTGTTCGACTTCGGGATCGTGAAGGCCGAAGGACGCGTGACCAAGACCCAGCACGGCGTGGTGAAGGGAAACGTCAGCTTCATGTCGCCCGAGCAGGCGCGCGGCGCGAACGTCGACGGCCGCGCCGATCTGTTCTCGCTGGGACTGGTCATGTTCTACTGCTTGACCGGCAGCGTCCTCTATCATGGCGAGACGACCTACGAGCTGCTGGTGAAGGCCGCCACCGGGCCGGGGCCCGACGAGCTGGCGCGTATCGCCGCCCTCCCCGCCCCTTGTGGACCGATCGTGGCCAAGGCGCTGGAGGTCGATCCCAACCAGCGCTTTCAGACCGCCGCCGAGTTCGCGGCCGCGCTGGCGCCCCACACGGCGGGCGGCGCGGCGGCCGCCGCCGCCATGATCGCCGGGCTGTTCGGCGACGACTTCCGCGCTGAAGAGGCGCGGTTCGCGGCCACCGTCCCCGACGGACAGGGGCGCGGCGACGTTCAGAGCCGGAGAACGTGAGCACCCCGCCCCCCCTTTCGCCCGACGCGCGCCCGCGGACGCCGCTGTTGATCGTCCACATCGGGCCGCCCGAGGCGCTCGATCGGGCGCCGGCGATCTACCGGACCGTCCAGCCCTGCCGGGCGCTGGGCGAGCTGCCCGACGTGACGGTGGTGAGCGGATCGATCTTCTCGCCGCAGCTTTACGCCGGCGCCGGCGGCGGGGGCGAAGGGCTGCTGCTGGCGGCGGACCTGCTGGTCATCCGCGACGTCGCCGATCCGGATCTGCTGCCGGTCGTGGCGGCGCGCCGGCGGAACGGCCGCCTGACCGCCTACGAGATCGGCAACCCCATCTTCGCGCGCCCCGCCGACGGCGCGGCGGCGGCCGACGATCTGGTCGCGCGCAGCCTGCCGCCCCAGCTGGCCCGTCAGGCCGACTGCCTGCAGCTCGCCAGCGCCGCGCTCGACGTGCGGTTCGCGGCGCTGAACCCCCGCCGGGCGGTGTTCCCCAGCCAGCTCTGGAACGCCCCCGCCTCACGAACCCCGCGCGCGGCTGCGGCGCAGGCCCCCGTGCAAGCCCCGGTTATGGGCTGGCTGGGCACCCGCGCCGAGCGCAACGATCTGGCGCTCGCCTTGCCGGCGATCCGCGGCGTCCTCGATCGACATCCCGCGCTCCGGTTCGCGGTGATGGGTGATCCCGAGGTGCAGGAGATGCTGGCGGCGTTGCCGGCCGGGCGCGTGTCGTTCACCCCGGCCGGCTCGCTGGAGAGCGCCTACAAGTTCCTCGAACAGATCGACATCGGCCTCCAGCCGCTGCAGCCGACCGCCGAGAACCGTGGCCGCGATGACGTGCGCTTCCTGGAGTTCGCCGCGCACGGCGTGCTGGCGGTCTGCGCCGACCTCGAGCCCTATCGCGACGTCGTGCGCCCGGGACAGACCGGCTTCCTTTTCCGCGACGCCGCCGAGCTGGAGACCGTGCTCGAGCGCGCGCTGGCCGAGGCGGAGGTCCGCGCCGCGATTCCGGCCCGCGCCGCGCGCGTGGCGGCCGAGCGCCTCGAGCGCCCCCATGCCCTGCACCGTCTGGGCTTCTATCTCTCGGTCGCGGCGCAGCTCGGGATCCGGCTGGACGGCGGCGAGCGCGCGCGGGTCCCGCTGCCCGACCTCGGCGAGGGGGACCACGCGCGCGGCTTCCCCGACGCGCGCTACGTGGCCCTGGGCGCCGGCTCGCTGGAGCGGCTGCTGGCGGAGGGGTGGACGGCCCGCGTCGCCGGCCACGCCGACGAGGCCTGTGGCGCGTTCACCGAGGCCGAGCGGCTGTCGCCGGCCAGCCACCTGCCGCCGCTGCTGCTGGGGATGACCACGCCCGACGACGGCGCGGCGGCGGCGGCGCTCCTGCGCGCCGAGGAGCGCAACCCCCTCTCCTGCCACGCCCCCTACCTGCGCGGCGTCCGCCTGCTGGCCCGCGGCGATGAACCGGCGGCGAGCGCGGCGTTCGAGCGCGCCCGCGCCATCGCGCCCGGGTTCGGCGCGCCGCAGGAGCGGCTGGGCGCGCTGGCGGAGGCGGCCGGGCGGGTGGGCGAGGCCGCCCGCTACTATGAAGAGGCGGCGTTGCAGAACGGCGCTTTCGCGCTGCCGATCGCCCGCCTGGCGCAGTTCGCGCGGCGCGAGGGGCGGCTCGACAAGGCGGTGGCGCTGCTGGAACGGAGCCTGGGCGACGATCCCGGGCTGGGCCTGACGAACCTGCTGGTCGGCCGCGCCTACTTCGAGCTCAAACGCTTTCACCAGGCGCGCGTCCACCTGGAACGCGCGCTGTCCTGGGCGGAGGCCGGGGCCGGCCCGCTCGACCCCACGTACGCGCCGCTGCTGGAGGGGGGCGCCGATCGCGCCGTCCTGGCCGCCGAGCTCGCACGCGCCACCGCGGCGATGACTAAATAGGATCCCGTGACCGCCCCGTCGAATCCCGAGCTCCGCCCCTCCCAGGTGACGTTCAAGACCGTGCTCACCGTGTCGTTTGGTGTGCTGCTGGTCGTCGCGGTGGTGTACGCCGTGCTGCACGCGCTGCTCGCCGTGACGCTGATCGGCACCTCGGTCATGCTGGCCGTCGCGCTCGACCACGCGGTCGTCATGCTGGAGCATCGGCGCTTGCCGCGGTCGGTGGCGATCGTCATCGTCTCGATCACCGTGCTGGGCCTGCTGGTGGGGCTGGGCTTCACGCTGATCCCGCCCGCGATCGACCAGGGCAAGCAGCTGGTTCACGACGCGCCGTCGTTCCTGCGCACGGCCCGCGGCAGCTCGCTGTTCCGGACGCTCGACGCCCGCTTCCACTTCGCCGCGCGCCTGAACGAGGCCGAAAAGCAGCTGCCCGACATGCTGGAGGGCGCGGCGACGCCCATCCTGGCGGCCGTCGGCGGCCTGCTGTCCGCGATCGGCGCCGCGGTGACGGTGGCGGTGCTGGTGGTCTTCATGCTGATCTTCGGCGGCGAGATCGTCGACCGCGCGCTGGCCGAGGCGCGCCCGGAGCACCTGCCGATGTACCGCGACCTGCGCGGCAAGTTCTATCAGTCGCTGGGCGGCTACCTGGGCGGGTTGGCCCTCATCTGCGCCGTCAACGCCACCCTGACCACCAGCTTTCTGGCCATCGATCGGGTCCCGTTCTTCTTGCCGCTGGGGATCCTGGCCGGCGCCTCCAGCACGGTGCCCTACGCCGGGCCGCTGGTGGTGGGGACGACCATCTCGCTCATCGCGCTCTTGACCAAGGGGACCTGGCACGGCCTGGCGGCCGGCATCTACTTCATCGCCTACGGCCAGGTGGAGGGGAACCTGCTGAGCCCGCTCATCTTCCGCCGCACCGTGCACGTCAACCCGCTGGTGACGTTCATCTCGATCCTGGTTCTGGGCGAGATCGCCGGCGTGGTGGGGGCCATCCTGGCCGTCCCGGTGATCGCCACGCTGCAGATCGTCCTGCGCGAAGTCCTCCGCGTCCGCCGCGAACAGCTCCAGATCCCCCGCGGATCCGGCGGCGGGTGAGGACGACGACGGCGCTCAGACGGCGGTGCGGCGCAGCGGGCCGACGAAGCTGAGCGCGAACAGCCAGATGGCGCCCACGGCCGCGCAGGCCGCGTTGATCCCCAGGGCCCAGGCGGCGCCGTTGCGATCCCACAGCCAGCCGGTGACCAGGCCCGCCGGCAGCGCCGCCGCGCCGGTCAGGCCGTAGTAGAGCCCGAAGGCCCGCCCGCGTGCGCCGCGCTCGGCCAGATCGGCCACGATGGCCCGCTCGGCCCCCTCGGCCAGCCCATGGTAGAGCGCGTAGGCCAGGAACAGGACGACGATCTGCCAGCGCGCGCTGGCGAAGCCGAACCCGACGTAGGTGAGCGCGTAGGCGGTCCAGCCCGCGCCGACCACCAGCGCGCGCGAGTGACGGTCCGACAGCGCGCCGCCCGGCAGCGCCGCCATCGACTTCACCAGGTGGTGGAAGCTCCAGAGAAACGGCAGCGCCGCGGCCCCCCACCCGACCTCGTGCGCGCGCACCAGCAGGAAGGCGTCCGACGAGTTTCCGAACGCGAACAGCACGCAGGCCACGAGGTAGGGCGAGAACCCGGCGCGCAGCGCCCCGCCACGCGGCCGGCTGTCGACCGGCCCGCTGCGATCGACCAGCTGCTCGTGCTCGCGCAGGCGAAAGAACAGGACGACCGGCGCCATCAGCCCGAACAGCGACGCGACCGCGAACGTCACGCGCAGCCCGGCGCCCAGCGCCAGCAGCGCGCCCGCGATCATCGGGCCCAGCGCCGCGCCGAAGTGGTCCATCGACCGGTTGAGGCCGAACGCGCGCCCGCGCTGCGACGGCGCCACCGAATCGGCGATCAGCGCGTCGCGCGGCCCTGACCGGATCCCCTTGCCCAGGCGATCGAACAGGCGGGACGCCAGGACCTGCCAGGGGGCCATGGCCGCCGCGATGCCGGCCCGGGCCAGCGCCGGCATCGCGTAGCCGCCGGCGACCAGGCTGCGCCGCGGTCCGCGGTCCGACAGCTTGCCCGCCGCGACCTTGACCAGGCTGGCCAGCGCGTCGGCGCTCCCCTCGATCAGGCCCAGGAAGCTCATCGGCGCGCCCAGCGTCACCAGGAAGGTGGGAAGCAGCGGAAAGATCGCCTCGCTCGAGACATCGTTGAGCAGGCTGGCGAGCCCCAGCAGCCAGACGACCCGCGGCAGCTTGCGCAGCCCCTGGAGGGTGAGCTGCGCCCGCGTGATCGGCGGCCGCCGACCGGCGTCAGGTTCGGCGCCCGGATCGGTTTGTTGGCTCACGTCTCGATTCTTACCGGTAAATGCGGCCGCCGCCGAATTCTGTCTGTCGGGTCAGGTGGGACGGCGCGGTCAATTGGCAAGCGACGGCCGACCATCCTATCTTCTGCGCCATGAAACGGAAGTGCCCAACGTGCGCCCGCCTGTTCGCGGAATCGGACGAGGTTCGCGCCTTCCGCCCGTTCTGCTCGGTCCGCTGCCGGTCGGCCGACCTGGGCAAGTGGCTGGACGGCGGCTACAAGATCGAGACGGCCGCTTCGGAGGAGGATCTCGACCAGGGCATGCCCGGCGCGCCCGGCCCCGAGGAGGCGCACTGAGCAGAGGCGTCCTGGACCGAGGCCGCCGGCCGGAGAGCGCGCCCCCCCGGCCGGCCCGTAGAGCTAGACCCATTTCAGATTGAACTGATTGGGTGGATTCGAGACCGGGAAGCCAGCTCGCCGTATCCGCGCGTCCGGCGAGCGCGACCAAGCGGCGGTTACCTTCGTTTCGGGCGTAGCGTCCGCGCCGCGCGGTAGCCGCAAGCGACGGCCGCTAGAAATGCCCTCGCGGACGCCTGCCCAGATTTCGTGCGGGCTCGAAGGGCGCGGCCCGAGTCATCGCTGACGGCCGCACGATGGCGCTCGCCGGACGCGCGGATACGGTGGGCTGGCGCCCCCAGCCGAGCAAGCGCCCTCGACCCTCGATCAGATCAACGTGAGGTGGCGCTAGTACCAGCCGACCTGAGCCGGCGCCAGGCCGCGCGCCGGATCGGGCGCGAAACCGGAGGTCGCCGCCGGCGTGCCGGTGATGCTGAAGAGCTGGATCTTCGGCGTGGTGCCCAGGAACTCCGGCACGAACAGCAGCGACGCCGTCGCCGCCGACGGCCCGATCGTGAACGGATCGGAGGTCGCGATCTGGATGGTCGTCCCCAGCACGTAGTCGAACGCGTAGAGCGCGTCCGGGTTCACGAAGTTCGGGTCGTTCGTCCCGGCGAAGGCGCGCGTGCCGCCGCCGGCCGGCGGCGCGTCGAGGACCCAGGCGAAGTTGACCGGCTGATCGCCGAACGCCACGCTGGAGATCTGGCGCAACACGGTCGGCGGCGCGGTGCTGACGTCGACCACCGCGATCCCCGACTGCAGCGGCTGGTTCTGGTCCGCGTACGTGCCTCCGCAGGCGACCAGCAGCGTCTTGCTGGAGGCGATGTAGTCCATCCCCTCGCAGTCGGTGAAACCGGTCAGCGCCACGCTGCCCGTGACCGTGTCGGTGGCCGGATCGATCACCACCAGCTTCCCCTCGCCGTAGGTCGCGAACCCGGCGTCGATCTCGTTCAGCGAGACGATCACCTGGCCGTTGGCGATCACCAGGCGATCCGGGCGCGCCAGGATCGTCGCGCCGGCGACTGTCGAGGCGTAGGCGTCCAGGTTGATGCGTGACTGGAACGCCCCGGTGGTCGGGTCGATCACGATGACGTCGTTCCCCAGCTCGGCCGGCGTGGTGCCGGTCAGGTTCGGGCTATAGCGGGTCACGTAGGCCTTGTCGTCGGCCACGATCGCCACGTCGTGCGGGTTGGCCGAGACACCGGTCGCGCTGGGGACGGGGACCTGCCGGGTCACCTTGCAGGCCGAGGGATCGACGGTCGTCAGGGCGCCGTTCTTGCGGTCGACGATGACCAGCGCCCCGCCGCGCTGCGGCTGCGACGGCAACACGACGTCGGTCGAGACGGCCGGGGTCGCGCCGCTGCCCGCCGACGAATCGACGCAGTCGTCGTGCTTCAGACCGCCGTTCGGATCGAGGATCGAGACGCTGGTCGACTGGAAGGTGACGTCATTGTTGATCGAGGCGAGGCCGATCGGCGCGGGGGCCGCCAGCACCGGCGCGCCGCCGCTGCCGCCCATCCCACCGTTTCCGAGCGTGCCGGCCGCGCCGGCGTCCGGATTACCGCCGGCCACCCCGCCTGCCTGGCCCGCGCTTCCGGCGGCGCCGCCATTTCCGCCCACGGCCGCATCGGGGACCGGCCCCGGCTTCGAGTCCGAACAACCGACCGACACGCCGGCCAGCGCCACCAAACCAAGCCAATACAGACGTCGCATCGAACTACTCCTTTTGTTTTGCGTTCAGGTTTCCGGTCATGGATTGCCAACGGTCGAAAGCGGGGGCCGGCCGGGCTCGTCGCCGGCGGCCGAGTCGTAGGCCAGCGCCAGGAAGACGGTCCGACCGGGAAGCGGCCAGTAACTGATGTCCCAGGTCTGCAGGTCCGTCAGGTTCAACGCGCTCGCCGTCGCGCGCAGGCCGGCGCGCGGCCACAGCAGGCTGACCCCGGCGCCCACCACCACCTGCGTCGGGACACGGCGAATGTCGGCCGGATCGTCGTAGCTGCCCGCGAACAAGGCCGCGTCGGCGAACGCGGCCAGCCGCAGCCCGGCCGGCAGCGCGATGTCGGCGATCTCCGGTCGCCCGTAGGCGCTATAGCGCGGGTGGTGCGGGATCTGTTTCCCCCGCGAGGCCACCACGTCGCTCTCGTCCTCCGCGACCGTGATCGTCCCCTGCCCGACCAGACGCAGGTGGCGACCGAACGCCAGCCGCAGCTCCTGCTCCAGGCCGTAGACGCGCGCGCGGGAGAGGTTCTCGGCCCGCGCGGGGCCGTTCGAGCTCGTCACCCAGTAGATGAGGTCGTCGGCCAGCGCGCCGAACAGCGTCGTGCGGCTGCTGGCCGCCACGCGCGGTCCGGCGCGATCGATCCAGAGCGCCAGGTCGGCGTTCGTCCCCGACTCCGGCCGCAGCGTCGGGTTCCCGAGCAGGCGGTCGTTGCCATTGCCGTACAGCTCGAGGAACGACGGCGCGCGCTCATAGTGGCCGGCGTTGGCCTTCAACGAGGCCGCCTCGCCCAGCGGGTGGACCAATCCCAGGCGATAGACCGGAAGGGTGCGAACGACGGCCGGCCCGGCGGGGATCGGCCGCGCCGTGTTGGGGTTGAGGCCCGTGACGACGTCATTCATCAGCTCGACGCGCGCCGAGGGGATGAGCTCGAGATCGATCGGGCGCACCCGCACGCCCAGCTCGCCGCCCGCCACGCCGACCAGCCGGCGCGCGGGCACGCCCGACAGCGCCGGCGTCGTCTCGTTCTCCATGTCGTAGCTCTCGTGCCGCCCCTCCAGCACGACGGCGGCCCGCCCCCATTCGCCGAACGGCCGCGAGCCATTGGCGGTGAGCCCCTCGGCGAGCGTGGACTCGTGCGTGGTCATCGGTCCCAGGTTCAGGACCTCGCCGGCCGGATCGCTCACGCGGTCGTGCTCGAGGCTGGCGAAGGTCTCGACCGACAGCCGGCCCCCCGGGCCCAGGTCGTCGCGCGACTCGTAGCGCAAATAACCCAGGCTCCGGATGCTGTCGAAGCGCGCCAGCGTGGTGATGTGGTTCGTCGGTCCCGGAAGCCCTTCGCCGCGCGCGAAGCCGACCAGACCCAGGCTCAACGTCCGCCGGCCGGCCAGGGTCAGCGCGGCGCGAAGGACGCCGTTCCCCTCTTTCGCGTCGTTGTTCGACCGGATCGCCGCCATCGCCGCGGCCGGGTTGGCCGACGTGTTGTTGAGCGTGTAGGGGTAGTCCCCGCCGGACGAATAGCCGTGGACGCCCAGGTAGAGGCGCAGGCGCCCCACGCGCCCGCCGGCGGTGGCGTCGCCGAACAACGTCCCGTACGACCCGACCCCGGCCCGGGCCTCGACGCGGGGCGAGCCCGGCGTGCGGGTGACGATCGAGATGACGCCGCCCAGCGCCGACTCCGCGAACGCGAGCGGCGTCGAGCCGCGGTAGACCTCGACCCGATCGACGTCACCCAGCGGCAGCGTGGAGACGTCCACGCCGCCACCCTGGGCGATGTTGAGCGGAACACCGTCGAGGTAGATGAGCACCTGGTCGGGGTTCGAGCCGCGCAGCGTGAGCGTGCTGTAGGCGGTGGTCGAGCCGGTGCGCGCCACGATCACGCCCGGCACCTGCAGCAGCAGCGTGCCGAGGTCGTCGTAGGCGCGGGGACTGTCCGCCGGGCGGACGACCGAAGCGGCGGCGGCGTGGTCCTCCTGGGGTGTGGTCGTGGCGGGCGGTGGCGCCGTCACGACCGTCTGCAGCGGCGACGGCCCGTCCGCGTGCGCGACCGCGGCTGTCGAACACAGCCCCACGGCGACCGCGGCGACGAGACGGCGCACGCGCGCCCGTGCGGGGCGCCTCACGTCAGTCTCGGTTGTGTCGTCGCGGTCAAATGAAAATCCCCTCGCTCCGCAAAGCGAGGGGACCGCGCCGGCTTCCACTCGACGAGAGGGCCGACCGCTCCCTCCGTCCGCGCGGAGATAAAACGCTGCAACCTTCGGTAGGTCTCCTGGCTCGTGGAGCGCGAGGCGCGACCTGAGGTCGCGGCTCGCGGCATCCCTCCCCTTCCCCGACCGTCGTCGAGTGGGTTCGCGAGGGTTGCCTCCACCTACAGTGGCGGGACCGCGCCGGCTTCCGACCGGCTTCCCTTTTATGCCCGAACGGGCACCGAAGGCGTCTCTTCAGTTTTCAAGGCCGCCGGCGTGCAAGACCTCCGGCAGCAGTCGCTTTGACCACTGCGACAGGTAACCTGTCAAGCGCCGAGCGGTTTCCCGGCCGCCACCGCGTCGTAATAAGCGCGCAGCGACAGACCGACGGCCGCCGCCTCGTCGACGATGACGGTCGCCTGCGGGTGAAGCTGAAGCGCGGAGGCCGGGACCAGCGCCGCCAGCGGCCCCTCGACCGTCTTCGCCACCGCGGCCGCCTTGGCGGCCCCGAACGCCACCAGCACGCAGCGCCGCGCTTCGAGGATGGTCGCGATCCCGACCGTCACCGCCTGCCGCGGGACCGGGTCGGCGCCGAACGCGGGCTGGTTCACGACGCGCGTCTCCTCGGTCAACGTCTTGACGCGCGTGCGCGACCCCAGCGATGAGGTCGGCTCGTTGAACGCGATGTGCCCGTCCGTCCCCAGCCCCAGCAGCGCCAGGTCCCATCCCCCCGCCGCCGCGATCTCGGCCTCGTAGCGCGCGCAGGCCGCCGGCAGATCGGCCGCTTGCCCGTCGGGCGCGTGCACGCGCCCCGCCGGCAGATCGACGTGGCGAACGAACGCCTCGTGAATCGCCCGCCGGAATGCGCCCGGATGATCAGGCGGAACGCCGACGTACTCGTCGAGATTGAAGACCGTCGCGCGCGCGAACGACAGCCCCTCGTCCCGGTGCCGCCGCACCAGCTCGGCATAGATCGCCCGCGGCGTGTTCCCGGTTGGCAGCGCCAGGACGGCCGCCGGCCGGTCCTTGACCACACCCGCCACGATGTCCGCGGCCCGCAAACAGACCGCCTCCGGCGACGGCAAGACAATGACCTCCACGTCGCCTGTTAAACTCCCCCGCATGGCCGACGACAAGGCCGAAAAATCCGCCGCCGCCGCCCGTGCCCTGCTGGCCGCCGAGTCCGTCGGCATCCTCTCCACAATCTCGGTCCGCCTCCCCGGCACGCCCTACGGCTCCGTCACCCCCTACGCGCTCGACGCCAGCGGCGCCCCGCTGCTGTGGCTCTCCGCCCTGGCCGCCCACACCCACAACCTCCGCGCCGACCCCCGCGCCGGCCTCTTCATCGGCGACAAGACCGCCGCCGCCGACCCCCAAGCCGGCGCCCGCCTCTCCCTCATGGGCCACCTCACCCGGCTCCCCGAGGCCGACGCCCCCGACGCCCAAGCCCGCTACCTCGTCCGCCACCCCCAAACCATCCCCCTCCCCGACTTCACCTTCTGGCGCTTCGTCACCACCGAAGCCCGCTTCATCGCCGGCTTCGGCGACATCCGCTGGCTGTCGGCGTCGGCCCTTAACGCTCGCTAGACCCATCTCAGTTGAACTGATTGGGTACATTCGAGGCCCGGGCGCCAGCCCGCCGTATCCGCGCGTCCGGCGAGCGCCATCGTGCGGCCGTCGGCAGTGACTCGGGCGGCGCGCTTCGAGCCTGCACGAAACTTGGGCAAGCGCCCGCGAGGGCATTTCTAGCGGCCGTCGCTTGCGGCTACCGCGCGGCGCGGGCGCTACGCCCCAAACGAAGGAAACCGCCGCTTGGTCGCACTCGCCGGACGCGCGGATACGGCGGGCTGGCGCCCGGGCCGGCTTCCGAGCCTCGAATGTACCCAATCAGTTCAACCTGAATGGGTCGAGTCTGGTCCTTCGTTCCAACGAGAGCAGGTCGCGCCCAAACAGGACGAAGACGACCTACCCGAAAACGATCGTCCGGTTACCCGACACCAACACCCGCCGCTCCAGATGCAGCCGCACCGCGCTCGTCAACACCCGCCGCTCCAGCTCCCCACCCTTTCGAACCATCTCCCCAACATCGTCTCGATGACTGACGCGACAGACGTCCTGCTCGATGATCGGCCCCTGATCCAGCTCACTGGTCACGTAGTGCGCCGTCGCCCCGATGACCTTCACGCCCCGCGCCTGCGCCTGGTGATACGGCTTGGCCCCCACGAAGGCCGGCAAGAACGAGTGGTGGATGTTGATGATGCGTGACGGCCAGGCCGCCACGAAGCCCGGCGACAGGATCTGCATGTAGCGCGCGAGCACCACCAGGTCGATCTCGCGCGCCGCCAGCAGCCTGGCCTGCTCCGCCTCGGCCGCCGCCTTGTCGTTGTCGCGCACCGGCACGTGCTCGAACGGGATCCCGAAGTGCCCCGCCACCGGCCGCAGCGCCTCGTGGTTGGACAGCACCATCACCAGATCGCCGCCCAGCTCTCCCAGCTGGTGCGCCAGCAGCAGATCGTAGAGGCAGTGCGGCGCCTTGCTGGCGAACACCGCCACGCGCGGCCGCACGTCCGAATAGGTGACCTCCCAGGTCAGCTCGAACCGCGTGCCCAGCATCCGCAGCGCCGCGTCGATGTCGGCGCGCGACAGCTTGAAGCCGCCGAGCTCCCACCGTAGCCGCATGAAGAACAGCCCGGTCTCGATCTCGGCGTGCTGGTCGGCGTCCAGAATGTTGCCGCCGTAATTGAACACGAACTCCGACAGCGCGGCCACCAACCCCGTGCGGTCGCGGCAGCTGACGAGCAGGGTGGCGGTGGCAGGCGACGGGACGGTCGGGGGCGAAGTCATCTCGCCCCAGAATATCGCGCCTACACGTCGGCGGGGACGGCCGTCGTCTTGGCGCCGCCGGTGGTCAGCCACCAGAGGCCGGTCACCAGCCGCCGCCCGATGGCGGCCTCCGCCTCAGCCACGGTCGTGGCCTGGATCTGCGAGCGCGTCACCGGATGCGCCGCCAGCGCACCCGCGGACGGCGTGGTGATGCGAACCTTGTCCCCGTTCGTCTCGGCCACGCCTCCCGATGGGAGGTGAATGATCCTGAGGTCCATTTTCCGCTCCTCTCGCAGCGCATTCATGGAAACACGCTGGCGCAGGAACGCAAAAAAGCGGCAGCTTCCGCCGAACGGCTACCGGCGCGCGCGCCGGGCGCGGACGGCGTCGGCCAGGTCGCGCAGGACCGGGACCGTGTCGTTCCAGGCCAGGCAGGCGTCGGTGATGCTCTGCCCGTAGGTGAGCGTCTGGCCCGGCTTGGGATCCTGGCGGCCCCCCACCAGATGGCTCTCGATCATCACGCCCGCCAGCGCGCGCCCGTCGACGCGGATCTGCGCCGCCAGGTCGTGCGCCACCGACGGCTGCCGCTGCGGATCCTTGCGGCTGTTGCCGTGGCTGCAGTCGACCATCAGGCGCGGGCGCTGCTTGGCCTTCTCCAGCGCCGCCACCGCGCGCGCCACGGTCTCGGCGTCGTAGTTCGGGCCGCCGTTGGCGCCGCGCAGGATGAGGTGGCAGTCCGGGTTGCCGCGGGTGGCGACGATCGCCGACAGCCCCTGCTTGGTGACCGACAGGAAATGGTGCGGGTGGCCGGCGGCCTGGATCGCGTCGATGGCGATCTGCGTGTTGCCGTCGGTGCCGTTCTTGAACCCGACCGGCACGGAGAGGCCGGAGGCCAGCTCGCGGTGGACCTGGCTCTCGGTGGTGCGGGCGCCGATCGCCCCCCAGCTGACCAGGTCGGCGATGTACTGCGGGGTGATGGTGTCCAGGAACTCGCAGCCGGCCGGCAGCCCCATCTCGGCCAGGTCGAGCAGCAGGCCGCGCGCGATCGCCAGCCCCTCGTTCACGCGGAACGTGCCGTCCAGGTAGGGGTCGTTGATGAGGCCCTTCCACCCGACGGTGGTGCGCGGCTTCTCGAAGTAGACGCGCATCACGACGAACAGCGCGTCGCGCAGCTCGCCGGCGACCGCGTGCAGGCCGCGCGCGTACTCGCGCGCCGCGGTCACGTCGTGAATCGAGCAAGGACCGACCACGACGACCAGGCGATCGTCCTCGCCGCGCAGCACCCGCGCGACCGCCTCGCGCCCCTCGGCCACGGTGGTCGAGGCCCGCTCCGTGAGCGGCAGGTTCTCCATCAGGATCTCGGGCGGGATCAGGGGGCGAATGCGGTCGATGCGAAGATCGTCGGTGGGGTGCAACATGGGAGCCAGCCAATTTAGCGCTTTTTCGCCCGTTTCGCGCGCCTCGCGACGCGACGCCGGGCGGTATAGTCCAACCCATGCGACGCGGCCTGGAGGCGTTTCGCGAGGACGCCGATGCCTGGCGCGCGGCGGTGGGCGCGCGCGTCCCGGTCTACGACCGCCTGCTGGCCGCGGCCGGCGCCCTGCTCGAGTCCCCGGCTGGGCCCGTCGAGGAGGCCGCGCGGGCCCGGGTCGAGGCTGCTTGGCGCGAGCGGCGGTTCTCCCCGGGGTACGATCGCCCCCTCCTGCTGATGGCGGCGCTGCGGGCCGAGGTGCTGCGCGCCGGGGCGCGGCATCCGCTGTTCGCCGCGATTGGCGCCGGGCCGGTCGACCTGACGGGCGCCACGCGCGAGGCGCTGGCGGCGGCGCTGGCCGACGCGCCACCGCGCCTTCACGTCGACCTCGCCACGCGGCGGGTTCAGACCAACGAGACCTCGCGGGCGGTGGCCTGGCTCTGGCCGGCGGCGCTGGCCGGCTGCACCGACGCGCGGCGCCCGCTGGCGCTGGCCGATCTCGGGTGCAGCGGCGGCCTCAACCTGATCGGCGACCGGCTGGCGCCGCTCTGGACCGACGCGGCCGGCGCGCCGCTGCCGGTGGCGACCGGCGCGGCGATCGTCGCGCGCCGCGGCTTCGACGCGCAGCCGCTGGATGTCGGCCGCGACGGCGACCTGCATTGGCTGCGGGCCTGCGTCTGGCCGGGCGAGACCGCCCGCCTGGCCCGCCTGGAGCAGGCCGCGGCTGCTTTCCGCGACTTCGATTCCACGAACGCGGCCGCGCCGCGGCTGGAGGTGGCCGACGTGGTCGACGTCCCGGCGCGCCTCGAGCGCTGGGCGCGCGCGCTGCCACCTGGGACCACGCTCCTCGCCTACCAGACGGTCGTGCGCGACTATCTGGCCGAGGCACCCAAGGCCCAGTACCTGGCGGGCATGACGGCCTGGGCGGCCGCCGCCGCGCCGGGCGGCCCGCGCCGGATCTGGATCTCGCTCGAGGCCGCGCCTGATGCCGACGCAGGGAAGGATCCCGCCCAGCCGCCGATGGCGCTCGAGGCGCACGTGGCGGACGGGGCCGGGGGCGCGCGGGCGCTCACGCTCGCCCGCTGCAGCTACCACCCGGACCGGCTGGCGCTCGACGCGGCCGCGGTGGCGGCGCTGGCGAGCTGGTGAACGAAAAAATTTGACGTCGTCGCGGCCCTTCATAGGGTGGATCTAGAGGGAGGCACGCGATGGACTACGCTGAGATGCGTGAGCTGGTCCGGCTTCGTCACGAGCTCCGCCGTCTGACCGTGGACCGCCCAGAAGGCGCCGACGCCGCCGCCCGGGCCATCCTGCTGCGGATCCAGGAGCTGGTGGCGGCGGACGTGGAAGAGGCGGCGAGCGTCGCCCCCGAGCTGGCCCGCTGGCGGGTCAGCTTCGCCGGCGCCGCCGCGAGGTAGCTCTCTGCGAGCCGTGCGTCTGCTGCGTTCGAAACGGTCGTGAGGCAGGATCTGCCTCGAGCGCGGTGGGGCTCGAGGGCTGCCGCAGCGGGACCAGCTGGTGCGGGCCGTTGCCGATCAGGTCGGCGCGCCCCATCCGCCGCAACGCCTCCCGCAAGAGCGGCCAGCCGGCCGGGTCGTGATAGCGCAGGAAGGCCTTGTGCAGGCGGCGCACGTTCGCCCCCTTGGGGACGGGGACCGTCTCGCCGCCGGTCCGCCGCAGCTTGTGCAGCGGGTTCTGCCCCGTGTGATACATCGCGGTGGCGGTCGCCAGCGGCGACGGCAGGAACGTCTGGACCTGGTCGGCCCGATAACGGTTGCGCTTCAGCCACAGCGCCAGCTCCAGCATGTCGCGGTCGGTGGTGCCGGGGTGCGAGGCGATGAAGTACGGGATGAGATACTGCTTCTTCCCGGCCTTCTCCGAGGCATCGTTGAACAAACGCTTGAACTTCTCGAAGCTGCCGATCCCCGGCTTCATCATCTTCGAGAGCGGCCCGTCTTCCGTGTGCTCGGGCGCGATCTTCAGGTAGCCGCCGACGTGGTGCTCGGCCAGCTCGCGCACGTACTCGGGTGAGGTGGAGGCCAGGTCGTAGCGCACGCCCGAGGCGACCAGGATCTTCTTGATGCCGGGCAGCGCCCGCGCCTGGCGATAAAGGCGAATCAGCGGCGTGTGGTCGGTGCGCAGGTTCGGGCAGATCTGCGGGTAGACGCACGACGGCAGCCGGCAGGCCGATTCGATCGCCGGGCTCTTGCAGGCCAGCCGGTACATGTTGGCGGTCGGGCCGCCCACGTCGGAGATGATGCCGGTGAACCCGGGGACCGTGTCGCGCACGGTCTCGATCTCGCGCAGCACCGAGCCCTCCGACCGGTTCTGGATCACCCGCCCCTCGTGCTCGGTGATCGAGCAGAAGGTGCAGCCGCCGAAGCAGCCCCGCATGATGGTGATCGAGAAGCGGATCATCTCGTAAGCGGGGATCTTGGCGTCGCCGTAGCTGGGATGCGGCTGGCGCGTGTACGGCAGCTCGTAGACCCGGTCCATCTCGGGGGTCGAGAGCGGCAGCGGCGGCGGGTTCAGCCACACGTCGCGATCGCCGTGCCGCTGGACCAGCGCCCGGGCGTTCCCGGGGTTCGCCTCGACGTGCAGCAGGCGCGAGGCGTGCGCGTACAGGACCTGATCGGCGGTGACCGCCTCGTCGTCCGGCAAGCGGACCACCGTGTGG
>CAZTZM010000156.1:0-1791 GCA_964618005.1 uncultured Myxococcales bacterium
CGTCGAGGTGATGTCGACGATGAGGTCGGCGGCGCCCGATGCCGGTGCGCCCTCGGTGGCGCCGAGGCTCTCCACGATCCGGTAGTCGGCGATCCCGTGCCCGGCAAAAAAGCGCCGCGTCACGTTGATGTACTTGGTTGCTACCGTCAGCCGCCGCCCATGTTCAGGCCGGAAGGAAGCCGCGACATCGTCGAGGTCCTCCATCGTCTCCACGTCGACCCATGGTTCCGGCACCGCGACCACGACGTCACAACGCCCGAAGCCCAGCGCCAGCGTCAGCTCTGCCCGACGATCGGCGGTCTCCGCCACCTGGTCGCGTCCGGTGATCCCGGCGTGTACCGATCCGGCGGCGATCTCGCGCGCGATTTCCGGCGCCGAGAGATACGCGACCTCGACCGTGGGCAGCGCCTCGATCCGGCCGCGATAGCTGCGGTTGCCGCCGGAGGTCAGCCCCAGCCCGGCGCGTTCGAACAGCGCCATGGCGTCCTGCTGCAGGCGGCCCTTGGAGGGTACGGCGAGGATCAGCGGCGCGCTCATCGCCCGCTCCCCCGTGTCTTGTCGCCCTTGCCGATACGGTCGAGCCAGACCGCGAAGCCCACCGCCGGCACGGACTCGGGCGTGCTGCCAATATGTGCCGTCATGCGGTCGTAGCGACCGCCGCCGATCATCGGCCCGTTACGCGGCGAGGGGAACTCGAAGACGAAGCCCGTGTAATAATCGAGCCGCCGGCCGAAATCGGCGGCGAAGGTGAGGGCGTCCGTCTTGATGCCGTGCGCCGCGAATGCCGCGTTGCGCTTGGCGAATGTGTCGAGTGCGCCGCCGAGGGCGAGCTTTTCTTCCTTCGCCAGGCCGCGCAGCGCCGACAGTGCCTTCGCCGGTGATCCCGAAATCTTGAGAAAGGCGGTGAGGGCGCTTGCCGCCCGCCTGGGTATGCCGTGCGCGAGCGCCTCCTTGGCGACGAAGCGGGCCGCGATCTCCTCGGCCGTCCTCCCGCCCGCTTCGCCGAGGCCGGTCGCCGCGAATTTCTCTGCCACCGCGGCCTTCACCTCGGCGAACGTCGCGTCCTCCAGTTCCGAGCGCGGCGCGGCCGTCTTGCGGTTGGCGCTGGCGATGAATCGCTTGAGCCGCGGCGTGTCGCCGAACGCGCGCGCCAGCCGCTCGCGCCACGGAGGGCTGAGGTCGAGTGCATCGAGCAGGGCGGCGAACAACGCCGAGTCGCCGATCCGGACGGTGGGCTTCTTCACGCCGAACAGCGCCGCCGTCTCCAGCGCCAGCTTCAGCATGTCGGCGTCCGCCGCCACGCGGTCGCTCCGCCCGAAGGACTCGACGCCCGCCTGCATGAACTCGCCACTCTCGCCCGGCCGCACGCGAAACACCGGCCCGATGTAGGCGTAGCCCGCCTTGCGCTTCGCCGCGCCGGTGGCGAGGTGGTGTTCGGTCACCGGGATAGTGAAGTCGGGCCGCAGCGCCAGTTCCTCGCCGCCGTCGGCGCTGGTGAGGTAGAGCTGCCGGCGCAAGTCCTCGCCTGCCAGCTCAACGAACACGCGCGCCGGGTAGACGATCGGCAGGTCGATGAACTTGTACCCGGCGTCGGCGAACAGCGCCCTGAGCTTGGCTTCCTGCGTCATGATACGTCGTCACCACGACTATCACCGCGCAGACTCCCACGCGTTCGGAGCGATGCCTCCTCTCCCATAGGGAGAGGGCCATGAGCCTTATGAGCGTAGCGAATTAGGCGAATGGGGTGAGGGGAAACGCCATACGACACAATGCGCTCATCATTGGACACAG
>CAZTZM010000157.1:0-19031 GCA_964618005.1 uncultured Myxococcales bacterium
GACCATCCCGACTCCCCAGGCGGTGGCCGCGGTGCTGGAGGCGCATCGGATGGATTTGCGGATCGCGGAGGATATCTCGCCGCGGCACATCGAGCAGGTGATGCACGGCTGGCGCGGCCTGGTGGCTGCGATGGCGGAGACCAAGCCACCGGCCGATGAAGCGGCGTATGTCGTATCGGAGGCGGAGTTGTGGCTGCTGCGAAGGCGGCTGATCGAGAGCGGACGGATGCGGCTGATGCGGTGGCACGCGATCAAGCCGGGGTAGGGCTCTTGATATCGCGGGCTGGCATCCGCAGAATCACGCCATGGCCGCGTGGCGCAGCATCGACGACCCAGCCGGGGGTGTCAGGCCGTCGACCGCGCCGTCGGGCTCGCGCAAGATCGCCGACAGGCCCGCGGCCCCCAGCTGGATGAGCCCGATTCCGAACCGGAACAGCAGCCGCCCGGTCGACAGCGCCGGCGCCGCGGCCTCCGCTGTCGGAGACAGACTCCCGTCCGGCGCTGCCGAGATCGCGATCGCCACACTACAAAGCTGGCGGCGGCCGGCGCCGCGGCAACCGAGGCGGCTGTCCAGCCCCGCCGTATTTCCGCCCGGCCGACTTCCCGGAGGTCAGCGGTAGCGCGACGCCAGCGCCGGCGCGCGCGAGGCCGACAGCACCTCCCGCTGCCCCTCGCCGAGGCGCTGGAACGCCGACGCGTCCTCCAGCCCGGGCGCGCAGACCACCTCACCCCGGGCCAGGCCGGCCAGCGCCGCGCGCGCCACGTCGTCGGGGCTCATGCGCGGGACGTTGCTCATGTCCATCCCCTGCACCTCGTGGAACTCCGTCTTGATGACGCCCGGCAGGCAGGCCTGGACGCGCACCCCGGTGCCGGTCAGCTCGCTGGCCAGCACCTGCGTGAATGTCAGCTGGAAGGCCTTGGCGGCGGCGTAGATCGCCCGCTGCGGGAAGAACGCCTCGGTCACCGTGCCCGACAGCGCCAGCAGCGATCCGACGGTGATGACGCCCCCCTGCCCGCGCTGGACCATCCCCGGCAGCGCGGCCCGCGTCACCTGCACGACCGCGCGGACGTGGACCGAGAGCAGCCCGTCGGCCACCGCGGGATCCAGCTCGACGAACCGCCGGTAGCCGCCGAACCCGGCGTTGTTGACCAGCAGAGCCAGCGGCGCGGCCGCGGCGCGGTCCGCCACCGCGGCGACGCCCGCCTCACTGGTCAGGTCGGCGACCAGGACCTCCACCTTGGCGGCGTGCGCGGCGTCGAGGCGCCGCGCCAGCGCCTCCAGCCGCTCGCGGCGGCGCGCGACGACGATCAGATCGTGGCCGGCCTCGGCCAGCTGTTCGGCGAAGGACTGCCCAACGCCCGCGGAGGCGCCGGTCACGAGAGCCAGAGGACGCGACATGGCCGCCAGGTTACGGCGCGCACCCGGCGGGCACCAGGGCCATTCGCGCCGGGCGTATTGCAAGAACCACGACGCGCGCCCGCCACGCCGTGTCGTTAGAACGCCTCGATCAATGACGGGGACCGGCTCCGTAAATCGACGGCTTTCTCGACTGATCGCGGGTTTGTGAGTTGGTACATTCATTGCGAGGCAAACCGCACATGCCGTTTTCGATTCGTTCCGTGCTTCCGTGGGTGGCAGGGGTTTTGGGGCTTGGTCTGGTCGGCTGCGCGACGCCCGCGCCGATCGTTCGCCTCAACCCCGATTCGGCCAATGTCTTTTGGGTGAGCGGCCGTCCCTCGGTCGCCATGGACAACGCGGGCGTTCGCGTCGCCAGCGCGTTCGAGCACCAGGACGGCAACAACCTGGCGCTCCGGGTGGAGATCCTGAACCAGACGCCCGCCCGCCTGGACATCGGGCCGCAGGACATCACGTACTCGGTCTGCCGCAGCCAGTTGACCGTCAGCTGCACCCCCTCCCAGCACATCATCGACCCCGAGCAAATGCTGAACGATCTGGACGTCGCGCAGTCGCGCACCACGGCCGAGGCTGCGAACACCGCCGCGCTGGACGGAACGTTGACCATCCTGGCGGCGGTCGGCGACGTGAGCTCCCACCACGGCGGCGACAACACGGCCGTGGCGGTCCAGAACGCGCAGGCCGACGCGGCCTCGTACGACAGCACGCAAGCCAGCATCGGCTTTCAACAGCGGCTCTGGTCGAACAAGGCCCTCCGCCGCAACACCCTGGAACCCGGCCAGGGGACGTCCGGGTTGGTGTTCATCCCCATCAACATGCAGGCGGGATTCGTCTGGCTTCAGGTCACCATCGCCGGCCACGTCTTCCCGTTTCACTTCGCGCAGACCGTCCAGCAGGTCACGCTGCCCGGCCCCCAGACAGCCACGAACGAGGGAATGTAGTGTCCTGAATCAGGACACGTGTTCTGACTGCGAACACTTGTCCGCTTGTCACCAGGTGGCTCCGTGCGCCGCCTCAGCGCCGCCCTCACGGCCGGCCAGCCGGCGTTGATGCGATCGTCGTGGTCGGCGAAAGCACAACATCAACGGCGAGGGGACTGCGAGCCATGCGCCTGAAGTTCTCGCCGCGTGTCCGTCTCTTCAAGCGGCGGTCGTCGTGTTCACAGAAGGTTGACTTTGGGAGGGTCCCTCGCCAGAACCGAACGCATGAAGCTCTATTGGGCATCGCACGCCTGTTCGTTGTCGCCGCACATCGCGCTGCGCGAGGCCGGCCTCCCGTTCGAGCTGGAGCTGGTCGATCTGAGAACCAAGAGGACCGCCACCGGCGAGGACTTCCTGGCCGTGAACCCGAAGGGATACGTGCCGGCCCTGAAAATGGACGACGGCCAGGTACTGACGGAGGGGGCGGTGATCGTCCAGTGGGTCGCCGACCAGCGGCCGACCACCGGGCTGATCCCGCCGGCGGGGACGATGGCCCGCTACCGCGCGCAGGAGTGGCTGCACTTCATCGCCACCGAGCTGCACAAGGGCTTCGCGCCGCTCTACAACAAGCTGATCCCCGAGGAGGTGAAAGCGGCGGCGCGCGAAAAGCTGACCGCGCGCTTCGGGCTGGTGGCGGCCGCGATCGAGACGGCGCCCTACCTGATGGGGCCGGCGTTCACCGTCGCGGACGGCTACGCCTTCTACACGCTTCGGACCTGGAAACGCCTCGTCCGCCCGGAGCTCCCCTGGCCGTCGCTGCAGGCCTACTTCGAGCGCGTGCTGGCGCGACCGGCCGTGCAAGCGGCGCTGGAGGGCGAGCGCCTCCCCTGACCGCCCTCCACGCCCCGTGCGGCATGACGACGACCTCTCGCAATCGTCGCCGGCCCCTCAGTGCGCGGATCGGCCAGGGCGGCGGGCGCGGCGGCTGGTCCCGCCGGCGTCCGAGCAGATCTGCGTGATGCTCTGCATGTCGGGTGGCTTGGCCAGGTGGTGGTCGAAGCCGGCCGTGCGCGCCTTCTTCAGGTCCTCCGCCTGCGCGTACCCGCTCAGCGCGACCAGCAGCGTGCCGCGCAGGCCGCGATCCGCGCGGAAGGCGCGCGCGACCTCATAACCGTTCATCCCGGGCAGACCGACGTCGCAAAAGACGATGTCGGGCTTGAATGAGCGGGCCGCGCTGAGGCCGGTGGGGCCGTCGCCCGCCACCTCGACGTGGTGGGCGTGAATCTCCAGCGCCGCGCGCAGCCCCCCCGCCACGTCCTCGTCGTCGTCTATGATCAACACCCTCCGCGCGGGTTGCGCCACCTTCGGCTCCGCGACGGGCTTGGCCGCCGGCAGGGCGGTCACGTCGAGCGGCAGGCAGACCGTGAACGCCGCGCCCCGATCGCGCCCTTGGCTGCGCACGGACACCTCGCCGCCGTGCAGCTCGACCAGCCCTTTGACCAGCGCCAGCCCCAGCCCCAAACCGCCCCGGTTTCGATCGAACGTGGCGTCGCCTTGCATGAACGGCTGGAACAGCTGCTCGATCGTGGCGGCGTCGATCCCCACGCCGGTGTCGGAGACGATCAGCACCGCCTGGCGCTTCAGGTGATCGGAGGTCACCACCACCGTGACGGTGCCGCCCGCCGTGCTGAACTTGATCGCGTTCGACAGCAGGTTCGTGAGGATCTGCGAGAGGCGCGCGGCGTCGCCTTTCACGCGGACCGGCGCGCCCGACAGCCGGACGTCCAGCCGGACGCCGCCGAATTCCAGGTGCGCTCGGTTGTCCTCGATCGTCTCGCGCACCACCTGGTTCAGGTCCAACGGCCGCCGCTGCAGCTCGATCTTGTCGCGGGTGATGCGCGTGACGTCCAGCAGGTCGTCGACCATCCGCACCACGTGCCCGACCTGCCGATCGATCACCACCCGCGCGTCGGCCACCGCCCGGCTGCCCGGGTCGCCGTTCTCCAGGACGTAGAGCGTGGTGCGGATCGCCGCCAGCGGGTTGCGCAGCTCGTGCGACAGCAGCGCGATGAACTCGCTCTTGCGCCGATCGGCCTCGCGCAGCTCGTCGACCAGCCGCCGCTGCGCCGTGACGTCCTGGCTCATGGCCAGGATCTGATCGACCTGGCCGTCGGCCGCGAACAGGGGGACCACCGTCCATGTCCGCACCAGCAGCGATCTCCCTGGCCCCTCGGTCGCCAGCTCGTAGGTCTGACGCTCGCGTGTGGCGATCGCGCGCTCGGCGTGCGCACGCAAGGGGCCCCAGATTTCCGCTGGCCAGAGCTGGTCGCCCGACATCCCGATCAGCTGCTCGGCGGGGATCTTCAGCTTGGGCACGGAGATCGCCAGCAGCGCCGGGTTGATGTAGACCAGCCGAAACTGGCGGTCGTAGAGGACCAGGTTGATGGGGATGTTCTCGACCGTGGTCCGGAAGCGCGCCTCCGACTCGCGCAGCTTCTGCGCCCACTCCGCGCGCGCGTTCAGCGCCGCCCGCTCCTCCGCCCAGTTGGCGCGCTCGAGCGCGTCGGCGCACTGCAAGGCCAAGAGCTCCAGCAGCTTCAGGTGGTGCGGGGCCGGGCGGGGCGGCCGGCGAAAATAGATCGAGAGCAGCCCCAGCACCTTGCCGGAGCGGCTGGCCAGCGGCGTCACCTGGACGGTGGACTGGGAAACCCGCGCCGGGTCAAAGCCCTGTTGCGCCGCCAGTTTCAACGCGCCGGCGGGATCGCGGAGCTCGATCGTCCCCATGTCCGCATCCGCCATGGCGACCGCCTCCTCGATCACCTCGTCGAGCAGGGCCGTCAAATCCCCCTCGCGAACGAACCGGGTGGCAATGGCGTGCAGGCGCGTCATCCCGGCCAGCTCGGCGATCAACCGCTCCTGCGCGACCTGTAGCTCGTTCTGCGCCAGCTGACGATCGGTCACGTCAGAGAGGACAACCGTGACCGTCTCCTTGTCAGAGAGAAAAGCCGAGACGCGGAGATATTTTTGGATGTCCTCGATGTACATCTCCTTCTCGCCTGGCTGGCGGCTGCCGGCGACCTGGCCGAGCAGCCGAAAGCAGGGACCGTTCGTGCGGCTGAACTCGGAGAGCAGACGGCCGATGCGGGCCTGCCGCGGGGCTTGCATCAACCTCTCGTACGCGGGGTTGATGTCGAGGAACCGGTAGTCGGCCGGGCACCTCTCGGCGTCGAACACGACCTCCAGCCGCGCGGCGCCGTCGCTCAGCGATTCAAACAGACGCTGGTACTCGTCGCTGCGCGCCCCCTGCAGCTCGCGACAGAGCGCATTGAGGTCGTCCGCCTGCGGGTGTTCGCCCCCCACGGCCACATCGTACGCCCCGATCCCGGGGCCGTCGATGCGGCGGACCGCCCGCGTCGCGGGCGAGATAGCGCCGCACCGAAAGCGCCGGTCAGGTCCCGAGCGCCGTGTACCGAACGATCAGGTGGTGTTGCGCGCCGGGCGCCAGCGTGACCCGGTGGGCGCCGATGGCGCCGCTCTCGATGCAGACGAAGCGCCGGTAACCGTCCGGCGCCATGTCGGACAGCGTGGCGGTCTTCTCGGGCGCGGGGTTCCAGACCACGGTCGACCCGGCGCCCTGCCCCTCCACGCGCAGCGTTCGCCCGGCGCCCGGATCCCGCAGCGTCACCGGACCGTCGTTGTCGTAGACGCGATCGACCTCGCCCGTGATGCGGATCGGCGCCGGCCCCTCGCGCCGCTCTTCGCCCCCCGCCACCTTGTCGACGAACGGGCACCCGGCCAGGCCTTCGATGCTGACGGACCCGACGTCGGCGACGGCCAGGTAGCTGTGCAGCGCAACTTCATAGGCCAGCGCCGCCGCGCCCGGGTTGGAGACGGCGAACACCAATTCCAGCGTCTCGCCGACGGTGACGGTCAGCCGGGCCTCGAACGCGTGCGGGAACAGCGCGCGGGTGGTGTCGTCGGGCGCCAGCGCCAGCTCCGCGCGGACGCCGGCGTCGGCGTGGCCCTTGGCGCCGTCGACGCCCACCAGGCGCCAGGCCCGCGTGCGGGCAAACCCGTGCGCCGGGAACGCCCGCTCGGTCGGGTGGGGGCCGAACCAGGGGAAGCAGATCGGGATCCCCCCCCGCAGCGCCGCGCCCGGCGCCCAGCGCGCCCGCTCGCTGAGCCACAGCCAATCGCGGCCGCCGCGCGGCACGAAGCTGAGCACCTGGGCGCCCTGGAGAGCGATCGCCGCGCGTGACGCCGCGGTCTCGATCTCGACGACATCCAGCCCGTTGCGCGTCTCCGTCCGCCAGGTCGCTGCCATGGCCGCAACTCTAGCGCAGGCGCGCGGCGGGTTCGGTATCATGCGTCTGGCGGCCCGATGGCGGAGACCAAGAAGCGGAAACAGCTGAAGACCTTCCCCGGCCTGACGGCGGCGGAGTTCCAGCACCCGCACGACGCGACGGCGACCGAGGCGCTGGCCTCGGTGCCCGGGCTGGACCTGGTGGTCACCAAGGTCCTGGAATACGGCCTCGAGCGTCTCTACTACCTGGAGAACATCGCCGACAACGTGCGCGTCACGCCGCGCATGCTGCCGCGCCTGCACCGCTATCTGGGGTGGGGCTGCCGGATCCTCGATGTCGAGGAGCCCGAGCTCTACGTCACCCTGGACCCCGTCCCCAACGCCTTCACGTTCGGCCACAAGAAGCCGTTCATCGTGCTGACCTCCGGGTTGGTCGATCTGCTGGGTGACGAGGAGCTGCTGTTCACGCTCGGCCACGAGCTGGGACACATCAAGGCCGGCCACGTCCTCTACACGATGCTGGCGCGGAACGTCGCCACCATCGTCGCCGCGATCGGACAGGCGACCCTGGGGATCGGCTCGCTGCTGGGCCAGGGACTGGTGGTCGCGCTCCACGACTGGTATCGCAAGGCGGAGCTGACCAGCGACCGCGCGGGCCTGCTGTGCGTGCAGGACCTGGACCCGTGCGTGAACGTGTTCATGAAGCTGGCCGGCGGCGGGGGGCGCCTGTGGGCCGAGATGGACCGCGCCGAGTTCCTGCGCCAGATCGACGACTTCGAGGAGCAGGACCGCTCGACGCTGGGGCGCGCCTACAAGACCTGGCTGACGGTCTGGCGCACCCACCCGTTCCCGATCCTGCGCGCCAAGGAGCTGCGCGCCTGGTTCGCCGACGGCTACGACGAGCTGATCACGCCCCGGGCGCTGCCGCCCCGCTGAGCGACGCGGCGCGCGGCGTCGTTACAGGCGCCCAACGGGGTGCCAACGAATCGATGACGCACCCATCCGGGATACCGGAAGTGGCTCAAGGTTGAGGTGAGGTTTGCCGACATAGGAGCCAAGATTTCTTTTCAATCGCGGGGGAGAAACCTTCGCTTCTGCCTTGCCGCGCGATGAATCGATCGCAAATAGAGGAGTCTCATGACCGTGTCCCTGCAGGTCCCCGAGGTCACAAATTCCCGCTTGCCGCACCTGCGTGACGGCATGCGGCCGCCTCGCGCGTGGCAGCTCACCGTGGTGCGCGAGATGCTCGCCACGCTCGAGACGCTGACCGCTGCCGGACAACAGCACATCATGGAGAAGATCGCGGTCGTGGTTCGGGACCAGGTCCGGCGCGCCGCGCCCTATCTGAGCCGCCACGATCAGGAGCGGATGAGCCGCCAGCTGGACGAGCTGGTTGGCGAGGCCGATCGCTTCTCGCCGGACGCGACACTCTTCACGCGCCGCGCCGAGGCGGTGCTCGAGTCGCTGGCCCGCGTCGGCTAGGCCGCCTACTGGGCGGCACGCCGTCGGGCATGGTTCGCTTCACTCACCGTTGCCTTTAGGGCAACGCCCTCCAAGGAGTCTCCTAGGAGGGCTGCGTGATCGCTCCGCGCGCGCCGAGCGTCAGCTGACCCGGCAGTCGGGCTGCTTTCGCCCGATCTTGGTCAGGACCAGGTGATAGAGCTGACCGTCGCGCGAGCGCGAGGCGCCGGCGGCGGCCAGCAGATAGAACTGCCACATCCGGTAAAACCGCCGGTCGTACTTGTGCTGGAGCTCCGGGTAGGCGCGGTCGAAGTTCTCCCACCAGGCCATCAGCGTGCGGTCGTAGTCGGGGCCGATGTTCTGCAGGTCCTCCACCACGAACAGCCCCTCGGTGGCCTTGCCCAGCTGTGCCAGCGACGGCGCGACGGCGTTCGGGAAGATGTACTTCTCGACGAACGGGGTGCCGTGCAGGCGGCTGCGGTTGTTGGCGATGGTGTGGATGACGGCCACGCCGTCGTCGGTCAATCGCTGGTGCACCACCTCCATCACGTGGCGGTGATTCTTCGGCCCGACGTGCTCCATCATTCCGATCGACGCGACCCGATCGAACGTACCGGTGACGTCGCGGTAGTCGCACAGGCGCAGATCGACGTCCAGGTGCTTCCACATCTCGCGCCCCAGCGCGTGCTGGTCCTTCGACAGCGTGACCCCCACGACCGAACATCCGTACTTCTCGGCGGCCCAGGCGGCGAACCCGCCCCAGCCGCAGCCCAGATCGAGCACGCGCATGCCCTTCTGAAGCCCCAGCTTGCGGCAGACGAGATCCAGCTTCGCCTCCTGGGCCTCCGCCAGCGTCGTCGCGTTCTTCCAGTAGCCGCAGGTGTAGACCATGCGCGGGTCCAGCATCCGCTGGTAGAGGTCGTTGCCGATGTCGTAGTGGGCCTCGACGGAGCGGCCGGAGCGCTGCTTCGATTGCAGGTTGAACAGGAAGGCCTTGGCGGTCAGCAGCCGCAGGCGCAGGCTTCCGGTGACCTTCTCACGCAACCCCGCGCGCATGATCTTCTCGAGCAAGACGTCGAGCGCGTCGGTGTCCCACCAGCCCTCCATGTACGACTCGCCGACGCCCAGCGAGGCGTCGCGCAGCAGACGGCCGTAGAAGCGCGAATCGTGAATCTGGATGTCGCCCGGACCGGGGCCTCCGATCCGGATCCCGGCCATCGCGAACAGCTCGCGGACCAGGACTTCGGCGCTCCCTGTGCCCGGAGCGCTGGAAGGCGCGGCGGATGGCGGGGCGGCGGCGGCGGCAGGGCTGGCGGGGGTCTCGGCGGGGGATGGTCCGGCGTCGGGCATACGCTCGTGTCCCACGGACCGGGCCGCGCGGCAAGTGACGTCAGGCGATGGGCAGATCGAGGGCAGGCGCGAGACCCGCGGCTTCGGGCTCGCTGACCGTCGCCTCACGCCCCAGATGCCGCAACCAGCGGACGTGAGAGCGGATCGCGCGGCGCATGGTGCGGTGCGAGTTGTGGCGGATCCCGTGCGCCCGACAGGTCGCCTCGACGATGGGAGAGAGCGCCGGGTAGTGCACGTGGCAGATCTTGGGGAACAGGTGGTGCTCGATCTGGAAGTTGAGCCCGCCCAGGTACCAAGTGAGGAGGCGGTTGTCGCGCGCGAAGTCGACGGCGGTCTCGATCTGGTGCGCCATCCACTCGCGCTCGATCCGTCGCGACCCCTGGGGGGGAACGCGGAACTGCGCCTCTTCGACACAGTGGGCCAGCTGGAACACGGTCGCCAGCGTGACGCCCAGGACCGCCATCGTCAGCAGGTAGAGGCCGACGACGGCGGCCAGTCGATGCCCGGCCAGCAGCGGGACCCCGAACGCCAGCGTCAGGAAGCAGACCTTGCCCGTCCAGAAACAGACCTGGTTCCAGCCCCGGGGCCGTGGAACGCAGGTGTCGGCGACGCCGGGACGAATCATGGAGCGAAAGTCGTCGAGCAGCTGCCACTTCACCGCCAGCGCCGAATACAGCGCCCAGACGTAGATGTACTGGAAGCGGTGAAACCAGTAGCGCCGGTCGTGCGGGGACAGGCGCGCGAACGGGCCCATGTAGATGTCGTTGTCCGCGCCCGAGATGTTCGGGTACGTGTGGTGCGCGATGTTGTGCTTGTAGTGCCAGAAGTAGGCGTCGCCCCCCAGCAGGTTCAGCGACAAGGCGGCGGCCTTGTTCAGCGCCGGCCGGCAGGAATAGGCGCCGTGGTTCCCGTCGTGCTGGACGTTGAAGCCGATGCCCGCCATCGCCAGCGCCAGCGAGATCGCGAGCAGGATCGCTTCCCATCCCGTTCTCGCGTGCCAGACGAGCCCGAAATACGAGCTTCCGAGCCAGACCAGCAGAAACAAGGATTTGGCGTACATCCGCGGTGGCGCGTGCCGGCTGGACTTCGCCGTTTCGAAATAACCGGCGACACGCGCCTCCAGATCACGACGAAAGACCGAGCTCGCGCAGAACGTGAGCGGCATGACCGAAACTGTACATCAGAACCGCAAGTTTCCTGGAACCCCCTCCCGGCACCCCGATCATCTTGCCATCAAGTATTTGCTTGCGCTGGGGTGCGCCTCCGCCGTACTAACGCAGCGCACTGATCCTGTTCTTCCCTTCTTCCCGAGGCCGAAAGGCCCCAAAGGAGACCCCATGGCGACGTTGCGGATGACGGTTCTTTCGATGTTGGCGCTCTTCTCTCTGACGGCGGCGGCCAGCGCGGCCCCCACGTTCGCGCCGCCGCCCCCGGCGGCCCCCCACCTCAAGACCTACTCGAACTGGGGCGCGCTCTGGTGGCAGTGGGCGATCGGGACGCCCGCGACCAACAACCCGGTGCTGGACACCACCGGCCAGAATTGCGCCGTGAACCAGCCGGTCCCGGGGACGTTCTTCCTGGCCGGGACGTTCGACGGCTCCACGGTCGTCCGCACTTGCACGGTCCCGGTCGGCGACGGGTTCCTGATCCCGATCCTCAACAACGCCAACTTCGCGCAGCAGACCGATCCGCCGGCCCAGCGCACGGAGGCCTTTCTCCGCGCGGAGACCACCTGCGTGGAGACCGCGCCCACGCTGGCCGTCACCGTCGACGGCGTGGCCCTGGCGAACCCGCAGAGCCTGCTGGAGAAGTCGACCGTCTTCCCGGTCAACCTCCCGGCCGACAACGTGTTCGGCGTCCCCGCCCAGCTGCTGAACCCGTCGGTCGACGAGGGCTACTATGCGTTCCTCGAGCCGCTCAGCGCCGGCAGCCACACCGTTCACATCACCTCCAGCTCGACGGCCTGCGGGTCGACCCAGAACGCGACCTACGACCTCATCGTCCAGGGGACCGTCGGCACGCCGGTCACCTGCTCGGGCAGCCAGCAGATCACGCTCAACAACGCCGATATCCAGACCACCGGCGTGGCGCTGACCGTCTCGGGCAACTGCAACGTCACCATCAACAACAGCGTGCTGTTCGGCGGCAGCTCGGCGATCGTCGTCCACGATCAGGGGCACGTCATCGTGAACACCAGCGTCGTCGGCGGCGGCCCCGGCGCGGGTGGCTTCGCCGTCTCCGCCGACGGTCACGGCCACGTCGAGCTCCGCAACTCGTCGATCATCAGCCCGACCTCGGCGCTCGGGTTCGCGATCATCAGCGACTCGGGCGGCAACTCGAGCTTTTAATTAAATCGGGGGGCATTCGCTCGCTGCGCTCGCTCGGTGCCCCCCGCGCCCCCGCCCGCTCCGGTCGGCAAAGCCTTCCTTCGCTCGCCATCAGCGAAACGACCTCGCGCGCCCGAGAGATCGGGCGCGCGAAGCTCGGCCGATCCGACGCGGCTCATGGGCCGTTCATTCGGGCGACGTTCACGGGCCGGCTGCTGAACGGCGGAAACGGCGCGCCGACCTCGAGGTGGCTGTTGTCGCCCCAGCAGACGACGCGTCCGTCGCGTCGAACCGCGCAGGCGTGATCGACGCCGGCCGCCACGGCCACCGCGTCGTCCAGTCCCTTGACCGCGACCCAACCTCGCGGCGCGGCGCCGGGGGCCTGGCCGCCGCTCTGGATGTACGGGGGCCCGGGCCGGTTGACGCCGGCGCCCAGCTCGCCCGCGACGTTGGAGCCCGCACAGGTGACCTGGCCCCCGCGCAGGAGCGTGCACGCGAAGTTGGGGGCCAGCGCCAGCGCCGCCACGCCACGCGCGAACGGGTCCAGTTGCGTCCCCGTCACGCCGCCGGACTCGACGCGCCAGCGCGCCACCGCGCCCGAGCGCAGGACGGCGGCATAGTCACCGTCGGCGGCCGCGACGGCCACCGCGTCGGCCACGCCCGGCAGATTGACGATCCGCGCGGCGGAGAGATCGACGGGAGCGCCGAACACCGCGTCGGGCAACACGACGCAGGTGACGTGACCATGGCGGCGGACCGCGCACACGCTGCGGGCGTCGCCGGCCAGCGCGACGGCGTCGTCCAGCCCCCGCACCGGCGTCGCCTTGAAGCCGGCCTTGGGAGCGACGGCTTCGACCCACAGCACGACCTGACCACCCGCCAGAAGCGCGGCGCCCAGACCCTCGTCGATCTCGGCGAAGGCCACGGCCTGGTTCAAGACCGGCGGCAGCCAGGCGGTCTGCGTGCCATCGCGCTCGTCCCGCGCCAGGTCGGCGATGCCGAGGATCCCGAGCAGGTGATCGCCGCGCATCGCCCATAACCTGTCCCGCTGGGCGTGCAGCGCGGTGGCGCCTTGGAGCGCGGGCACCCGTTTCGGGGGGACGACGTCCGGGGAGGTCGACCGGTCGCCGTGGCCCCAGCACCAGACGGCGCCGCGCCTGTCGAGGGCACAGCTGAACCCTCGACCGGCCGCCACGGCGACGGCGTCCCGGATTCCGGCCACGGTGATCGGCTGCTCGATCCGGGCCGAGCTGCCGTCGCCCAGCGCGCCGTTGTCGCCGCCTCCCCAGCAGGAGACCGCGCCACCGCGGCGCCGAACACAAGCGAACGAAGCGCCGGCCGAGAGCTCCTCGGCGTCCGCGACGTCCTGGACGGCGACGGGCGTCTTGTCGTCCCGCGGGTGTGCGCTGGATCCGAGCGCGCCGCTCACGTCGAGGCCCCAGCAGCTGACGCCGCCCGACCGCCGGAGCGCACACCGGTGACTCTGCCCGACCGAGACCGAGATCGCGTCCGAGATCCCGCCCACGAGCTCGACCGGCCGGGGCCCGCCGACGCTGCGATCCTTCCAGCAGGCCACCCGACCGTCTCGCAGCGCCGCGCAGAATTGATCGTCGTTTCCGGCCAGCCGCGAGACCGGGGCCGGCGTCTGGAACGGCGCCGGTGCCGGCGGCGCCGCGGCCGGGCCCCGGTCGGAACGCCCCGGCACGCTGTCAGACGAGAAGCAGGCCAGCCCGCCCGCGCGCCTGACGACGCACGTCTCCCTTCGTGTCGAGGCGATGGCGACCGCGTCGTCGACACCCGCCACCTCGGTGACCACGGGCGCGCGGTCCTTCGCCTTGTCCTCGTACCGCCAGGGGAGACCGGCGCAGGTGACCCGGCCCGAGCCGTGCACGACGCAGACCAGCCGGAACGAAACGGCGGCGTCGAGGGCGTCGGTGATTCCAGCGATCGCGCCCGTGGCGAACCCGTCGCCCCAGCAGGTCAACGTGCCGCCGGCGCCGAAAGCGCAGGCCAACCCTTCGCCGCTCCGGACACCGACCGCCGCGCCGACCCCCGCCACGGGGACCGGCGTGGCGCGATTGACCTTCGCGTCGTCGCCAAGCTGCCCGTGATCGTCCGCGCCCCAGCAGAACACTTGCCCCGCGCGGACCGCGCAGCTGTAGCCCGGCCCGGAGGAGAGCGACGGCGCGCGCGCGACGGAATCGGCCGCCGCGATCGCCCAGGGTCCGACCGGCGGCGACGCGACGTGCGGCACACAGCCGCCGGACAGAAGCGCCGCTATCGCCGCGATTCGAAGAGAAGAGCTGTTCAAGAGAGGTCTCCCGGTGAAAGAGCACCGGTTCTACCGGCTATGGCAGACGCTGGTCCAGCGGCGGCCCGCTCGTCACGGACGTGACGTCGAGGCGGACCGGCGAGAGGGACCTCCGCGCTCAAATCCAAGCTCAACCACGCGTCAATCTTTTGTTTGACAGCGTCGTTGCCGGCATCGCCAACGAACAGTGGCAATCTGCTGCCCGAAAGCCGAACAAAGACGCGTCGATGGTCGGCGATTGAAGTTCGCCTCGACGTCGTCCGATTCCGATCTCTAAGGAGCCGGGCGCGGTCGGGGAACGACCTGCCCGGAAACCCCGATTTTCCGCAGCGCTCTTCACCCGCGTCAACGAACCGACGGCCGCACGCTTTCAATCGCGATTGCGTTGAGCGCGTTCGCGTTCGGCGGTGCGGCCCGCGCCCAGACCGCGGGCACCGGGTTCGCGGTCGACCGGTTCGAGCCCGCGGGCGCCGGCAGCGACTGGTTCGGGTTGGAGTCCCTCGACTTCAACGGCCGGGTGCGCCCCGCCTTCAACCTGGTGCTGGACGGCGCCTGGAAGCCGCTGGTCGTCTACGACCAGAACGGCACGCCCGTCTCGAACCTGCTCCGCGACCAGCTGGTGGCCCACGCCGGCGCCGCCGTCGTCCTGGCGCACCGCCTGCGGTTGGACGTGAACCTACCAGTGGTCCTCTATCAGCAGGGGAGCGAGCTGGTCCTCAACAACCTCACCTACGGCATTCCGCCCCACACCGCCCTGGGCGACGTTCGGTTCGGGGCCGACGTGCGGGTGTTCGGCGAGGCGGGCGGGAGGTTCATCGCCGCGGTCGGCGTCCAGGTCTTCACGCCGACGGGCGACGCCGCCAACTTCACCGGCGACGGCGGCTGGCGGGCCTGGCCGCGCGTCATGCTGGCGGGCAACGCCGGTGAGTTCAGCTGGGCGGCGCGGTTCGGTTATCACATCCGCCCCACCTACAAGTGCGACTGTTCGCTGGCGCCGGGCGATGAGCTGACCGCCGCGCTCGCCGCCGGCGTGCGCCCCTCGCCGCGCGTGCTGATCGGCCCCGAGCTCTTCGTCAGCAGCTCGCGCGCCGAGTTCGCCAAGACCCGCTCGTCCCCCATGGAGGTGCTGGTGGGCGCCCACTTCGGCGTCGCGCGCGGCTGGACGGTGAGCGTCGGGGCCGGCCCCGGCCTCACCGACGCGCCGGGCTCTCCCACGGTGCGCGGGCTCGTCGAGGTGCAGTACGTGCAGCCGCCGCCACTCGCGCCGCCGCCGGTCGCGCCGCGCCTGGTCGTGCCCCCGCGCAAGCCGCCGCCCCCCCCTCCACCGCCCCCGCCGCCACCGCCCCCGCCGGATCAGGACGGCGACGGGATCGTCGACGCCGAGGACGCCTGCCCGACGGAGCCCGGCGAGAAGTCCGAGGATCCGCAGAAGAACGGCTGCCCGCCGCCCAAGGACACGGACGGCGACGGGATCGTGGACGCCGAGGACGCTTGCCCGAACGACGCCGGCCCGCGCAACGACGACCCGACGCGCAACGGATGTCCGGTGGTGCGTATCGAAGGCGGACAAATCCGGATACGTGAGCAGGTGAAGTTCAAGACCGCCAGCGCGCAGATCCTGAAAGAGAGCGACTACATCCTGCAGGCCGTCGTCAAGATCCTGAAGGAACACCCCGAGATCAAGAAGGTACGGGTGGAGGGTCATACCGACTCCCACGGCAAACCCGGCTACAACAAGAAACTCAGCCAGCGCCGGGCGGCTTCGGTGGTGAAATGGCTGGTCAAGCACGGCATCAGCAAGAAGGCCCTGTCGAGCGCCGGCTTCGGTCAGGAGCGGCCGATCGCGACCAACGAGACCGACGAGGGGCGCCGTCAGAACCGCCGCAGCGAGTTCCACATCGTCGAGGGTCCTGGAGCCGACAAGGAGCCATGACGGAGATGCTGACGGCCAAACGACAGATCCGGCGCGCGCTGTTGCCGGTGGTCTTGTTGCTCGCGTCGACGGCGCCGGCGCGCGCGTCGTCGCTGCGCTACCAGGTCGATCAGAAGGGCGACTTCGTCCTGCTGGGCAACACGCTGGGGTACGACTGCGGCCCGGGTGTGCCGGCGCCGGTCGTCGGCACCGTCGGCGCCTGCGGCACGAACACCTCCGACACGGCCCCCGACATCTTCTGGCAGGCGGCCGACAGCGGCGCCGCCCAGGCCGACACGACGATCACCAACGCCAACGCGCGCAGCACCTCGATGCTGATCCTGCCGGCGGGCGCCGTCGTCACCTACGCCCGCCTCTACTGGAGCGCCTCGTTCGCGGGCCCACCCGACACCACCGCCACCATCGATCGGCCCGGCACCCCCGACACGTTCTCGACCAGCGTCACCGCCGACCAGTCGTTCACCGCGACCTCCGCCACCTCGATCACCTACTACCAGTCGACCGCGGACATCACCGCGCTGGTGCAGGCGCACGGCGCCGGCGCGTACCGGGTGGGCGACGTGTCGGCGATGAGCCTGCTCAACCTGAACAACGACACGGTCTACGCCGCCTGGGCCATGGTCGTGTTCTACACGCTGGCCACCGATCCGCCGCGCAACCTGACAATCTTCGACGGTCTGGATCTGATCAACTCGACCGGCCCCTCGGTGACCGACACCCTCAACGGGTTCGTGGTGCCGATCGCCGGCTTCGACGCCAAGCTGGGCACCGTCGCCTACGAGGGCGACGACCAGCTGCCGGGCGACTCGCTGTCGTGGAACGGCGTCGCGCTCTCGGACGCCATGAACCCGGCGACCAACTTCTTCAACGGCACGCGATCGTACCTGGGCGCCGCCGTCTCGAACACCGGCGACCTGCCGCAGCTGACCGGCGCCGCCCGCAGCGTGAGCGGGATCGATCTCGACGTCGTCGACCTCACCGCGCGCGTTTCGCAGGGGCAGACCAGCGCGACCATCACCGCCTCCACCGCGCAGGACTTCTACCTGCTGGGGGTGTGGATCACCTCGATCTCGACCTACAAGCCCGACTTCAGCGACTCCGCCAAGACGGTCGCCGACATCACCTCGCACCCGAACGGCGCGGTCCTGCCCGGCGACACGGTCCAATACACGATCACCGCCACCAACACCGGCAATGACGGCGCGACCAACACCGTCCTGAACGACCCGATCCCGGCCGGGCTGACGTTCGTCCCGGGGTCGATCAAGATCTTGTCGGGCGCCAACCCCGGGTCCAAGACCGACGCCGTCGGCGACGATCAGGGCGAGTACATCGCCTCGTCCCGCACGGTGCGGATCCGGCTGGGCACGGGGGCCAACGGCACCACCGGCGGCGCGGTGCCGATCGGTGGGACGATCAGCGTGTCGTTCGAGGTGACGATCAACTCCCTGGTCAACGGTCTCATCCAGAACCAGGCCACCATCACCGCCTCCGGCGCCACCGGCGCGCCGCCCGCCGACTACGTCTCGGACGGCAACGGCAGCGGGCCAGGCGCACCGCCCACGCCGATCATCGTCGACGGGTGCGCCACCAACGCCGATTGCAGCGGCGCGACGCCGTACTGCCTGACGACCGTGTCGCCCAAGACGTGCGTCGGCTGTCTCTCCGGCGCGAACTGCAGCGGCACCGCCCCGACCTGCGACACCGGCAGCCACGCCTGCCGCGCCTGTTCCGGCGACAACGAGTGCTCGGGCGCCACGCCCGCCTGCGAGACCAGCGGCGCCTGCGGCCAGTGCTCCGCCACCAACACCGCGCTGTGCACCGGCGCGAAGTCCATGTGCGACGTGCCCAGCGCCACCTGTGTCCAGTGCGAGACCAACGCGAACTGCGCCGCGCCCACGCCGGTCTGCAACACGTCGACGAAGGCCTGCGTCGGCTGTCTGTCCGACAGCGACTGCGGCGGCGCGACGCCGGTGTGCGATCCGGCGATGCGCGTCTGCCGCGGCTGCTCGGGCGACACCGAGTGCGGCGGGACCACGCCGGCCTGCCAGCCGAGCGGCGCCTGCGGTCAGTGCTCGGCGACCAACGCCACCCAGTGCCTGGGCGCGACGCCCGTCTGCTATCCGACCAGCGGGACCTGCGTGCGGTGTACGGCCAACGCCGACTGCAGCGGCACGACCCCTATCTGCGACGGCGGCACGCACACCTGTCGGGGCTGCGGTGGCGACAGCGACTGTGGCGGCAGCACGCCAGCCTGCCAGGCGACGGGCGCCTGCGGCGTCTGTTCCTCGACGAACATCTCGAAGTGCTCGGGCGCCACGCCGGCCTGCAACATCGGCAGCGGCACCTGCCGCGGCTGCACCGCCGACACCGATTGCAGCGGGAGCACGCCCGCCTGCCAGCCAGGCGGCGCCTGCGGCGTCTGCTCGGCGACCAACAAGTCTCAGTGCTCGGGGACGACGCCCGTCTGCGCGACGGCCGGTGGGACCTGCCGCGGCTGCACCGCCGATGCCGATTGTGGCGGCAGCACACCCGCCTGCCAGCCCAACGGCGCCTGCGGCGTCTGCTCCTCGACGAACAGGTCGCAGTGCTCGGGCGCGACGCCGATCTGCAACACCAGCAGCGGGACCTGCCGCGGCTGCACCGCCGACGCCGATTGCAGCGGCAGCACGCCCGCCTGCCAGCCGAGCGGCGCTTGCGGCATCTGCTCGGCGACCAACAAGTCCCAGTGTTCGGGCGCCACGCCGGCCTGCAACACCAGCAGCGGAACCTGCCGCGGCTGCACCGCCGACGCCGATTGCAGCGGCGGCACGCCCGCCTGCCAGCCGAGCGGCGCCTGCGGCGTCTGCTCGGCGACCAACAGCTCGACGTGCACCGGGACGACGCCGGCCTGCAACACCAGCAGCGGGACCTGCCGCGGCTGCACCGCCGACGCCGATTGCAGCGGCAGCACGCCCGCCTGCCAGCCGAGCGGCGCTTGCGGCATCTGCTCGGCGACCAACAAGTCCC
>CAZTZM010000158.1:0-7802 GCA_964618005.1 uncultured Myxococcales bacterium
GACCATGGCGGCGAAGCGCCCCCGCCGCCGCGGTCCAATCCTGGTCTTGGGACTCCTGCTTCGCTCCGATCCGTCCGACAAGGTCCCCCGGGTTTAGCATCCTGAAGGCCCCTCAACCACCGGCCCGCTGGCGGCTGAGCCAGGGGCTACTTACAGCGGCGGGGTTGCGTTCTTGACCAGGTCGATCAGATACGGCTCGAACAGCAGCCCGGCCTCGGGGGCGCCGGGGGTGGCGTCGTCGGAGACGCAGTTCTCGTCGAAGCGGGCCGCCTTCGAATCAGCCGTGCCGTCCGACTCGCCAGGCACCTTGATGTAGAGATAGGCGTCGACGGTCGGCTCGGGCGAAGCCTGCGGCCGCTCGCCCAGGCCGGCGCCCTTGATGTTGCACCAGTTGGCCGAGGCCGTGCGCACGTTCGGCTTCCCGTCGCGGCCGGTATCGATCACGAATCCCTTGCCGGTGATGCCCACCGTCGGCAGCAGCTTGTTCAGGTCGCCGACGTAGGAGAGCTCGTCGTTGGGGGCGTAGGCGGCCACGCGCGGCGGGGCGGTCGGGTCCTTGGCCGGGTCGTAGTTCGACACGTCCAGCGCGAAGCCGCGGATCCGGTCGGGACCGCCGGCCATGTCCAGCACCTCTTTCCAGAGCACGACCGCCTTGGCCAGGTTCTTCGGCCAGCCCAGCCAGCCGGCATGGGCCGCGTCGACGTACAGGAAGGCGTTCGGCAGCGACAGCTTGGCCACCGCGTAGGCGAAGGCGCGCTTGTAGATCGGCGCGGCGGCGGCGCAGTTCGGCTTCTCCAGGTTGGTGACCAGGTTGGCCAGCGAGTCGGGCTCCACCACCAGCGCCACGCGCAGCTGCGGGTGGGCGGCGATGTCGGCGGCGATCACGTCGATGTAATCGCGCTGGTAGCGGGCCTCGCCGGCCTCATTGGGCGGCAGCTCGCCGGCCGACGCGGCCGCGGCGCAGTCACGCCCGGGCATGTTGTAGACGACGAACACCGGCACCACCGGCTGGCCGCCGGCGGTCTGCTGCGCCATCGCGTCGTCGAGGTAGTGCGGCATCTTCTTCAGGTCGTCGATCTTGCTCAGCCAGATCGCCGTCGGCAGCGCGGCCAGCTTCTTCAGCTGAGCCGCCTCCGCCGGGTGGCGCGTCGCGACCCCTTCGACGGTCTCGTGAAAGTCGGGGTTCACGTACATCTTGGCCCCGGCGAACGGGTTCACGTCGGTCGGCGCGTGCGGCGTCGTGGCGGGGACGACCGCCGCCGGCTTGGGGGTGGCGCAGGCAACCAGGCCGAGCGTGCAGGCGAGAGCGCAAAGGCGGAGCTGGGGGTCGAGACGGATCATGTTCTCCTCCGGAAGGGCCGCGAGCATAGACCAGCTCGGCCGCCAAGAGAAACGGGACCCGCTAGGGTTGCTGCGCCCGCAGACGCGCGGACGCGAGTCGTTGCTCGATGCCACGATTGCCGGGGCTGAGGGCGAGCGCCGTCTCGAATTCCGCGACGGCGTCCCCATTCCTACCCTCGCCGAGCGCGATGTTCCCGAGGTTGAGGTGCGCGTTCAGCGAACGCGGAAAGATCGCCACGGCCTGCCGAAACTGCGCGACGCCCGCCTCGCGATCGCCTGACCGCAACAGCAGCATGCCCAGATTGTTGTGAACCGCCGCGACGTTCTTGGCGCGTGTGCCGTCGGCGCTGGGATTCTTCGCCAGGGCCGACCGGTATAGATCGACCGCCCGATCGACCTCTCCTTTCTGCACGAACGCCATCCCCAAGGTCAGCACGGCGTTCAGATTATCCGGGTTGAGGTCGAAGGATCGTTCCAACCAGCCGATGCCTTCGTCGAGCCGCCCCGCGCGCATGAGCTCGTCACCGAGCGTGAAGGCGCCCAGGTAGCTCCGCGGGTTGACGGCCATCGTGTGAGAGAACAGCGTCTCCGTGGAGCGCCACCGCCGTGCTTGTTGAAAGGTGAGCGCCGCGAGGGCCAGCAGCGGTACCGCCGCGAGCTGCCGAGAGCTCTTCGCGTCCCGCAGCGAGACGAGAACCCCGGCGACGAGCACGGCCACCCCGAACAGCGGAACGTACAGATAGTGGTCGGCGACCGTCGACAGCTTCTGAAACCCGAACGACACCAGCCCCAGCACCGGAAGAATTGAAATGAGGAAGATCGCCCAGCCGCAGGAGATGAGCGAGCGCCCGGGGCCAACCCGTTCAGGCGATCCCGGTCGGACAAATGCCTTCACCGTCAGCGCGATGCCGCCGACGGCCACCAGACCCGAGGCGGTCAGCCGAAGGGGGGACGTCTCGTGGAGGACCCGTTGTGGCGCGCGACCGTAGTCGACCGCCAGCCGGAATGGCGCCAGGACCTTCGTCACGTAGAAAGCGATCGCGTCGGCGGCGACGACCAGCCGCTCCGCGGGGGCGGGAATGAACTCCATCTCTGAATCGGGCTGCAAATGCTTCGTCACCACGGCAAGCACCAGCAAGGGCGTGCCGTAAAGCGCCGCCGTCAAGGCACACGCCCGAAGGTTCTTGCGGAGAATGATCCGATCGATCGCGAACACGACGCCCGGGAAGATGATCGCCGAAGGTTTCGCGAGCATCGCCGCCACGAACAACCCGACGACGAGGGCCCGTCGTCGCGAACGCAGATGAAGCCGGAGCCCCAGGAGCCCGAGCAGGGCCGCCAGCTCACCCTTGAGCTCCGATACCCAGGCCACCGTCTCGACCTGCACCGGATGGAGCGCGAAGACCAGCGTCCCGAGCAGAGCGATCTGACCGTCGATCGCCCGATCAGCATCGGTCGGCGACGCGCGTCCGGCGGCGTTCACCAGCGTCCGCACGAGACCGAACACGAGCACGACGTTGGCGAGGTGCACGACGAGGTTGAACGCGTGGAACAACCAGGCGCTCTGAGCGAGGTCCCCGAACGCGTCCCCAACCAGCGCCAGCGCCCACCAGACCGAATAGGTGATCGGGATGTAGAGATTGAAATACGACCGCGTCCAGAGCCCGACCAGCCCCGAGACCGATCCACGCCTCAGCTGCGGGTTCTCGAACAGGTGACCGTAGTCGTCCAGCCGGATGAAGTCAGCGAACAGGACCGGCGACAGGACCAGGATGGTCGCCGTCAGCAAGAGCAACAGCGAGCGCGCAGTGCGGATTCGCAGATGATGCCATAGACCGGCTCAGCCGACGGAAAAAACGGGTCGCGTGTGCGCTGTCACCGAGCTTTTCAGCGCTGTTCGGCTAGTCTCTTGGCCCACCCGATGAAGAGATCGCGGCTTTTCCCCTCGCTGACGGCCGCTGCTGGCCTGGGTATTCTCCTCGGCGCGCTCAGCTCGCACGGCTGTGCCAGCAACTGCGCCGCCAACTGTCCGAACACCACCGCGTTCATCGGCAACACCGATAACTACGAGCTCGGCTCGATCCTCACGAGCATCAACCTGTATGGTCCGGCCTGTCCGACGTATGGCTTCACCTGTGTCGGCGACGAGTCGACGACGGCTTGCACCCACCTGAGCATCGTCGGGCAGGCGGTCGGCGAGTGCGACGTCGAGCTGACCTTCACCGATCGCCCCAGCGAGGTGGTGCACCTTCAGTTCGGCGCGACCCAGAACAGCAACGGCAGCTGCTGCAAGGGGTATCCGGTGGTCGGGCCCAGCTTCTTCACCATCCCCGACAAGCCGACCGGCCCGATCTACGTCGGCGACGCGGACGTGCCCAACGACGCCGTCACCGTCGAGGTCGACGCCGGTCACGACGCGGGACACGACGCGGGCGCCGAGAAGACCGACGCCGGCACGGATGCGCCGCCCGGCAACTGATCACGCGGCCGCCGACCGAGACCCGATCCGCGCTTTATCCCCTCTCCCCGCTGCGCGGGGCGAGGGGACCGGAAGCTACTTCTTCTTGCCGATCGAGAACAGCCGCTTGATCGGATCGTAGTAGCGGTCGACCACGCGCTCTTTCAGGGGAATGATCGCGTTGTCGGTGATCGTGATGTGCTCCGGGCAGACCTTGGTGCAGCACTTGGTGATGTTGCAGTAGCCGACGCCGTAGGCCTTCTTCAGCTCGGGGACGCGGTCCTCGGTGTCGAGGGGGTGCATCTCCAGCGCCGCGACGTGGACCAGGAAGCGCGGGCCGATGAACTCCTCGTGCTTGTGGTGGTCGCGCAGCACGTGGCACACGTCCTGGCACAGGAAGCACTCGATGCACTTGCGAAACTCCTGCACGCGCTCGATGTCTTCCTGCTGCATGCGCCAGGTCCCGTCGGCCGCGTCGGGCGCGCGCGGTTTGAAGGGCTTGATCTCCTTCTTCACGCGGAAGTTCCACGACACGTCGGTGACCAGGTCGCGAATCGACGGGAAGGTCTGCATGGGCTGCACCGTGACCGGCTGATCGAGCGGCAGGGTGTCGAGCCGGGTCATGCACATCAGCTTGGGCATGCCGTTGATCTCCGCCGAGCACGACCCGCACTTGCCGGCCTTGCAGTTCCAGCGGACCGCCAGATCGTTGGCCTGGTCGGCCTGGATCTGGTGGATGGCGTCCAGCACGACCATCCCCTCGGAGACGGGCGTCTGGTAGTCCTTGAACTCCCCCTGCCCTTTCTCGCCCCGCCAGACTCGAAACGTCGCGGAATCGGCCATGGCTACTTGTTCTCCTCGACGACCTGCTTCAGATCGTCGCGCAACGTCGGGATGGTCTCACGCCGCAGCTCGGGCCGACCGCCGGCCCCCTTGCGCACCACGTGGTTGAAGGTCGCGAAGTTGGGATCCTTGTCGGGGAAGTCGTCGCGGAAGTGGCCGCCGCGCGACTCCTTGCGCTCGACGGCGCACATGGCGATGGCCTCGGCGCAGGTCAGCAGGTTCGTCAGATCCAGCGCCGTGTGCCAGCCCGGGTTGTACTCTCGGTTGCCGTGGGCGCCGACCTTGGCCGCCTTGGCCTTCAGCGCCTGAATTCCCTCCAGCGCCTTCCGCATGTCGGCCTCGACGCGCACGATGCCGACGTTGGCCTGCATCAGGTCCTGCAGCTCGTACTGGATCTTGTACGGTCCCTCGGCGTCGGCCGCGCTGGCGCCCCGCTCGAACGGCGCCAGGGCCGCCCGCTCCGCGCCGTCGATGGCCGCCGCGTCGATGCTGACCGCGCCGCGCTCACGCGCGAACCGGGCCGCGTGCTCGCCGGCCCGCTTGCCGAATACCAGCAGGTCGGACAGCGAGTTGCCGCCCAGGCGGTTCGAGCCGTGCAGCCCCGCCGCACACTCGCCGGCGGCGAACAGGCCCGGCACCGTCGACATCTGCGTGTCGCCGTCGACGCGAATGCCGCCCATCGTGTAGTGGGTGGTCGGCCCCACCTCCATCGGCACCTCGGTGATGTCGACGTTCGCCAGCTCCTTGAACTGGTGGTACATGCTGGGGAGCTTCTTCTTGATGTGCTCCGCGCCGCCCGGGACGCGCGCCTTGATCCAGGCGATGTCGAGGAACACGCCGCCGTGCGGGCTGCCGCGCCCCTCGCGCACCTCTTTCATGATCTTGCGCGCCACGTGGTCGCGCGTCAGCAGCTCGGGCGGCCGGCGTGAGGCCTTGTCGCCCTGGGTGTACTTCCAGCCCTCTTCTTCGCTGTCGGCGGTCTGCGCTTTGTAGTTGTCCGGGATGTCGTCGAACATGAAGCGCTTGCCGTCCTTGTTGCGCAGGACGCCGCCCTCGCCGCGCACCCCCTCCGTCACCAGGATCCCCTTCACCGACGGCGGCCAGACCATGCCGGTCGGGTGGAACTGGATGAACTCCATGTCCATCAGGTCGGCGCCCGCGTCGTAGGCCAGCGCGTAGCCGTCGCCCGTGTACTCCCAGCTGTTGCTGGTGATCTTGAACGCGCGGCCGACGCCGCCGGTGGCCAGCACGACCGCCTTGGCCTTGAACACCCGCAGGTTGCCGCGCTCGCGGTCATAGCCGAACGCGCCGGCGATCCGCCCCGCGTCGACGAACAGCTTGGTGATCGTGTGCTCCATGTAGACCTTGAAGCCCTGGTGGACCCCGTGGTCTTGCAGCGTCCGGATCATCTCCAGGCCGGTGCGATCGCCGACGTGCGCCAGGCGCGGATAGCGGTGGCCGCCGAAGTTGCGCTGCAGGATGCGGCCGTCCTTGGTGCGGTCGAAGACGGCGCCCCAGGCCTCGAGCTCCCGCACGCGGTCGGGCGCCTCCTTGGCGTGCAGCTCGGCCATCCGCCAGTTGTTCAGGTACTGGCCGCCGCGCATGGTGTCCGCGAAGTGGACCTTCCAGGTGTCGCGGTCGTCGACGTGCCCCATCGACGCCGCCATGCCGCCCTCGGCCATGACCGTGTGCGCCTTGCCGAGCAGCGACTTGCAGACCAGGCCGACCGACAGGCCGGCAGCCGAAGCCTCGATCGCGGCGCGCAACCCCGCGCCCCCCGCGCCAATCACCAGGACATCGTGCTCGTGCGTCTCGTGAACGGGCATGTCAGAAGATCCTCAGGTCAGAGATGACGCCCGTGGCGCACAGGCGAATGTAGATGTCGGTGAACGCCACCCAGAGCAGCGAGCACCAGGCCCACTTCGGGTGGTGGCGGTTCAGGCAGCTGGCGCAGTCATAGGCCTTCTTGCGCAGCGGCGACTTGGAGAAGGTGTCCATGACGCCCGCCACCAGGTGGCGGAACGAGTGACAGCCCAGCGTGTAGCCGCCGATCAGGACCACGTTGATGACCAGGACCAGCGACCCGACCCCGATCCCGAACTGCGCGTGGCCCGTCTTCGGGTTGTTGAAGATGAACCCCTTCACCGCGTCGATCGACAGCAGCACGATGAAGATGAGCGCGAAGTAGAGCGCGTAGCGGTGGGCGTTCTGGATCAGCAGCGGCCACTTGGCCTCGCCGCGGTAGTCGTGGCGCGGCTCGCCGACCGCGCAGGCCACCGGGTCGGCCCAGAACGCCTTGTAGTAGGCGCCGCGGTAGTAGTAGCAGGTCATCCGGAACGCCAGCGGGAAGATCAGGATCAGCATCGCCGGCGAGTACTGGATGAAGGGAATCCACGGCCAGCGCCAGGGCCCGAACCAGGCGTGCGGCGAGCCGCCGAAGAGCTCCGGCGAGTAGAACGGCGACAGGTAGTTGCCGTACCAATAGTTGTCACCCTGGAACAGCGCCCAGGTCGTGTAGGCGACGAACGACGAGAAGACCACGAACGTCGTCAGCGGCATGACCCACCAGCTGTCCTTGCGGGCGGTGTGGCCGAACCGAACCCTCTTCAGCGGAACGTCGACGGAGGCCATGGTGATCGTCGGGCAGCATAGTCGCCTGCGCAGAACTTTCAAACGCTGATTCGAGGCGGCATCGTCAAGACCGGCGCGGTCGCCGTGGCTCAGCGCCGCCTACTCGAGCGGCAGATCGAACTCGCCCGCCGAGATCTCACCGACGCCGGCGCTGGCGTCCGCCCCGACGCCCACCATCATCGACGTGAAATTTCCCGCCACCTCGGTCGCGGTGAGCGTCGTGATCGTGACGTGGCCGGAGGTGCCGAGGGCGGCCGAGATCCAGGTGCCGCTGCCGCCTGAACCATCGGTGAACTGAAACGCCGCGTTCGGCGCTGCGGGGGCGACTGGGTACGTCGTCCCCTGCGTCACCATCGACTCAGGCGTCGCCGGTACCGCCACGAACAGCAACATGTTGCCGTACGCATCGCCGGCCTGGACTTCCAGCGTGGTGCCGCCAGCGGTCGTGCTCATCAGCGTCGCCGTCTTCACCACCGATCCGGCCTCCGCCCTGACGGCCCACTCATAGGTGATGCTTCCCGTGCCGGCG
>CAZTZM010000159.1:0-10464 GCA_964618005.1 uncultured Myxococcales bacterium
GCGGTCCCGCCCGAGCCGGCCCCGGCCTGCCCGGCGCCACCGCCCGCTCCGCTCACGTGACCACCCGCGCCAGCGGACCCGCCACTCCCGCCGGCGCCGCGGCCGCTCGTGCCGCCCGCCCCGGCTTTGCCCTGGCCGCCCGTTCCGGCGCCGCCGTCCATTGCCACGAACTCCCGTCCACCCGAACAGGCCCCCAGCAAGAGCATGAGTGCCGCCAAAACGGGACCGGTACGAAAAAAGACGAAATGAGGAGAAGAAAAGGTGTTACGCGCCATGCCGCTATCCCCCGAACGCTAAAAAAATCCCCCGCAGGAGACGCCAAGACCAGAGCCAGGCCCCGAAGGTGCGCACACCGGTAGCGCGAGCGCATGCTCGCCGTGGGGTGACGGCGCCGATTCTTCGGTCAATTGCTTGCGCATCGCTCCTCCGGTGCCGGAGGGCCCAGTGACGGCGAGAGAGGAGCCACGCGGCCACGTAGCGGGCGTCGGCGTCCCCGCCCGCGCGTGATCCAGAGCGCGAAGGCACCCAGCACGAAGGCGAGCGGCCCTGTATCTCGGCCTGAGGCCCGCGCCGTCGTGCAGGAGCATCCAGCGCCGCTTTCCGAGGCTGCCGTGGAAGAGCCGCCTGAGCCGGCGCCGCCGCTGGCGGCGCCGGTCGTGCCGCCGGTGGCGGTGGATGTCCCAGTGACTCCGCCTTGCCCCCCCGCGGCTGCGCCGCCCTCGCCCTGGGTTCCACCGGCGCCGCCGTCTCCGCCCCCTCCCACCGCGGAGCGCCCCCCGGTTCCCGCGCTTGCACCCCCGCCGGAGCCACCGGCGCCGGACCTGCCACCCGTTCCGGAGCCGGCGCCGCCGCCCGCCCCGCCCGCGCCGGCGGTTCCCCCCGCACCGGCGGCGCTGCCTCCTCGACCGCCCGAATCGGAGCCGCCTCCGCCGCTGCTACCACCGGCGCCCGCGTCGTCATTCGAGGGCGGCGGGCCCGTCCAGGCATTCTGCAGCTCGGCCAACCCCGACCGATTCGGAACGGAGAGGACCAGGCTGGAACCGGTTCCGCTGCGGGTGGTCATGCTGTACCAGTCGCCGTCCTTGAGACCAGCCCAGTAGAAGCTTCCCATGTTCGAGGCGCGCAATTGGCTGCTCATCCCCTGGATGTAGGCCTCGAAGTAATTCGTCGGAGACTTGCTGTAATCGAGAGAGCCGTAGCTGACGCCGTTCTTGCTGCCGGGGCTCATCGGCCCGCCCCATTCCGTGCAAACCGTCCGATCGGCGTAACTGCCGACTTCACCCTTGAACTGGCTTACCCATTGGGCGTCGCTGGTCCAGGTGTCGGAGCCAAAGAAGCTGTAGTCGTGCACGCCGAGGAGGCAGCCGTCCAGCGCGCTGGCCGAGCCGATGTTGGGCACATTCTGGGCGTCCCCGGTGCCGTCGAGGATGACCCTGCTCTTCGGGACGGACGGAAATTGCGTCAGCCAGCTGCTGTACAGCGAGATGAGGTCGCTCGTGCTGTACATGTTCGGCTCGTTGAAGACTTCGAAATAGGCATTCTCATTGCCCCCGTACTTGTCGATCACCGTCCTCCACATGTTCCAGTACGCGGTCATGTCCGCCGGCTTGTTGCTCTTGGCGCTGTCCCAGTAGCAGAGCACGACGATCCCCTTGGAAACGACCGCGTCGATCGCGCCGGTGTACGTGCCCCAGTATCCGGAGACGGTCGCCTCGTTGATGGGCATCCGGACGGCGTTCGCGCCCAGCTTCGACACGAACTGCGTCATGACGCTGGTCCCGGTCGCCAGAGCCGAGCTGTAGGTGTCGGACGAAGAGAGGCCCGACACGTAGATGACGCCGGCCTGGAAATTGTCCCCCGAATCGGCCCAGTTGACCCCCCTGAATTGATTCGTGGTCGCCGACGCGTTCGACGCGATCACGAGCTGAAAGCCAAACAGCAGCGGGAAGGCCAGGGTCCGCGGTGAGGGGTTCACCCTACATACTGTCCGCAGCCGGGCGCTTGTTGACCAAAATCTGCCGGGGCGCGGCGGCGGCGTTTCCCCTATCATGGGTCCGAATCGAAAACGAAACGGCCAGCCGGCATGGCATCGTTCAGGGTGCTACATGTCTCTCGCGCGCTTCCCGTCCCTCCAGTGCGCTTCAATCTCCTCGAGGCTACGGCCCTTGGTTTCGGGCACGAGGAAGAACGCGAATACCCACGCTCCCACGCTGACGGCGGCGTAGGACCAGAAGGTCCAGGCCTTGCCCAATAGGTGGGTGAGCGTCAAGAACGAGGACGCCACGAGCAGGTTGGCGGCCCAGTTGACGACCGTCGCCACGCTCATCGCCCGGCCGCGGATGCGCAACGGATAGATCTCCGAGAGTAGAAGCCAAAAGACGGGGCCGAGCCCAACGGCGAAAGAACCGACATAGACCATGAGGCCAGTCACTGCAATCCATCCCAGACTGCCGGCCAGCCGAGAAAGCGAAAAGGCCAGCCCCAAGGCGAAGAGGCTGAGCGCCATCCCCGCCAGGCTGGCCAGCAACAGCGGGCGGCGCCCCACCCGGTCGATCAGCTGCATGGCCACCAAGGTCAAGAGGAGATTGACCGCCCCTACGCCGATGCTCGCCAGAATGGCCACCGACGCGGACGACAGCCCGGCGAACTTGAATATGGTCGGCGCGTAGTAGATCACGGTGTTGATGCCGGTGATCTGCTGGGCGATGGCCAACCCCACACCCACAATCATGGCGGGCCGTAACAACGGACCAAGAAGCTCGGACCAGTGCCCCTTCTGCTTCGCCAGACCTCCGCGAATTTCGGTCAGCTCGTTTTCCACCCGCTTTGGGTCACGAATCTGATTCAAGACGGCCCGGGCGCGATCCTCCTGCCCGCTCCCGAGGAGCCAGCGCGGGCTGTCTGGGATGAACAAGAGACCGGTGCAAAATGCAGCCGCCGGGACCAGAGCCAGTGCGAACATCCAGCGCCACGCCTGCGATCCGGCGAAGGCATAGTCGATGCCGTAGGAAATCACGATCCCGCTCGTGAGAGCGACTTGATTGATCGAAACCAGCTTGCCACGAATCTCGACGGGGGCGATCTCGGAGATATAGAGCGGCGCGACGAACGAAGCGACACCGATTGCGGCGCCCGCGACGATCCTGGCGACCAGCAGCCACCCTGTCCCCGGCGCCGCGGCGGCCCCGATCGCGCCCGCGCCAAACACCAACGCGGTGATGATCAATAATTTCCGGCGACCGAGTCGATCGGCGAGGACGCCCCCCACGGCCGCTCCGGCGAGCGATCCGAGCAAGACGGCGCTGACGACGATCTCTTCAAGACCCGGGGAGAGCGAGAAGGCCTTTTGGATGAACAGGATGGCGCCGGAGATGACCCCGACGTCGTAGCCAAACAGCAGGCCACCCAGCGCTGAGATGGCGGTGGCCAGATACACGAACCGCCTTCCGGCGATCTTGGTCCCGTGGTTCACCGCCTGCCTCTTACGGGGACGAAGGCGCCTTGTTCGGGACGGCGTCGATCCCAACGGAATAATTGGCGCCTTCCCAGGACCCAGCGTCGAGCCAATGGAACGTGAAGTCGATCCGAGCGCCGCCGGGCAACCCCCGGACCTCCAGATCAGCCGTGTGGACTCCCAGTCCCGTGTCCCGGGTCGTCGCGTCGTGGACGCTGCGCCAATCATCGGCGCTCCAATGAACGACGGCGGGCGTCAGGGTTTCGATGCGCAGCATCTTTCCCGACGGTAGCGATCGAATCTTGTGGTTGAACCGCCAGACCATCCGCGGGGACTCAATGTGGTCAGTGAGGTACCGGCGAACGGTTTGTGGGGGCAGATCGAAGACACACCCGCTTTCCAACGATCGCCGCAGCTTGAGGTGCTCGGCGTGCGCCCATACGAGCGGCATCGCCGAGCCCGATGGGCGTCCAAGCTGGAGCTCGTGGGCAACAATGTCCGGAGAGTCCCACACCTGCTCCGAGATCAGGCCGCCCTCGTTGGCGAACGATTCCATCGTCGCAAGGAGCCCCTTGGCGCTGTCCACCTGCCCGCGCGCCAGCTCGTAATGTGCCCGCTCGCCGGTCAGCAGCGGCCAACCACGGCCAATGCCCGTCCCGTCGAACGGCGACCCATCCTCGTGCTCGCCGTAGCCGTCGCCGTTGTACCGATGCCAGGTGGGTCCCGTCGGTGTCTCGACCTTGAGCAGGGCGTCGATGACCTTCGTGGTATCCCGCATGCGTGGATCGTCCGCGCCGCGAAGCCCGAAGCGAACCAGCGCCAGAGCGTCCGGGCTCACCAGATGGATGGCGGCCAGCGTGTCCTCGGAGGCCGCCACATTCTTGATCCGGACGCCGCTCTCGAAGCGGGAAACGCCTTCGCCCGTTTCGTTAGGGGCGATCCGAACGTAGTATCCATTGACGCCGAACCGCTGGCACCAATCCGTCGCAGAGACGTACATCCAACGGTCGATGGATGCGTACCAGACGTCGGCGATCTCGCGAAGGTAAGTTCCGACGGCGGCTTCGTGGCTCAAATCCGCCAGATCCGCCGCCGCCAAGAGCGCGGCGATTTGCGCGGCGACTGTAAACGGCGAATAGCCAGGATCTTCCTCCCACCGATCTTGTGGGCTGACCGGGCCGTTTCGCACCAGGTAACCGGCTGCGCTCCGGACCATGCCCCACAGTTGCACCACGTCGGCCTCCGTCAGGGCCTTTTGTCGAAACGCCAGGTCGACGAGGAGGACGGGCAGCGCCGTCTCGTCCATCTGGATTCCGTTCCAATAGGGCGAGCCGTCCAGCCACATGTTCTGCGACCAGTGGCCGTCCGGTTGCTGAGTCGCTTTCAAGTAGGAAAGGACCCGCCGGGCGTCGTCGTGGGCGCCCGCGGCCAGCAACCCTCCTGCGGTCTCGACCATGTCCCGCGACCAGACCAGGTGATAGCCGCCGAGGTCGTTATCGCCCTTGCTGAAGCCCCACGGGATGGAGAGGCTGGCGATGAGACCGCCCGGCGCCTTTTTTGATTCGTGCGCCCGAAGCACGGCCAAGCTGACCTGCGACAGATCACCGGCTCGAGCAGGCTCGCGCTTCGGGGAAGCGTTGGTCTTCGTCCAGCTCCGCCAACCGGCGAAATAATCCGCTTTGGCCTTGTCGAACCCGGCCCGCAGGCTCGCGATCGCGGTCCGCGCCGCCTCGGCTGGGTCGCCGCCGAAGCCCAGCGCCATGACGAACTCACCCTGTGAGGCGCGCAGGTCGATCTCCCCGGCCAGCGCGACATTGCCATTGTCGGCGCGGGTATATTCCCAGGTCATTTTCTTGTGCGCCTTCAGATCCTGCCAGCTGTCGGAGGAGCCGACATAGCCCACTGACCGCTTCACCCACGCGGCCGAACAGGCGAGGGCGAGGGCCGTTCCATTTCGGCGGGCACACAGGAGCGGCGTCCCCTCGAAGTCCTCCACCCAGGCGCTGTTGTCGGCACCTTGGTTCCCGAGGTGGGGTGCGAGCAGAGCGTGCAGCCGATAGGTCGAGGGCGCACCGCGCAGTGGGCTGAAACGCACGCTCTGCAAGACGGCGTCGCGGTCCGAGTCGCAGACCGTCTCCTTTTCGATTCGATAACGACCCTCCCGGCAGGTGTTCACGAGGCGAATCGCGGGAACGCCCTCCGCCAACCAGTGAACACGCGAATCGGCGTCGCGCTTCTCCTCCGAAAACAGCTCGCCCCCATCCGTGACGATCAGCCCGAGATCGCGGATGCAGGCCTGATCGATGCTGGGGTAATAGATCTCGTTGAGAATTCCGTGGCTCAACGTGAACCAGACGCGGCTCTTCGGGCTGAGCGCTGTGCCGAGTCCTGTCTTGGCGCTGGAGGTCCAACGCGCCGGGCTTCCGGGACCGCCGGGTGCGACACGGGTCGATGAGTCCATGCCAGCCTTTTCTGATCGCTCCACGGACTGTTCCTATCGGCCTTGGTCCGGGGCGCTCGTCGCGACAGCTGGACGACCGGGCGCCCCAGGGCTCACGGTGGCCGTCGTTACCCCCGAGCCGAACACTGGCTTTCCGGCAGCATCGGTGAACCAACAGGCTGGTCGTCCGCAATAGTCGTACAGCCGGGTCCCGAGGCCCTTCAAACTTCGCAACATGGCTTCCCTCTTCTCCCGTACACGTCGAGCATCCCCAACCGTAGGAATATCTTCCGGTCGGCCGCTCGCCTCCTGGTGGGTCCCTTCTGCATAGCGACTACGATGCGCGGAACAAGACAGGAAGAACGTGGATGCTCTGTGGGGCTCTGCCTGGGACGCCAGCGATCTACGAGGGGTTCATCCGTACGACACCGGAGAGGATCGCGTAGTCACTTGGCCTTTCGGCCGTGGCGCTCTCTTCGGCGGTCACGAGGAGCTTGAACGACGTGAGCGGCGTCACGAGGTTGACGGCGCCGTGGCGATGGCTGTCGAGCTGCATCTGGCCCATGTTGCGGACGCGGGTGCCGTCATCGGCGATCGACCAAATGACAAAGGTCGTGAGCGCCCGATTGAGCTCGAATGGCTCCGGTAAGTAATTGACGCTCAAAGCGAGTTGGGTATTTCCCTGGCTGTCGCGCGAGAGCTTGACGTTTCCCGCGGCGGCCGGGGTCTTGGAACCTGGCTGCAGCGCGAGGGACGTTCCACAGCCGCCCCCGAGAGCCAGCGTGCCGACTACGAATAGAACCAGCTTCGATCGAATGGACACTTTGTGCATGGGCTGCGCTTTCGTTGCGTTATGACTGGGCCTAGCTTCGCTGTTGGAACGGTGATCCGGGACAATTGCCGCGCGTGTCTGGATCAGAATTGCGCCTGGAACATGAGCCTGGCCTCGAACACGTTTTGACGGGTGACTGTGTTCCCGGTCGGCACACCGGCCGTCGCGAGCACGGTCGCCTGGTCCGGAAGATCGGTAGCGGCGTAACTGCCGACGTTGGCCTCGGTAAATACCGGGTCGTGAATGATGATGGGCAGGTCGGCCAGGAGCTTGAGCCGCTGTCCCCTTATGAACCAGGTGGCGCTGGTGGTGATCTCCTGGATCGGCTCGGAACCGGTGAGCGGCACGGTCATGTACGCAAAGTTGCTGTCGGGAACCAGCATCGCGTAGCGAACGGCCAGCTCGAACACTCGGTAGCTCACAGCACCCTGCGCCCGGACGCCCCACATTTGAACGGCGCCGTAGCCGTTCGAGTACTTGCCGAAGTCAAAGGCCGCTTCGCCCGTAAGCTCGACTGCGCGAAGCGGCACGCGCCCCGCGGCGTCCGCGCCTGCCTGCCACCAAGTCCCCTGGCTGAAGGGCGCCTCGGCGATGTACGGGTTCCAGTCACCGTCGAGGAGCAGCGACTTGTCCGCCAACTTGACGTTGAGAACCGTGGAATGGCCGATCAGGGTGTCCTTGGTATAGAGGGCGTTGACGAAGAGTGCCCCCTTCGCCTGCCGGTCGATCAGACCACGGAACCCATGGACGTCCTGCGTCAGGTAAAACGGGTCTTCGTCGAGATCGCCGATGCCGGCGCGGGCCGCGAAGAGTGGAATCCCCAGCTTTTCGGGGAGGTAGTGGTCCGGTGGCACGTCGCGCCCGCCACCGGTGAAGACGCCGCCGATCAGCGTGAACAGGCCGGGATGGGAGACCAGCGCCGCGCCGACGTCTCGTCCGACGACGAAGCCGAGGTTGTTGATCGACCGGTCGGCGAACTGAAAATTGCCCTCGTACGTGAGCTGCTCCCGTCCGTAAGGGACCTTGAACTGGCCCACCTTGAGGTAGGTGGTCTTGCCGGGCCCGAGCGGAATGTTGAACGCGAAGTCGAGCAGGCTCAATGAAACGCCCGTCGTCGCGACAACGGCGTCTTCGCCGCCGAGACCCATCTCCGTATAGAAAGAGATCCGGTCGTAGTGACCCGACAATCGGAGGCGGGCCCTGTTCATGAACAGGTAGGCTCGATCGTCGTTCTTGTACGGGTCATCGAGGTGCTGGGCGAATCCCAGCAGCTGAATCATTCCGCCGAAGTCGATCTCTGCGTCGTCGGTCGTGACAACCGCGATTTCCCCGAAAGCCTGCGGCGCCAGCGCCGCGCTGACCGCGACGACCATCAGCACCGCCACCTTGGGCTTCATTGCGTGTGCTCTCTCTCCAAGGTCGCGCTGAACTTCACGGTGATGAGGTCCTTGGTCTTGATCGCCCCCAGCATCATCGTGGGAGGTTTGATCTGGTAGTCGGTCATCAAGAGGTCCTTGCTCCCGCTGATCGCGAGGCCCTCTCGGACCCTGACGCCCGCCGCGGTTACGTCGATCTTCCGCTCGACACCCGCGAGGCTCAGACGGCCGTGAAGCGTGACCGTGAGGGGCATGGTCCCGGCCGGCGACCCCAGCACGTCATACGAATCCATTTGAAATCGGATCTGTTTGTACCGATCACCTTTGAGCGCTTTTCGCATGTTGGTGTCGAGGCCCTTGTCTCCCGAGCTGAGCTTGTCGACGGGAACGAACAGATGGAACGTTTTGATGAAGTGTCCTCGGACCAGATCTTCCAGGTCCGACGCCTGGGCGGCCGTCGGGACGTGGTCGGTATCGACGCCGATCCCCGCCTCGATTCCGTGCGCCTTCGCGCTGTAGCGGTGAAGGCTCGAATCCCCGTCCAGCTCGAGGGAGGCTCCCGGCGCCACCACCAGCGAGAGCGCGCGGCCTGCTTCGGCCTGCCCACCCCTGCTCGTTACGGCCGTCATAAGGACGACCGCGGCGGCGCCCAACGCCACCCATGCCGAAAGGGCCCGATTGATCGGCGGGTGGCCGACCAATGTCATGCCACCCGGTCGGACGATTCGCGCTCCCGCCAGAAGCAGCGCCCCGGCGACGGCAAGAGTTACGTAGACCAGAAACATGGATTCCTTCCCGCAAAGCCGGCGACTTGCGCCGACGTTCCCGTTGGCCGCTCGCTAGCGCACGACCACTCGAGAGGTATGCACCCCGCGGCGTCGCGGCCATTGAGGGTCTGCCCGGGTGGCCCGTAAGGGATTCCCCACGGGCGCGGATAGACGACCAGCGTGAGACAAGCGGGCCGCCCACTCCGGCGCGCCGATCAGACCGGGCTCGGCCTCGCGCTCTCGATCCGTATGAAGGGTGTTCAGCCTTCGTCGCGCGAGCTCACGCGTTCAAGGCGCTCATGCGGGCCCAGCGGGCCGACCCGGTTTCACGCGGCCGAGCGCGCGGCCTGGTCTTTGATGTCCTTGGCTTCCAGCACGCCCTTGGGCGCGCCGAAGCGCACGCAGTTGATCATGGCGAGCCCGACCTGCCGCAGGGGCATTCCCGGGAAGAACAGGTTGAGCAGGGGGTAGAACACCAGCAGCGCCTTGTAGGAGCGCTTGATGTTCTTCTGGCCGGGCGCCGGCTTCATCAGGGACGGGCGAAAGTTGTAGACGGCCTTGAAGGGCAGGCGGGCCAACGCGTTCTCCGCCTTGCCTTTCACCCGCGCCCACATCACCTTCCCCTGCTCGCTGCCGTCCGTGTGCGCGCCGGACACGTGGACCAAAACCATGCCGGGGTCGAGACGCGCCAGCGTCTGCGCGAAATGAAGCGGGGTGTCGTACGTGATCGCGCTGTACTCGGGCTCCTTCATGCCGACCGAGCTCACCCCCGCGCAGTAAAAACAGGCGTCATATCCCGCCAGCTGCGGCTCGACGCCGGCAAGCTCTCGAAAATCGGCGACCAGGCACTCGGTGAGCTTCGGGTGTGTGTGCCCCGAAGGGCGGCGCGAGACTGACAGGACGCGCTCGACCGCCGGATTCTCCAGGCACTCGAGCAGCACCCCTTCGCCGACCATTCCGGTCACGCCGGTGATGATGACCTTCATGCGCCTAGCGTACCAAAACACCCGACCCGCGCGGCCCGCTCACCGCACCGCGCGCGACGAGTCGTCACGGACCGTGACCGCCAGCTGCTTGTCGAACGGGAGGTTCATCCCCTTCTTCTTCTCGGTGGCGATGGTGAAGTTGGATGGACGGTCGGCGGGCACGTGCACCACCTCGCGCGACTCGACGTTCAGCTTGTAGCCCGACAGGTACGTGAACGGGCCTCGGTTGCGCCCTTGATAGACCAGCCGCGCGCTCACCACATGGGGGCCGGGGCGCACGTGTCCGGTGTAGATGACGGTGTCCTCGCTGCGCGACGTGCCGGTCAGCACGGGCAGCGGGTGGTCGTCCATGATGAAGTGGGCCTCGACCAGCTGAAAGCCGTCTCCCGCAGCGTCGCGGAAGCGAACGGTGGCCGTGGTCTCGCGCGCCGGGGCCGGGGCCGCCGGCGTCGCGCGCTCCGATCCCGGCCGCGACGCCAGCGCCACGCGCCGTTCGGCCGCCGAGCCGGCGTGCCGCCGGGGACGCGCCGCCGACAACACCTCGGCGGGCGAGCGCTCAAGCGACGCCACCACGTCCTTGTCGCGGTTCGGGACCACCTTGAAGGAGAG
>CAZTZM010000160.1:0-3755 GCA_964618005.1 uncultured Myxococcales bacterium
GTGGGCTACATTATTGGGCCGCGTTTGGCGGCGTTGAACTTTGCAGGGGGAGTGCTCGCCTGGGGATTGCTGGTTCCGCTTCTCACTTTCACTATTGGGCCGTACATTCAGGCGGCACAGCCGGCCAGCCAGAGAACCAACATCGTTCCGATGACACCGGACCTGGGCATGGGGGGCCTTTCCGCTCAGTCGAGCAGCTGTCGGATCTTCGACTCCAGGTCGGCGGCCGGCACCTCGCTCTGGGTGCCCTGGACGAGATCCTTCACGGTCAGCTTACCGGAGGCGATCTCGTTTCCGCCGATGATGACGGCCAGCCGCGCCCGCAGCTTGTTGGCGCGCTTGAGCTGCTTTTGAAGGTTGCCGCCGCGGTGCTCGATCTCGACGCTGATGCCGGCGGCGCGCAGGCGCTGGGCGATCGGCAGCGCGTAGGCGAGGGCGTCGGCGTCCATCGGGGCGAAGAACGCGTTGGCGGGGCGTTCGTAGCTCTCCGGCGCCTCGGCCAGCGCCAGCAGCGTTCGCTCGACGCCCAGGGCGAAGCCGATGGCAGGGGTCTTGGGGCCGCCCAGCGACGCGACCAGGCCGTCGTAGCGGCCGCCGCCGCAGATGGTGTTCTGCGCGCCCAGCTCGCCCGCCGTGGTCTTGATCTCGAAGATCGTCGCCGTGTAGTAGTCGAGTCCGCGCACCAGCCGCGCATCGAGCGTGTGGCGCACGCCCAGCGCGTCCAGCAGCTTGCGGACCTGGGCGAAGCGGGCCTGCGACCCGGCGCTCAGCGTCTCCAGCAGCACCGGCGCGCCGGCGTTCAGCGCGACGATCTCGGGGTTCTTCGAGTCCAGGATCCGCAGCGGGTTGGTCTCGAGGCGGCGGCGCGAGTCGTCGTCGAGGACGCTCTCGTGCGCGCGGTAGAACGTCACCAGGGCGTCGCGATAGGCGGCGCGCTCCTCGGGCTCGCCCAGCGAGTTGAGGGTGATGTCGAGCGCGCCCGGGGGGATGCCGATCTCCTCCAGCATCGTCGCCAGCATGGCGATCGTCTCGGCGTCGGCCGACGGCTCGTTGACGCCGAACCACTCGGCGCCGATCTGATGGAACTGGCGCAGGCGGCCGCGCTGGGCCCGCTCGTGCCGGAACATCGGGCCCAGGTAGTACCAGCGGGTGACCGGCTCCTTGTTCCACTGCGCGCTCTCGATGAAGGCGCGCACCGCCGACGCCGTCCCCTCGGGGCGCAGGCTGACCGAGCGGCCGTCGCGATCGTCGAACGTGTACATCTGCTTCTCGACCACGTCCGTCACCTCTCCGACCGAGCGGACGAAGAGCGGCGTGTACTCGAGCACGGGCGTGCGCAGCTCGCGGTAGGTGAACGCCTCCAGGACGCCGCGCGCCTTCTCCTCGACGAACTGCCACTTCGACACCTCCGGCGGGAGGATGTCGTTCATGCCCTTCACGCCAGGCGGGACGTCAGCCATGGCGGGGCTTTTACCATGGCTGCCGCGCGGCTATTCGGTCCGAACCACCGCGTCGCCGAGGCGGCTGGTGAGGAACGCCAGCGCGCCGTCGACCGCCTGGGCGTCGCGGCCGTCGAAGGTGATCTTGACGCTGTAGTCCGGCGCGTCCAGGTGCGGATAGGAGCCGACCTCGACCCCGGGGAAGGCGGCCACCGTCTCGTCCAGCGCGCCGGCGATCACCCCTTCCCCCGCGCGCGAGTAAAGGGCGCGGCCGTGAATGGGCGGCGCGCGGAAGAGCTCGCGCACCGCTTCGAACTTGCGCCGGAAGATCGACGGGACGCCCGGCAGGACCCAGACGTTGCGCACGACGACCACCGGCCAGCTCCTGCCGGGGCCGGCCGGGCCGTACTCCAGACGCGCGCCGACGGGGATGTCGGCCATGCGCAGGTCGCGCTCGTGCAGCCGCGCGCCCCAGCCCTCGCGCATCTGCCGTTCCAGCTCGGCGTCGCGCGCCATCGGCAGGCCGAACGCCTCCGCCACCGCCTGCAAGGTCACGTCGTCGTGCGTCGGCCCGACGCCGCCGGAGGTGAACACGTGGTCGAAGGCGCCCGCCAGCGCCCGGACGCTGCGCGCGATCTCCTCGACCACGTCGGGGATCACCTCGATGCGGCGGAGCGACACGCCCAGCCGCCGCAGCTCGCCGATCAGATAGCGGGCGTTCTGTTCGTCGACCTTGCCCGACAGGATCTCGTTGCCGATGACCAAGATCGCGGCGGTGGGCTCCAGCAGCACGGCTTCATCATTACACGGGAAGCTGGCATAATCGCGGCGCGACCTTGAAGCCCTCCTTGCGCAGCTCTGTTTTTGCTTTTGCTTGTCTCGTCCCCCTGATGCTCGCCGCTGGTTGCTCCAGCCCGGCGGCCAGCTCGCGGCCGTTCGACGGCGGCGCGGACGCGCCCGCGCCCCACATGGACGCGCACCCGTTCGACGCCTACTGCCCGGCCGACGCGATGGGGGGCGGCGTCTGTCCGATCAACTTCTGCGGCACGCTGCTGACCCAGGCGGCGCTCCCCTCGAACGCCTACGCCCAGTCCGGCGCGGATTCGATCTGCAACAGCGGCCGGGTCTGCGTGGTCGGCTCGGCCGTGGCCGCCGGCAACGCCTTCCAGCTGACCTGCGTGGCGCCGACCGGGACGTTGTCGTTCGGCGCCGCCTGCTCGAGTGACGCCGGCGCCGGGACGGCGGGCTGCGCGAACGACTCGCTCTGCATCGCCTCGCCCGATTTCCCGACCCAGCCATTCTGCAGCACGATGTGCCGCACCGACGCCGACTGCCCGGCCAGCTCCAGCTGCCTCGAGTACGCGACCGCGCCGGCGCCCAACGGCTCGACCGCCAAGGTCGGCATGTGCACGCCCGCGTCGAAGATTGCCGGCACCCCCTGCGTGCGGGAGAGCGACTGCGCGGCCAACCAAGGGTGCGTCGCCTACGGCACGCGGACCTCGCTGTACGTTTGCCGGGCGACGGGCGGCACCGCCTCGGTCGGGACGGCCTGCACCAGCCCCACCAGCTGCCGCAGCGGCGCCTGCTACGACCGCACGTTCAAGCTGCCCAGCGGCTCGAACCGGGCGTTCTGCACGGCGATCTGCGGCGTCAACAGCGACTGCGGGGCCGACCAGGTCTGCGCGCGCCTGGTCATCAACGACAACGGCACGCCCTCCGATCCGACCGACGACGTGGTCGAGGGGCAGTGCCAGTCGCTGTTCACGCCGATCCCGTCGACGGGGTGCGGCCTGGACTCGGACTGCGTCGCGCTGAACAACGGCTCGGACGCCTGCGACCCGACCCACGGGCTCTGCTACAGCCGCGAGGCGGTCCCCGGCTCGGCCTGCACCGCCGACACCGGCTGCCAGCTGGGGGGCGTCTGCTCGATGGGGACGCGGTTCCCGGGCGGCTACTGCCAGACCTACGGCTGCTCGACGGCGCCCAAGTCCAGCGCCGACGCCTGCGCCGGCACGTGGAGCGACTGCGTCCAGAGCGGCGCGCCGGACTCCCCGCTCTACGCCTGCTACGCCGGCTGCAACCTCGGGTCGGACGCCGGCGGATCGGTGTGCGCGCGGGCGGCCTACGTCTGCGCGCCGCCCGTGTCGGGGCAGCCGGCCAACATCTGCCTCGGGGAGACCGGGACCTAGCCCGCGTGGCGGCGCCGGGCGCAGCTGGACGGGTGTGGCGGCTGGGGCCGCTGCTGGCGCTGGCGCTGGTCGGGGCGCCCGCCCGCGCCCAGCAGCCGACCGCGCCGCCCCCGGCCGTCGCGACGGC
>CAZTZM010000161.1:0-2213 GCA_964618005.1 uncultured Myxococcales bacterium
GCGCCGCCCAGGAAGGGGCGCCCGGCCGCCTCCGCCGGGCAGATCCCGCCGGGCACGCCGCGTGCCTTCTCGCACAGGCCGAACAGCTCGTGCCGGTGGCGGAGCACGTTGAAGCCCAGGCGTCGGGCCGCCGTGTCCTGCAGGTGCTCGATCTCGTCGCTCTCGAACTCGATGATGAAGCCGCAAGCGTCGCAGATGAGGTGGTCGTGGTGCGCGCGCCCCTCGGCCACCTCGTACAGCGTCTGTCCGGGCCCGAAGTGGCGAGCGGCCGCGATGCCGGCCTCTTCCAGCAGCTTGACCGTCCGGTAGACGGTCGCCAGGCCCACGCGCGGATACTTCCGGCGCGCGGACGACAGCAGGTCGTCCAGCGCCACGTGTCCGGAGGTGCGCAGGAACGCGTCGACGATCGCCTCGCGCTGTTGCGTGGTCTTGAGACCCTTGCGCTCGAGGTAGGCGCGCCAGTGCCCCTTGGGATCGGCCAGCCCGCCCCGGCTAACCGGCAGACTCTTGTTCACTGCGCTCGCTGCCGCCATTTGATTGAGCACCCCATCGACGAACCTCAGGATACTATGGGCGCGAAGAGATCGACGCCCCAAACGATCTGGTGGAGCCCGGGCGTTCCGGGTAGAACAGGGCGCGATGGCGTCCGAGGCCCCCCCCGAGACCGTCGCTGCGGCGGCGTCACCCGAGCGATTCGAGGAGATCCTCGCGCGGCTGCGCGGCCTGGTCGATCGCCTGGAGGGCGGCAACCTGCCGCTGGAAGAGAGCCTGCGGGCGTTCGAAGAGGGGATGGAGCTGTGCCGCCGCGGCACCGTCATCCTCGACGGCGCCGAGAAGAAGGTCGAGACCCTGCTGGGGAACACCGGCGCGCCCCGCACCACCCCGTTCGACACCATCTGATGACCAATCAAAACGAATCGACGGGCGCCTGGGTCGAGGCCCAGCGGGCCGCGCTGGGACAGCTGCTCGAAGCACGAATGGCGCCGCCAGCCGACGGCGACCCTGGCCGCTTGATCGAGTCCATGCGCTACTCGCTGCTGGCGCCCGGCAAGCGCATCCGCCCGCTGCTGGCGCTGGCGGCGGCCGAGGCGGTGGGGACGATCGACGACAACGTGCGGCTGGCGGCGGCCTCCGTCGAGCTGGTCCACTGCTACTCGCTGATTCACGACGACCTGCCGGCGATGGACGACGACGACTTCCGCCGCGGGCGCCCCAGCAACCACAAGGCGTTCGACGAGTCGACCGCCATCCTGGCGGGTGACGCCCTGCTGACGCTGGCGTTCGACTGGATCGCCGAGGCCGGCGAGCGGGCGCGGCAGCCGGAACGCTACCTGCGAGCCGTCCGGGCGCTGGCGCACGGCGCGGGCGCGCGGGGCATGGTCCGCGGGCAGTCGCGCGACCTGGGCGCGACGCCCCCCGCCTCCCTCGAGGAGCTGGAGACCCTGCACGACGAGAAGACCGCGGCGCTGTTCCGCGCGGCGCTGCAGGTGGGCGCCCTGGCCGCCGGGGCGTCGCCCGAGCTGGTGACCGCCTTCGGCCGCTACGGAACCGCCTACGGCATCGCCTTCCAGCACGCCGACGACCGCGACGACGCCGAGCACGGGGCCTTCGCCGCCGCTGCGCGCCAGCGCCTGGAGGCGCTGGTGGCGGAGGCCTGCGCGATCGCGGCCCCCCTGCGGGCGGCCGGCGCGCCGGCCGCCGCCGTCGACCGACTGGTCGGCTTGGCGCAAGCGCTGTTACGGACCTCCTAGACAGGAGTGTGATACGATGGGTCGCCCATGGCGGCTGACGAACGTACCCAACTGTTCGAGCCGCCCGCGCCAGCGGGCGGGGGGGTCAAGCGCGATCGCGCCTATCTGGTCGTCCTCGCGGGCGCCAGCCTGGGCGAGATGTATAAGATCGAGCACGACAAGACGGTCATCGGCCGCGGCCAGAAGGCCCAGATCCGCCTGCTCGACGACGGCATCTCGCGCGAGCACGCGCAGGTCGTGATCGAGGGGAACCGGGTCCTCCTGGAGGACCTGGGGTCGACGAACGGCACCTTCTGCAACGGCCTCAAGGTCGACCGCAAGGAGCTGGCCGACGGCGACAAGATCCTGGTCGGCTCGACGACGATCCTGAAGTTCACGTACCACGACAACCTGGACGAGATCTTCCAGAAGCAGATGTACGAGTCGGCCCTGCGCGACGGGCTGACCAAGGCCTTCAACAAG
>CAZTZM010000162.1:0-3498 GCA_964618005.1 uncultured Myxococcales bacterium
CTCAAATCTTGGCCTAAAATCCTGACCGAGATCCGTCGATGTAGGAGGCCCGCCCAGCCCCGCATGTCGACTGGACCCCCGCCTCAGATCCCGCCACCCGAGACGGCCCAAGCCACGCTTGTCCGCGGCGCGACCATTGGCCGCTACGTCGTGCTGGGCTTGGTGGGCCGCGGCGGGATGGGCGAGGTCTACGCGGCGTACGACCCCGAGCTGGACCGCAAGGTGGCGGTCAAGCTGCTGCGGGTCAAGCCCGGCAACGGGGTCTCCCTGACCGAGGGGCGCCAGCGAACGCTGCGCGAGGCGCAGGCCATCGCGCGCCTGTCGCACCCGAACGTGGTCGTCGTCTACGACGTCGGCACGTTCCTGGACCAGGTGTTCATCGCGATGGAGTTCGTCGAGGGGAACACCGTCACGTACTGGCTGCAGGCGCAGCCGCGCCCCTGGCAGGAGGTGCTGCGGGTCTTCCGCGCCGCCGGCCGCGGCCTGATCGCGGCGCACGACAAGGGGCTGGTCCACCGCGACTTCAAGCCCGACAACGTGATGGTCGGGCGTGACGGCGAGGTGCGCGTCATGGACTTCGGCCTGGCGCGCCAGGTCAATGAGAAGCAGACGGGCGAGCGACCGACCCCCAACCGCATGCCGATCGCGCTGGCCGACACGGGGCAGTTCTCCGACGCCGAGGATGACCCGCGTCGCGGGAGAATGGGCTCTGTCCGTTCGAGCGCATCGCGGGAGGGTCGGAGCCCGTCCGCGGGTTCTGACGTGGATCCGATGTCGACCATCGTCCTCAACAACGGGCCGCCCAGCGGGTCGCACACGCCGCCGCTGGGGACCGATTCGGGCGGGCCATCGGCGATGTTCGAGGTGCAGCTGACCCGGACCGGCGCGATGATGGGGACGCCGGCGTACATGGCGCCCGAGCAGTTCCTGGGCACCGCCACCGACGCGCGCACGGATCAATTCAGCTTCTGCGTGGCGCTGTACGAGGCGCTCTACGGCGAGCGGCCGTTCTCCGGCAACACGATGTTCGCGCTGACGACCGCCGTCGTTCAGGGGCAGGTCAAGGAGGCGCCCGCCAACTCGAAGGTTCCGTTGTGGGTGCGCAAGGTGCTGCTGCGCGGATTGCGGTCCCAGGCGGCGGATCGCTATCCGTCGATGCACGACCTCATCGAGGCGCTGGGGAAGAACCCGCGCGCCGCCCGAAATCGAATGCTGGCGGCCGGCGCGCTGGCGCTGGCGCCGCTGGCGCTGGCCTTCGGGGTCCACCAGAGCCTGGCCAATCACAGGTCGATCTGCGGTGGCGGCCCCGCGCGGCTGGCCGGCGTCTGGGACCTGACGGTCAATGGCGAGCCAGAGCCGGCGCGCGAGGCGCAGATCCGCGGCGCCTTCCTGCACACGGGAAAGAGCTACGCCAGCGAGGTGTACGCCACCGTCAACCGGATCCTGAGCGGCTACGCCCAGGGGTGGGCGCGGATGTACCGCGAGGCCTGCGAGGCGACGCAGGTGCGCGGCGAGCAGTCGGCCGAGGTGCTCGATCTCCGAATGTCCTGCCTGCAGGAGCGCCTGGGCGGCCTGCGCGCACTCACGGACGTGTTCAGCGAGGCGACGGGCGAGGTCGTCGAGAACGCGGTGGGCGCGGCGAACAACCTGGGCTCGCTCGATCGCTGCGCCGACGTGCCGCTGCTGCGCTCCGTCGTCCGCCCGCCCGAGGATCCGGCGACGCAGGCGCGGGTGGCCGAGCTGCGCCACCAGCTGGCCGGAATAAAGGCGCTCTTCGACTCGGGGCGCTACCGCGAGGGGTTGAAAAACCTGCCGCGGCTGCTGGAGGACGCGCGCGCGCTCGGCTACCAGCCGCTGGTCGCGGAGACGCTGGCGATGCTGGGGACGATGTACCACAAGTCGAACGACTCACGCGCCGCCGAGCGCGCGCTGGTCGAGTCGTACCTGGCGGCGGACGCCTCGCGGCACGACGAGGTGCGCGCCGAGGACGCCACCAACCTGGTCTGGGTGGTCGGCTATCAGCAGGGGCGTTACGCCGACGCGCAGCGCTGGGCCAAGACCGCCGACGCGATCTTGCAGCGCCTGGGCGGGCACGAGCTCCTGCAGGCCTGGCTGCTCAACAACCTGGGCGGCGTGTTCGAGATGCAGGGCGAGCTGGAGGCCGCGCTGCGCACGCAGCAAGAGGGGCTGGCGCTCAAGGAGAAGGCGCTGGGGCGCGACCACCCCGACGTCGGTTTCTCCGAGGGCAACCTGGCGGTGGTGCTGGCGGCGCTGGGGCGCAATCAGGAGGCGCTGGAGCACGTCGATCGCTCGATCGCCATCCTCGAGAACGGCCTCGGCTCCAGCCACCCGGAGGTGGCGACGCAGCTCTCCAACCGCGGTGAGATCTTGAACTCGCTCGGGCGGTCACGCGACGCCCGCGCCTCGTTCGAGAAGGCGCGCATCATCTGGGAGCGCGAGTTCGGCCTCGACAACCGCAACCTGGCCTACGCGCTGACCGGCATCGGCGTCAGCGATCTGGCCGACGGCGATCCCTCGAGCGCCATCGTCCCGCTGGAGCGGGCGTTCAAGATCCGCGAGGCGCAGGAGACCGACCCGTCACGGCGGGCCGAGACTCGGTTCGCGCTGGCGCGGTCGCTGTGGGAGGCGGGGCGCGACCGCGGCCGCGCGCGCCTGCTGGCGGAAGAGGCGCGCGAGGGCTACGCCAAGGCCGACATCAAGGTGAAGCTGAACGAGGTCGAGACCTGGCTGCACGGCCACGGGTCGACCTGAGCCTCACTTTTCCCGAGCCGTGCGCTTCTCGCGGTGAGCCCCCGACCTATATTCGGACCAGGGGGCAGCTGGCAGGCGGAGACCCATATGGAAAGACGCACGCTGGTCCTGCAAATCGCGAAGACTTTCGTCGGGGAAAGCCTGATCGATCCGGCGGCCCCCGACGAGGAGACGCAGCGCCGCGCGGACGAGGCGCTGGCGCGGGTGGAAATCTACCTGGGCCTCGACGTGGAAGAGGCACGCGACATCCTGACCCGGGTGCTCGAGGACGTGAGCTGACGCGACCGTCGAGCCGCGCGGCTACTCGTTGTTGGCGGAGGGGCGGCGGACGGTGACGCGCAGAAAATCAGCCTTGACCTCGACCTGCGGCGCGCCCGGATCCGACAAGGTGATCTTGAGCGTGGTCCCGTCGGAGGCCTTGGCATTGGTCTCGGCCTGATCGATCCAGAGCTTGCGGAAGCCGTCGCGTTCGACGCGGTAGAGGCGCATGGTGATCATCGAAGCGGCCCGCGGCAGCTTGACGATGACGGCGTGCGGGCGGTTGGTGATGTGGAAGGTCGACCCCTCGATCGAGCCCTTGAGCGGCACCAGCAGCGAGGCCCGGGGACCATCGGCGCGCAGGTCGGGCATGTTGCGCCGCCAGGCCTCGCGCGCGATGTCCTTGTCGGCCTGCTTCTCGTCGGAGGCGGGGGTCTTGTCCTCGGCGGGCGTCTTCTCGGCGACGGC
>CAZTZM010000163.1:0-5128 GCA_964618005.1 uncultured Myxococcales bacterium
CGCCTACCCAGCGCCGCCGGCCTATGGCGCGCCGCCGGCCTACGCCCCGGCGCCGTCTTACGCCCCGGCGCCCGCCTACCCGCCGTCTTACGCGCCGCCGCCCGGCTACCGCCAGGCGCCTTACTACCCGCCGCCGGCGTATCCGCCGCCCGGCGGCTATCCGTATCCGCCGGCGGGCAGCAACGCGCAGGAAGAGCCGGCGCACCAGGGCTTCTATCTGCGCCTGCACATGGGCGCCAGCGACGCGTCGTTCACCGGCAACAACAACCGAACCGGCCAGAAGCTCGAGTACTCGGGCGGCGGGATCTCGTTCGGTGTCTCGATCGGCGGCGCCGTCGCGCCGGGCTTCATCCTGTTCGGCGAGGTCCTGGCCATCGGATCCGACGCCAACAACCTGACCCTCGACGGGTTGTCGGTGGGTACCCGCAACGCGACCTCCGGGCTGGGCGGGTTCGGGTTCGGGGGCCTCTACTACTTCCAGCCGGTCAACCTCTACCTGTCGGCCGCGCTGACGTTCCTCGACAGCAGCGTCACCGATAACGACACGAACCAGACGCTGTATCAGTCCAACGTTGGTCTCGGCTTCCAGGGCATGATCGGCAAGGAGTGGTGGGTGACGCGCCACTGGGGCATCGGCGGCGCCGCCGAGGTTTTGGTCAGCTCGATGAAGGACAAGAACGACTCCGACCTGACCTGGACCGCCACCGCTTTCTCGCTGGTCTTCTCCGCGACCTACAACTGAGCCCGTCGCGCGAACCACGATTTGCTAGGCTGACGGCACTATCGATCTCGAGGTTGTCGACAGCGTCACGTCCGTCCCGGCCGACGAATGGAATCGGCTCGCGGGGGACGACGATCCGTTCCTGGAGCACGCCTTTCTGGCGACGCTGGAAGAATCGGGCAGCGTCGGCCCGCGGGCGGGCTGCGTCCCGCGGCTGGTGCTGGCGCGCGCCGGCGGCCGCCTGCTCGGCGCGGTGCCGCTCTATCTCAAGACGAACAGTTATGGCGAGTTCATCTTCGACTGGGCCTGGGCCAACGCCGCCCAGCGCTCGGGCGTGCGCTACTACCCCAAGCTGGTCGCCGCCATCCCGTTCACGCCGGCCACCGGGCGGCGGCTGCCGGTCCTGGACGCGCCCGGCGTCGACGCGGCGGCGGTGACGGCGGCGCTGCTGCGCGGGACGCGCGAGCTGGCGGACGAGGCGCGCGTCTCCTCGATCCATTTCCTGTTCTGCACCGAGCCCGAGAAGGCGCGGCTGGCCGAGGCCGGCTACTTCCCGCGCCTGAGCATGCAGTTCCACTGGCGGAACCGGCCCGAGCGCCCGTTCGAGGACTTCGAGGACTATCTCTCCACGTTCCGCTCGCAGAACCGCAAGCAGGTCCGCAAGGAGCGGCGGGTCGCCGCCGAGCACGGGCTGACCTTCCGCACCGCCACCGGCGCCGAGCTGGAGACGCGCGACTGGACCGCGCTGCGGGCGTTCTACGTCGCGAACGTGGACCGGCACGGCGGCCACGCCTATCTCAGCGAGGCCTTCTTCGAGCTGGCGCGCGAGACGCTGGCCCACCGCCTGGTCGCCACGCTGGCGTACAAAGGGACGCAGCCGGTCGCCGGCACGATCAACTTCGAGAAGGGCGCGCACCTCTATGGCCGCTACTGGGGCTGCCTGGACGACTTCCAGATGCTGCACTTCGAGCTCTGCTACTACCAGCTGATCGAGCGCGCCATCGCGCGGCGCCAGGCGCTGTTCGAGGCCGGCGCGCAGGGCGAGCACAAGCTGAAGCGCGGGCTGGGGCCAGCCTTCACCCACAGCGCGCACTGGATCCGCAACCCCGGCCTCGGCGCCGCCGTCGGCGCCTTCGTCGAGCGCGAGGCCGAAGGGGTCGCGGAGGAGGTCCGCGCCTACGCGGAGCACGCGCCGTTTAAAGCCGCAGGGAGCGACGCGGGCGACTGATCCGCCGACCGGATGATCGAAGCTTTCTACTTTTTCCTGTTCCAGGCGGTGGCGGTCAACATGGGCTTCATGCCCTCGCACCTGCGGGCGCTGGGGCTGTCGGGGCGGCAGATCTCCGCGGCGCTGGCGGCCGCGCCGGTGCTGGCGATGGTGGCGCCGCTGGGCTGGGCCTGGCTGGCGGATCGAACGCAGCGGCACAACCGCGTCCTGCAGGTCATCTCCTTTGGCGCGTTCGCCGGGTTCGCGCCGCTGGCGCTGGCGACCGGCCCGGCGGCTGGCCGGTTCTCGCTGGTCATGGGGGCGTACCTGACCTACGCCGCCTTCTTCGTCGCGATGGGCGGCATGGTCGACGCGCTGGCGGTGGCGCGGGTGCGGGCCGGGGCGATCTACGGGCGGATCCGGCAGTGGGGCTCGATCGGCTACGTCCTGGGCGCGCTGGGCGTCGGCGGCGCGCTGGCGCTGACCGGCGCGCCCGTCAGCGGGCGGCTGCCGCCCATGGCGGTCTGGCTGGCGCTGGGCGGCGCCTTCCTGGCCTCGCTGAGCGTGACGGGAACCGGCGAGCGAGCCGCCCGACCGCGTCTCACCGACGTGCACACGCTGCTGGCGTCGCCCGAGCTGCGGCTCACGCTGCTGGCGGGCGCGCTGCACTGGATGTGCATGTCGCCGTACAACGTCTTTCTGGGGGTCTTCCTGCGCGACCAGGGCCTGGGGCCGCTGGCCACGGGATCGGCCTACGCGATCGGCGTCACCGCCGAGGCACTGGTGCTGCTGCACTTCCACCGGCTGCACGCCCGCTTCCGCATCGACACGCTGCTGGCGGTGGCGTTCGCGGCCAGCGGCGTGCGCTGGCTGGGGACGGCGCTGGCGCACGCGCCCGCGGCGCTGATCCTGCTGCAGATCGGGCACGGGATGACGTTCGGGATGTTCTGGAGCGCGGCCATCGCGCTGGTGGCCGCCACCGTCCCTCCGTCCCTGCGCGCGACCGGCCAGGCGCTGCTGGTCATCGCCATCAATCTGGGGGCCGCGCTCGGTAACCTGGGGACCGGCGTGCTCTACGACGCGCTCGGCCCGCGCGCGGTGTTCGCCCTGGCCGCCGCGGGCGAGCTCTTGCCCCTGCTGGTCATCCTGCAGGCCCGCCGTCTCACCGCGGGCGCGTTCGCGCAGCGGGTCCCGTCGCCCTGACGATCACGGCGCGACGATCGCCAGATAGCGGGTGTTCGCGTCCTCGTTGGCGGCGGGCGAGCTGTCGAACGCCCGGATCAGCAAGTAATACGTCGCGCCCGACGTGAGGCCGGTGATCGTCTGCTGGTACGGGTAGGTGTGCGGGCCGACGCCCATCACGTAGCCGTCGCCGACGCCCGGGCTCAGCACGACGCGGGTGGCGTGCGTCAGCTGGGGGTCGCCGGTGAAGTCGAACGCCGCGGTCTGATAGTAGAGCGCGTAGCCGACTCGGTTCAGGTCCAGGGCCACGTCCCAGCGCAGGACCACGCTGCCCGCCGCCGCCCCCGCCACCGCTTGCTGGATCCCGACCCGCGGGGTCGGCGGCGACGGGGGCGAGGTGTTGGTGTCGTTCCAGGTGCTGGTCCAGGCCGGCGGCGTCGTGTCGGTGAAGTCGGCGTGGGTCATCACGAAGTCGTTCACCAGCGTCACGGCGGCATTGGTGATGTAGTCGCGGAAGCCGGTCAGGTTCTGGGTGACGTCGATGTCCTGCAGCAGCGTGCTGTATCCCGCCGTCGACTGGCCGATCAGCGTCAGCTCCGACATCTGGTCGGGCGGCCCCTCGGCGTAGTCCAGCGACAAGGGCACGAACCCGTCGGCGCGGTTCGCCTCCACCATGATCTTGGGGGCGTAGTTGTAGCGGTTGTCCGGGTACGAATACGGGTCCGACAGATGCAGCGGGCTCGAGTCGAGCATGAAGCTCTCGTAGAGCGAGAAGTCGATGCTGCCGCGGGTGGTGAACTCGTACGCCGGCTTGCGCGGGTCGAAGAAGAAGACGCCGCGGTTCTGCAGCAGCAACCGCTCGGGATAGGCCTGGTGGACGCGCGCGATGAAGGCCGAGAAGCCCGGCGCCGTCCACTCGAACGACGACTGGTTCGTGCTGGAGGCGTTCGTGAAGCTGTTCGGCGCCGCCGTGTCGATGGTGTCCATGAACACGCCGTCGCAGCCGAGCCCGCGGCCGTAGGTGGTGGTCATAACCTCGCGCAGGCCGGCGTGCTGGTCGGGGCCGTCCTTGGTCATCGCGTCCAGCGTGTCGAACCAGGCAGGCGCGCCGGCGTTCACGAAGCAGCCGCCGAAGATGGCGTTGCGATCGGGGATGCCGTCGCCGGTATGGGTGGCGCTGTCGTCGACGGAGTTGTCGTCCAGATAGTACGAGGCGAACCCCAGACCGCCGTTGGAGGGCGCCCCCAGCGGCGCGATCCCGTCCAGGCGTGAGCCGGCCGCCTGCCACCCGCGCGGGTCGATGCGCGGGCCCTGTCCGTCGCCGACGAAGCGCGGGTCGGCGCGCATCTGCGCCGCGGTCAGATTGGCGGTCCGCAGGTCTTCCCCGACCGACACGTAGCCCAGCACGATGACGTCGTCGCCCGGATCGTTCGGATCCATCCCCTCCTGGATCGACGCGACCTGGTCGCGGGTCAGGCTCCCCTGCGTCGGGTCGACGATCACCAGCTGGTAGGTCTTGGCGGTGGCGATGTCGTCCGCGTCGAGCGCGCCGTAGGTGATCATGTAGTGGTTCACGCGCCGGGCGGCGGCGCGCAGGTTGTCGATGACCGGCGTCGTGACGACCACCGGCGCGCCCGGCCCCTGCGCGTCGGCGGGCGTCAGCCGCAGCGCGACCATCTGCGGGTCGCGGAACCCGATGTCGGCGATCGAGTCCCAGCCCAGCGCCGCCCCGGTTCCGGCCGGCGACGCCGTGAACGGCCCCGCCGGCGACGTCAGGTGCGCGGCCTGAAACGAGCCCTGCGCGTCGGCCAGCTCGACCGTCACCGTCACCGGCAGGCCGCGGAAGTCGGCCACCACGATCGGGACGGCGATCGTCCCGGCGGGCTGGGCCGGCCAGGCGCCCACTGTCAGCGTGGGCGGGCCCGCGGGCGCCCCGCCGCCTGTTCCTGGGCTGCCACCCGCGTCGGTCTCCCCATCGCCGGGTGGCGTACCGGTCATGCCGCCCGTGGTCCCGGGCG
>CAZTZM010000164.1:0-7128 GCA_964618005.1 uncultured Myxococcales bacterium
CCGGCCGAACCGCCGCGCCCGGTCATCAAGACGATCCCGCAGCCGGTCGTGACCGGCTCCGCCGCCACGGGCGCCTTCATCCAGCTGCCGGGGATTCCCCCGCGCGGCACCGAAGGCCCGCGGGTCGAGATCAAGGATCGCGACGAGGAGCTGCGGCGCCTCGGCCGCGGCGGCCTGCTCAACCGGGCCCCCGCGGGGCGCGATCGCTACGGGCGTCCGGCCTTCGGTCCGGGCGGCCAGCGTCCCGGCAGCTTCCCCAAGAAGAGGGTGGCCGCCGCCGGCAAGAAGCTGAAGCAGACGCAGATCACGACGCCGGCCGAGCACAAGCGCGTGGTCCGGATGGCCGACACGATCGCGGTCGCCGAGCTGGCCAAGAAGATGGCCGTTCAGGGGCGCGAGATCGTCAAGAAGCTGTGGGCTCTGGGCATGATGGGCGTGACCATCAACCAGGACATCGACCTCGACACGGCGACGCTGATCGCCAACGAGTTCGGCTTCCAGATCGAGTCGACGGCCTTCAACGAAGAGCAGGTCCTGACCGAGTCGGAGACGCCCGACAGCCCGGAGGACCTGGTCCCCCGCGCGCCGGTCGTCACGATCATGGGCCACGTCGACCACGGCAAGACGTCGCTGCTGGACGCGATCCGCAAGGCGAACGTGGCCGCCGGCGAGGCGGGCGGCATCACGCAGCACATCGGCGCCTACAAGGTGGCGGGCGAGAAGGGGGACGTCGTGTTCCTCGATACGCCGGGCCACGAGGCGTTCACGGCGATGCGCGCCCGTGGCGCGCAGATGACCGACATCGTCGTCCTGGTCGTCGCCGCCGACGACGGGCCGATGCCGCAGACGATCGAGGCGCTGAACCACGCCAAGGAGGCGAAGGTGCCGATCGTCGTGGCGGTCAACAAGATCGACAAGCCGGGCGCCAACCCGGAGATCATCCGCAACAAGCTGTCCGAGCACGACCTCGTGCCCGAGGAGTGGGGCGGTTCGACGATCTACATCAACGTCTCCGCCAAGACCAAGCAGGGCATCGACAAGCTGCTCGAGATGCTGGCGTTGCAGGCCGAGCTCCTGGAGCTCAAGGCCAACCCGAACAAGCAGGGCAAGGGGCACGTGATCGAGGCCCGCCTCGATCGGGCCCGCGGTCCGATCTCGACCATCCTGGTCGAGGACGGGACGCTGAAGCTGGGCGACCTGGTCGTGGCCGGCGAGTACTCCGGGAAGATCCGCGCCATGCTGGGTGACAAGGGACAGTCGATCTCCGAGGCGGGCCCCTCGACGCCGGTCGAGGTGCTGGGTCTCGACGGTGTCCCCGACGCGGGCGAATCCTTCAACGCCGTCAGCGACGAGAAGGCCGCCAAGACCCTGGTCGAGCACCGCCACGAACAGCGCCGCAAGAAGGAGCTGGCGGGGAGCAGCCGCGTGTCGTTGGAGAACATCCTCGACAAGATCAAGAGCGGCGAGGTGAAAGAGGTGAAGGTCATCCTCAAGGCCGACGTGCAGGGGTCGGTCGAGGCGGTTGCCAACGCGCTCACCAAGCTCTCGACCGAGAGCGTCGGCGTGAACGTCATCTCGACGGGCGTCGGCGGCATCACCGAATCCGACGTCAGCCTGGCCAAGGCATCGTCCGCCGTCGTGATCGGCTTCAACGTCCGCCCGGCCGGCAAGGCGCAGCAACTCGCCGAGCAGGAAGACGTGGACATCAAGCTGTACCAGGTCATCTACGACGCCATCGACGACGTGAAGAAGGCCATGGTCGGCATGCTGGCGCCGATCTCGCGCGAGAAAATGCTGGGCAAGGCGGAGGTCCGCCAGGTGTTCAACATCCCGAAGGCGGGGACCATCGGCGGCTGCTTCGTCACCGAGGGGAAGATCAACCGCAAGGCGCAGCTGCGCTTGGTGCGTGACTCGGTGGTCATCTACACCGGCAAGGTCGGCTCGCTCCGGCGGTTCAAGGACGACGCCTCCGAGGTCGCCCAGGGCTACGAGTGCGGTCTGTCGATCGAGGGCTACGGCGACCTGCGCGAGGGCGACATCATCGAGGCCTTCGAGATCGAGACGGTGGCCGCCACCCTCGACTCGCCCAAAGCCTCCTAGCGGGCCAGTCGCGTGACGGTCGCCATCGCGCGGATCACCCTGGTCCTGGCGACCGCCCATTCACTCAAGGACAAGCGGGCCGTTCTCCGGCGGCTAAAGGATCTCTTGCGCCAGAAGTTCAACGTCTCCATCGCCGAAGTCGACGCGCAAGACGTCTGGCAGCGGGCGGTCCTGGGTCTGACCCTGGTCGGGCCCGACCGCCGTCACGCCGAGGCGTCGATCGACGAAGTGCTGCGCTTCGTGCGCGAGCGCGCGCCGGTGGCCAAGGACGAGCACGAGCTGCAGAGCTTCGGCGGCGGCGCCCTGCACGGCCCCGACTTCACGCACTGGGAAGGGTAGGCGTAGGCCATGTCGCAGCGAATGGAGCGGGTAGCCGGCGAGGTCCGGGCGGTGCTGGGCGAGACGCTGGCCCGCGACGAGATCAAGGACCCGCGCGTCCGCGGCGCCGGGCTCATCACCGTCACGCACGTGCGGATCTCGGGTGACCTGCGGCACGCGCGCGCGCTGTTCACGGTCCACGGGCTGGACGCCGCCGCCATGGAGCGCGTGCGCGAGGGGCTGGACCACGCGAGCGGTTACTTCCGCCAGGCCATCGCCCGGCGGCTGCGGATGAAGGTCGCGCCGGCGGTGACGTTCGAGGTCGACACGGTGTTCGACCAGGCGGCGCGGGTGGAAGACATCCTGCGGGGGTTGGGGCCGGCGCCGGGCCGGGGGGGCGAGGACGGCGACGGCGACGAGGACGGGGAAGAGGACGAGGACGGGGAGAAGACGTGAGGGGGGTGACGGACGTCGTCCTGGTGGTCGACAAGCCGGTGGGGCCGACGTCGTTCGACGTGGTCCGGAAGCTCCGGCGGGCTGCCGGCATCCGGCGGATCGGGCACGGGGGGACGCTGGATCCGCTGGCTTCCGGGGTGCTGCCGGTCTGTCTCGGCGAGGCGACCAAGCTGGCGCCGTTCCTGCTGGAGGCCGACAAGGAGTACGAGGCGACGGTGCGCTTCGGCGTCGAGACCGACACCGACGACGCCCAGGGATCGCCCACCGCCGCGCAGGACGCCTCGGCGGTCACCGCCGAACGGCTGGGCGCGGCGCTGGCGCGCTTCCGGGGGCCGATCCAGCAAGTTCCCCCGGCCTACGCCGCGATCAAGCGCGAGGGACGGCCGCTGTACGAGTACGCTCGCGCCGGGACGCCGATCGAGGTGGCCCCACGGGCGGTGGTCGTTCACGCGCTGGAGCTGGTGGCGTTCGGCGGCCCGGCCGAGGTGAAGCTGCGCGTCCACTGCTCGAAGGGGACGTACGTGCGCGCCCTGGCCCGGGACCTGGGACGGGCGCTGGGCGTGGGGGCGCACCTGACGGCGCTGCGCCGGACCCGCTCGGGACCGTTCGCGCTGAGCGAAGCGCGGCCGCTGGCCGAGGTGTTGGCCGGGTTCACGGATGCGGGCGCGGTTGCGCTGCCGGCTGTCTCCCTCGCCGATGCGCTCCGCCACTATCCCCGGCACGTGGTCGATGCGCCGGTGGCGGGTGACCTCCGGATGGGGCGGCGGCTGCAGTGGGACGCGATCGCGGGGCGTGCGGCCGACCCCGGCCCGGCCTGCCTGCTGGACCCGGCTGGCGACCTGGTCGCGGTGGCCGAGCGACGCCCGGACGGGCTGGTTCGAACGTTGCGTGTCTTTGTTCCCAGAGTGGTTCCCAGAGTGGTTTCCAGCGTGCGTCAACCGGGCCTGCAGGAGGACCGCAAAAATGCGGCCAGCCCGCCAAGTTACGTTGACGAAACCGTAATATTGTAGGACATTCAATTACCTCAAAAGAAAAGAGAATCGTAAATGTCCCTCGCAGCAGAGAGAAAATCGACCGTTGTCCAGAAGTTCGCGCGGAAGCCGGGTGACACCGGTTCTCCCGAAGTCCAGATCGCTCTCCTTTCGGAACGGATCTCGTACCTCACTGAGCACTTCAAGGCCCACGCGAAGGATCACCACTCGCGCCGCGGCCTGCTCATGCTGGTTGGCCAGCGCCGCCGTCTGTTGGACTACCTCAAGTCCAAAAACGTCGATCGCTACCGGGCCGTGATCCAGTCGCTCGGCATCCGCAAGTAGCGCGACTCACTTCGCTCGCAACTCACTCTGGACGTCCAGCGGCGCACGCTTGCGCCGCCGTTCGCCGGCGTCGCGCGCCCGCTGCGCGTACGCCGGCAGTTCGCGTTTTCATCGCTGCAAGGCCACAGACAGGGAGACCACATGTTCGTACGTGAAGGGGTTAGCTTCGGCGGCAAGGAGCTCAGCATCGAGACCGGCCGCATGGCGAAACAGGCCGACGGCTCAGTCGTCGTTCGTTACGGCGACACGATGGTGCTGGTCACGGCGGTCGCCGCCGGCACCATCCGCCCGGGCGTCGATTTCATGCCGCTCACGGTCGATTACCTCGAAAAGACCTCGGCGGCCGGCCGCATCCCCGGCGGCTACTTCAAGCGCGAAGGGCGCATGACGGAGGTCGAGGTGCTGACCTCGCGCCTCATCGACCGCCCGTCGCGCCCGCTGTTCCCGAAGGGCTGGCGGTTCGACACGCAGGTGATAGCGATGGTCGTCTCGACCGATCGCGAGAACCCCTCCGACGTGCTGGCCATGACCGGCGCCTCGTCGGCGCTGCACTTCTCTGACATTCCCTGGGCGGGCCCCTACGCCGGCGTGCGCGTGGGCCGCCTGGACGGCCAGATGATCATCAACCCGACGTTCGCCCAGCGCGAGAAGTCCGAGCTGGACCTGATCGTCGCCTGCAGCCGTGACGCCATCGTCATGGTCGAGGGCGGGTGCGCCGAGATCGGCGAGGAGGTCATCGTCGACGCGCTCATGTTCGCGCACAAGGAGGCGCAGCCGCTCATCGACCTGCAGGACAAGCTGCGGGCCGCGGTCGGCAAGCCGAAGCGCGAGTTCATTCCGCCGGCGAAGGATCCGGTGATCGTGTCGAAGGTCGCCGAGCTGGCGAACCAGAAGATCGAAGCGGCCATGGCGATCCGCGAGAAGCACGAACGCTACGCGGCGCTGGACGCGGCCGGCGGCGAGACCAAGACCGCCCTGGCCGAGGTCTTCCCGGATCGCGGCGCCGAGGTCGGCGAGGCGTTCGAGTCGGCCAAGAAGAAGCATCTGCGCGAGCTGGTGCTCAACACCGGCCGCCGCATCGACGGCCGCGCCGGCAGCGACATCCGCCAGATCACCTGCGAGGCCGGCGTCCTGCCGCGCACGCACGGCTCGGCGCTGTTCACCCGCGGCGAGACCCAGGCGCTGGTGACGACCACCCTCGGCACCAGCCAGGACACGCAGCACATCGAGGGGATCATCGGCGACATCGAGAAGCGCTTCCTGTTGCACTACAACTTCCCACCCTTCTCGACGGGTGAGACCAAGCCGCTGCGTGGCGCCAGCCGCCGCGAGGTCGGTCACGGCCACCTGGCCGAGCGCGCCATCGCGCGCGTCCTGCCGACCGAGAAGGAGTTCCCCTACACGATCCGCATCGTGTCGGAGATCCTCGAGTCGAACGGCAGCTCCTCGATGGCGTCGGTCTGCGGCGGCATCCTGTCGCTGATGGACGGCGGCGTCCCGATCAAGACGCCGGTGGCCGGCATCGCCATGGGGCTCATCAAGGAAGGGGACCGCGTCGCGGTGCTCTCCGACATCCTCGGCGACGAGGATCACCTGGGCGACATGGACTTCAAGATCTGCGGCACCAAGACCGGCGTCACCGCGGTCCAGATGGACATCAAGATCCAGGGCCTCACCCGCGAGATCCTGGAGACGGCGCTGCGCCAGGCGCGCGACGGCCGGATGCACATCCTGGGCAAGATGGCCGAGGCGCTGGCCGCCCCGCGCGAGGATCTGTCCAAGTACGCGCCGCGCATTCACACGATGCAGGTCAAGCCGGATCAGATCCGCGAGATCATCGGCCCGGGCGGCAAGACCATCCGGGGCATCACCGCGCAGACCGGCGTGGCCATCGAGGTCGAGGACGACGGCACGGTTCACATCGCGTCGCCGGACGGCATCGCGGTCAAGAAGGCCATCGACATCATCAAGGGCCTGACGACTGAGCCGGAGATGGGCGAGTTCTACATGGGCGTGGTGAAGCGGCTGGCCGACTTCGGCGCCTTCGTGGAGATCCTCCCCGGCACCGACGGCCTGGTCCACATCAGCGAGCTGGACGACAAGCGCGTTCGCGCGGTGCAGGACATCTGCAAGGAAGGCGACGAGATGATGGTGAAGGTGATCGGCATCGATCGCGCCACCGGCAAGATCCGCCTCTCGCGCAAGGAGACGCTGGGGAAGACCCCGGACGTGGTCCACAACTTCCGCGCCTCGGCGTCGTAAGGTGTCGGCGGTGGGAGAGAGCGCGCCCCCTCCCAAGGTCCGTTTCAAGAAGCTGCGGCCGGGGGCCTTGTTGCCCCGCTACATGTCGGCCGGGGCCGCCGGGCTGGACCTGGCGTCCGCGGCCGACGGGCCGATCGAGATCGCGCCGGGCGCGCGCGTCGCCGTGCCCACCGGGCTGGCGTTCGACATCCCGGCCGGGTTCGAGGGGCAGGTGCGCCCGCGCTCGGGCCTGGCGCGCAAGTTCGGGATCGGCCTGCCGAACGCGCCCGGGACCATCGACAGCGACTACCGGGGCGAGGTGATGGTGCTGCTGGTGAACCTGGGCGCGGAGCCCTACACCGTGCAACCAGGCGACCGGGTCGCCCAGCTGGTGATCGCGCCCGTCGTCGTGGCCGAGCTGGAAGAGGTCGCGGAGCTGGACGCCACCGTCCGCGGCCACGGAGGCTTCGGACACACCGGCTAGGGCCACCCGACTGCGGCGAGGGCGTCGCCTCGAGGCGACGGTGAGCCACCGACGTGCCGCCGAAGGCGGCCTAGCGCCGCTGCTCGATCGCTTCGCGCAGCGGGCGGCTGAGTGAAGGGAGGACCAACGCGTTCCAGACCTGCATGCGCGCCGGGCCGATGCTGGTGACGATGCGGTCGTTGAGGGCTGCGATCTGGGGATCCGAGAGACGCG
>CAZTZM010000165.1:0-5835 GCA_964618005.1 uncultured Myxococcales bacterium
ACCCTGAAGCCGAGCCCCATCATTTAGATCGGGGGGCGTCGGGCGCTGGGCGCCCTTTGGCCCCCCGCGCCCCCGCTCGCTTCGGTCGGCAGAGCCTTCCTTTAGATCGGGGGGCGTCGGGCGCTGGGCGCCCTTTGGCCCCCCGCGCCCCCGCTCGCTTCGGTCGGCAAAGCCTTCCTTCGCTCGCCCGTCGCCTGTCGCCTGTCGCCTGTCGCCCGTCGCCCGTCGCCCGTCGCCCGTTGCGCGGACGGGTCCCCCCGCGCTGCCGAAAGCGGGGGGGAAACTTGGTGGGGGCAGGGCCTGGTGTAAGTTGAGGGTGTGAACGTCGAGAGCGGCCTGGATGTGCTTTGTCGGGACAGGCTGGAGCTCTTGCGCGGGCGGAAGGTCGGGGTGCTGTGTCACCCGGCGAGCGTGGCCGGCGACTTCACGCACATCGTCGATCGATTGATCGAGGTCGGGGTGCGGCCGGCCCGGCTGTTCGGGCCCGAGCACGGGGTGCGGGGCGAGGCGCAGGACATGATCGGGGTCGACGACGACCACGATCGGCGGACCGGGATTCCGGTCGTCAGCCTCTACGGCGAGACGTTCGCGTCGCTGGCGCCGACGGCCGGGGATCTGACGGGGCTGGACGTGCTGGTGGTCGATCTGCAGGACGTCGGCAGCCGGTACTACACGTACATCTGGACGATGGTGCTGGCCATGGAGGCGGCGTTCCGCGCCGGCGTGGCGGTCATGGTGCTCGATCGGCCAAATCCCCTGGGCGGCCTGACGATGGAGGGGGGCAGCGTGGAGCCGGCGTGTGAGTCCTTCGTCGGGCTGGGCGCGGTCCCGGTGCGGCACGCGCTGACGATTGGCGAGGTGGCGCGCCTGCGCCTGCGCGGGATGCCCTGGGGCGGGCCGCGGTTCGTGCGTCCGCTGGACGGCGAGCTGACGGTCGTGCCGATGCGGGGCTGGCGGCGCAACATGAACTACATCGAGGCGGGGCTGCCCTGGGTGATGCCGTCGCCCAACATGCCGACGCCGGCCACCGCGCTGGTCTACCCGGGGCAGTGCCTGTTCGAGGCCACCAACCTGTCCGAGGGGCGGGGGACGACGCGGCCGTTCGAGATCGTCGGCGCGCCGTTTCTCGACGGCTACGCGTGGGTTTCTGCGCTGGCCAAGGTGGTGCGCGAGGAGCTCCCCCTGCCCGGCGTCCGCTTCCGGCCGCTCTCGTTCCGGCCGACCTTTCACAAGTTCGCCGGGCGCTCCTGCGGGGGCGTGCAGCTCCACGTCAGCGACCGGCAGGCCTTCCGCCCGTATGCGACCGGCCTGGCGCTGATCGCGACGGCGCGCCGGCTGGCGCCCGCCGAGTTTCGCTGGCGGACGGAGCCGTACGAGTTCGTGGCCGATCCGCCCGCCATCGACCTGCTGACCGGCAGCGGCGAGGTGCGGCGGGCGATCGACGCGAACCGCCCGCTGGGCGATCTGGTGGGCACCTTCGCGCCGTTCGAGCGCGCGTTCGCGGAGCACCGCCGCCCCGCGCTGATGCCAGAGTATCTTTGACGGCCGATGCGGGTCGCGATCTTCGGCGGCAGCTTCAACCCGCCTCACCTGGCGCACCAGATGGCGGCGCTCTACGTCCTCGAGACGGCGCCGGTCGACGAGGTCTGGATGGTCCCCACGTTCCGGCATCCGTTCGGCAAGGAGCTGGCGCCGTTCGAGGACCGACTGGCGATGTGCCAGGCGGCGGCTGCCGCGCTGGGGCCGCGCGTGCGGGTCAGCGCGGTCGAGCGCGAGCTGGGCGCGGAGAGCCGGACGCTGCGAACCGTCCGCCGCCTGCAGGCTGACTTTCCGGAACACGCGTTCTCGCTCGTGATCGGCGCGGACCTGGTGGCTGAGCTTCCGTCCTGGTATGGCAGCGCCGAGCTGACGCAGGCCGTGCCGTTCGTCGTCGTCGGGCGCGCTGGGTTCCAGGGGGACGCGGCGGCCGACCGTCCGGCGCTGCCGCGCGTGAGCTCCAGCGAGGTGCGCGCGGCGTTGGCCGCCGGACGATCCGTGGCGGGGCTCGTCCCGCGCGGGGTTCTCGAGTACATCCACCGCCACAACCTGTACGCGGCCGAGGGGCCCGCCGAGCCGACCCCCTCGGTGTTCATCATGGGGGCCGGCGTGGTGGGGACGGCGCTGGCCGCGCGTCTGGCTCGGTCCGGCGTCCCGGTCACCGGCCTCCACGGCCGTCAGGTCGGGCTGATCGACGTCGGGGGCGTCGTCCGCTCGACCGGCGAGATCCCGGCGAGCCTGTCGGAGTCCGACGCGGTCATCATCGCGGTGCGCGACGAGCGCATCTCCCAGGTCGCCGAGCGGCTGGCCCTGGCTAAGGCGGAGCGAGGGCGAGGGCGACTCCGCCGCGAGCAGATCCTGCTCCACACCTCGGGCGTCAACCCGGCCCGGACGATCCTGGCCCCTGCGATCCCGTTCGTGCGCGCGGTCGGGACGCTGCACCCGTTGGTGTCGTTCTCCGACGCGCGGCTGGTCGTCGAGGGGCTGCGCGACGTCACCTTCGGGATCGAGGGGGACGCGCCCGCCCGGGCCATCGCCCAGCGGATCGTGCGGGCGCTGGGCGCGCGCGCCGTGGTCCTGGAGGCCGGGGACCTCGCGCTCTATCACGCGGGCGCCGTGGTGGCGTCGAACTACGTCGTCGCGCTGGCCGACACGGCTCGGTCGCTGTTGATCAAGGCCGGCGTGCCGGCCGACCAGGCGCTCCCGGCGCTGATCCCGCTGCTACAGAGCGTGGTGCAGAACCTGGCGCAGGTCGGGCTGCCCGGCGCGCTGACCGGGCCGGTGGAGCGGGGCGACGTGTCGTCGGTGGAGCGCCACCTCGGCGCGCTGCAGGCGCGAGCGCCCGATCTGGTCGAGCTCTACCGCCTGGTGGGGCGCGACGTGCTGCGGCTGGCGCGCGAGAAGTCGGACCTGGACCCGACCCAGGCGGCCCGCCTCGAGGCGCTGTTTTCCGGAAGCGGGGCCGGCGCCGACGCAAATGGCGGCTCGCCCAAGAAAGGTTGAGGCTCCCTGGCCGGAGAGCCTGGTAATCCGCCGGGCTCTTCGCCTAATATCGGCACCCGTTTCAACGTTTGCGCCGACGGCGCGGGAGCTCTTTGATGCACAAGGGATTTGCGCTCCGAAGTGGGATTGTCCTGGCCTTCTGTCTGCTGGGGTTCGCGCCCCCGACCTTCGCTGCGAAGCCGGAGGACGTGTTCAAGGGAAAGATCATCATCACCAAGAACCGCCTGCCGATGCACTTCTCGTCGTCGGGTGGGTTCGTCAGCGCGTTGCAGAAGAACAAGATCGAGATGATCTGGCCGACCGAGGAGCACGGCGACGACAGGGCCACCTGGAACCTCGAGTACCTGGCCTTCTTCGCGCAGCCGCTCGACGACAGCGAGATCGAGGTGAAGTTCTTCGACATCACCCACGGCAAGAAGTTCGTGGCCGGCGACCCGCAGTACACCCGCGAGAAGGGGTCGCGGATCTTCGGATCGAGCATCGAGCTCACCAAGCCCGACTTCGACGTGAACAAGCACTACATGATGACGATCGAATCGCGCGGGCGCGCGATCGCGACGACCAGCTTCTGGCTGCGCGGCAAGGGGGTCAACTACAGTGGGAAGGTCGAGTTCTCCGATTCGGAGGCGCGCGCCAAGTGAGTCGCGGCCTGGGCCGGCTTCTGCCGTGAGGCGCGCGCTGGGACGGGCGGCGCTGGGGCTGGCGCTGCTGGCCGCCGCGGCAGGCTCCGCGCACGCCGCGCGCAAAAGCCGGACCAACGCCAAGCCGGTGCCGGTGGCGGCGCCGACGCTGGCGCCCGACAAGCTGGAGTCGCTGCGCGGCGCCCTGGCGGGTGCCGACGACGAGGCCGCGATCGAGGCGGCCGGCGCCCTGGGCGACAGCGGCGCGTCCAGCGCCGCCGAGCCGCTGATCGAGGTGCTGGCGGCCGGCGCGGCGCCGGCGCGGCTGCAGGCCGTGCTCGACGCGCTGACCAAGCTCGGCCAGGCGCACGCGCTGCGGGCCGATCAGACGACCATCGACGCGCTGGCGCTCTACGCCGGCCACCGCGCCCCCGACGTCCGCAAGCGGGCGATCCAGGCGCTGGCGACGATCCCCGATCCGCGCGCCACGCCGCCGTTGGCCGAACGCCTGGGCGACACGGCCCCCGACGTGCGCGCGGCGGCCGCCGTCGCGCTGGCGCAGCGGCACGACGCGAAGGCCGCGGCGCGGATGTACGGCCTCCTGGCCCGCGGCGACGCGGGCGTGGCGGCGCCGCTCGCCATGCTGGCGACGCCGGATCTGGTCCCGCGGATCGCCGAGCTGGCCGGCACCATCGACGACGAGACGATCGCCGCCGCGCTGGGCGAGTACGTCAAGCGCCCCGACGTGCCGGAGAAGCTGCGCATCGACGTGCTGCGCACGATCGGCCGGCTATCGGGCGCGGTCGCCACCACAGCGCTGGCGGATTATCTGGCCTCGGTCCCGGCCAAGGAGGATCGCCCCTCCAAGCGGGAGGCGCAGAAGCTCCTCGACGAGCGGAGCAGCAACTGATGCGGGGCCCACGGTTCATTCCGCTCTGCGCGGCGCTCTGGCTGGCGGGCTGCGCGACCAGCCCGTTCCAGCGGGCCGGCAACGCCGACGACGTGGCGGGCGCGGCGGCGCGCGTGCGTCCGGTCGCGCCGCCGGCGAGAAGCCTGGCCTTTCTGGTCCTGGGCGGCACGGCCGGCGCGCGGCTGGGCGCCTTCGATCTGACCGCCTCCAAGCTGCTCTGGACGCAGCCGGCCGACGTCACGATGCGCGTCGAGACGGGCGCCACCGTCATCGTCCACGGCGCCAAGGGGACCACGCCCAACGGCGAGCTGGTGGCGCGCGATCTGGGGACGGGCGCGGTGCTCTGGCAGCACCCGTTCCCGGCCGCCGAGAGCCCGTACGGTTACGCGCTCGACGGCGACGCGCTCTACGTCGTGACCCGCTCCAGCGCCGACCCCGGCAAGCCGGCGGGCGTGCTGGCGGCGCTGGACGGACGCACCGGCGTGGAGCGCTGGCGGAAGGTCCTGCCTTCGGCGCGCGTGGCGGGGCCGGCGGCGCGTGGCGGCCTGGTCGCGGTTCCGCTCGAGTCGCAGTACGTGCTGCTCTACGACGGCGCCACCGGGTTGCCGGCCGCGCAGGTGCTGTCGACCGAGGAGGCGGCGACGTTCGTGCGCGCGCTGCCCGAGGGCTTCTTCTACGGCTCGCGCGGGATCTTCCTGCTCGGGCGCGACACCGCGCGCGGCTCGCGCCGGGCGCCGGGCTACCTGTCGGCGAACCTGCCGGCGTTCGTGCGCCCGACCTACGACTACGATTTCTATCGTCCCGAGCAGCGCGAGTACTCGGCGCTCGATCGCAACCGCGTGCTCTGGCGCGTGACGGTGGAGGGGGGCCGGCCGCGGTTCCGCGACGGACTGGCCTTCGTGCACGATTACCGGTTCTTCTTCGCGTTCGACGCCACGTCGGGCGCGCTGCGCTGGGCCTACGCCAGCCCCGACGACGCGGTGGCCTCGACCGACACCGGGCGGGCCATCGTGTTCGTCACCGCCGAGGGCGAGATCGTGGCGCTGGACCCGCGCACGGGCGCACGGATCTACGATGCGCGGATCCCCGGTGAGCAGGTCCGCGGCGCCAGCTTCGACGTCGAGGGCTTCACGCCGGCGGTGGCCGCGGCCGGCGCGGCGCCGAACCTGCTCGGGACCCTGACCGCCATCATCGCCGATCCCGATCAGCGCTTCCCCGCGATGAAGCTGTTCGCGATCGAGGAGCTGGGCCGGCAGCCGGGGCGCG
>CAZTZM010000166.1:0-11232 GCA_964618005.1 uncultured Myxococcales bacterium
CACCGCGGCGACCGGCGGCGCGGGCGGAGCCATGGCGACGGGCGGAGCAGCCGGAGCGGACGCGCGCGCCACGGGCGGGACCGTGGGTTCCGGCGGAACGACGGCAACCGGCGGATCCGCCGGCGCGGGCGTCGGGCCGGGCGGCGCAGGCGGAGGGAGCGCGAGCTCGCCCGCCGTGCGCATCGTCGGGAGAACCGCGCCCGGGGCGGCCAGCGGCTCGACCGAATACGCCTGGCCCGGCGTGAACATTCAGGCTCGTTTCACCGGGACCGGAGCTTCCATGGCGGTCAACAACGCGACCGGGAACAACCGCATCACGGTCGTCGTCGACAGCGGCGCCCCCCAGGTCATCGCCCTGACCTCGGGCACGTCGACGGTGTCCCTCGCGTCCGGGTTGAGCAGCGGCACGCACGACATTCTCATCTGGCGAGACACGGAAGCGTCACCCGGCGGGACGACGACCTTCAGCGGCCTGACCGGGTTCGGGGACGGGGGGATGCTTCTGGCACCGGATCCTGCACCTGCCAGACGCATAGAGGTGGTGGGCGACTCGCTCTCGGTGGGCGCGGGCGTGCAGGGCGACAGCACGTGCACGGGCGGTATCGACGCGTACACCGACAATTACCTCGCCTATGGCTCCATCGCAGCCCGGGCGGTGTCGGCGGACGTCGTGACCATCGCCTATTCAGGTATCGGGGTCTATCGCAACTACGGTGAGACGACGCCCACGGCAACGTCCTTGACGATGCCGAAGCGCTATCCGTACGCCCTCCCCGACACGGTCCTGTGGAACTTTGCTCTCTATCAACCCCAGGTGGTCGTCATCAACCTGGGAACCAACGATTTCGGCTCCGGCGATCCGGGCACGCCCTACGAAACGGCGTACGTGTCCTTCGTCCAGGCGATCCGACAGAAGTACGCCGAGGCCTCCTTCATCTTGATCGACATGTACGGCGGCACCCGGCTCACCCGGCTCAACAACGTTCTGGCCTCACTGAAAGCCAGCGGCGAGACCAGGGTCGAGGTCCTGAGCTTCAATTCGGTCCAGAACAACCTGGGATGCAACCAGCACCCCAACGTGGCGGGCCAGCAGGCCATGGGAACGACGCTGGCCGCGCGACTGCAGACGCTCATGGGCTGGTAGCGGCGCGCCTCGGTCGTTCGCGCCGAAGGGGCCGGTCAGTTCGAGCAGTATTGCACCGGGTTCGGCCCCAACGGGATGAAGAAGGGATGCGAATCGGTCACCGATGTGATCCCTTCCATCTTGTCGAACCAGCCCATGATCGTGCTGACGTAGTCGTAGGCGTTCGAATCACTGGTCATGAGCGCGTCGAGCGACGTGACGTTCGGAACCACACCGTAAGCCGATGCCGGTCCTTCCAGGTGCGAGCGCAGGCCGGTGATCAGGTTCGCCCCGGTCCCCTGTCCGGCGCAGTACTGCGAAAGGTAGGTCACCTTGCCCGGGTTCCCGTTGCCGGTCGCGTAGGTGTAGTAGTACCAGGCGCCCATGCCGACGTTGCAGGGCACGCTCTCCATCAGCGACAGGTTCTGCGTCGGGCCTGACACGGCCCAGAAGTCCGAATCGCCGCTCTCGCTCGCATGGCTCGCGAACGTCGAAGGAAAGGTGCAGCCCACACAGGCGAGGCGGTCCTGCGGCCCCTGGGCCTCGAAGTCGTGAACCGTCGAGCTGAAGCGGATCTGCAGCAGACCGATCGTGGGATCGTCGGCCGTCTCGCTGGCGCCGCTCACCGTCACCGTTCGCTTCCCGTACGTGTCGAGGACGTTCTCGGTCTGGTTGTAGCTCGATTCTTTCTCGATCGCGGCCACGAGGTGCGCCCAGCAGTGCTGAGGCAGCCAGCCGGTGTCTGTCGCAGGCGGGCCAAACTCGTAACAACTCTTGATGATCGCGTCGATCACCTGCGCGCGCTCGGTTCCCGTGGGATCGCCGTAGGGCAGCGTATCGAGATAGCCGCCGATCGTGGCGGCGCCCCCAGGGTCGGATGCCGAGCCGCTGCAGGCGCCGCTTCCCGCGTCCGTGCCGGTCGCGCCTCCCGGGGCGCCGGCGCCGCCGCTGCCGGACCGGCCGCCCGTTCCCATCGCGCCGCCCGTGGCGCCTGCGCCGCCGCTACCCGACGAGCCGCCCGTTCCCGGGCTTCCGCCCGCGCCGGTGCCGCCGCCCGCCGCCCGGCCTCCGCCCGCGCCCGCGGCGCCGTTCGACACGCCGATCGGGCCAGAGCCGCACCCGACCACGAGCAACAGCGAACCCCACAGGGCGGAGCGCCGTCGCCGCGAAGCAAGCCCGTCCATCGTCGACGAAAGGGGTCCTTCTGCCGCTGATCTTCATGAAATCATCCCGGGAAAAGTGACCTCGAGCGCCCGACCAGCCCGAAGCCGCCAGGGGGAGAAGCCGACCTCGACGTGCCCGTCTGCCTCGACGCCGTGGACGACGGCGGTGGGGAGCGGGTCTCCCGGCAGGCTTCTCGGCACCGCGACTGACGATCGCCGAAGCTCACGCCTCGGTCGGATCCCGGACGGCGGAGACGATGCGCTCGTCGAGCACGAGCGCGAGCTCATGGACGCTCACCGGCTTGACCAGGTGGCAGTCGAACCCGGCTTCCTGCGCCCGCGATCGATCCGCGGGTTGGCCATAGCCCGTCGCGGCGATCAGCGTCGCGTCTTGGCCGTGCTCTGCGCGCAACGCCCTGGCCAGCGCGTAGCCGTCCAGGTCGGGCAGGCCCACGTCCAGCACCCCCGCGTGCGGAAGAAATCGGCGCCACGTGGTGAGCGCTCCGCGCCCATCGTGCGCGACTGAGGTCTGAAAACCCTCTCCCTGGAGAGCGTCCGACAGAAGCTCGGCCAGGTCGGCGTTGTCGTCGACGACGAGAACGCGCACGTTGGCTCTCGCCTCGATTGGCTGCGCCGGCACGGTCGACTTCGGCGGCTCGAAGCCGGTGGCGGTCGGTAGGTCGACGACAAAGGCCGTCCCGCGACCACGCCCTTCGCTGTCCACCGAGACCGTGCCTTCGTGCCGCTGCGCGAGGGAGCTCACGATCGCCAGACCAAGCCCGAGCCCCCCCTGGAGGGCGTCGCGCTCGCGATCCGCTTGCACAAACGGTTCGAAGATGCGCGTCATCTGATCGCGGGCGATCCCGCAGCCATTGTCGCGAACGGTGACCCGCACGCGGCCCGGAAGGCGCTCGATCAGAACCTCTATCTTCCCGCCGGGTGGGGTGAACTTGGCGGCGTTGTTCAGGAGGTTACCGAAAATCTGGGCCAGTCGAAACGGGTCACCCCGCAGCGTCAGGTCGCCGGCGTCGGCGACCTGCAGCTGGTGGCCGTTCCGCGCGATGAGCGGCGCTGCGATCTCGACCGCGCGCTCCAGGACCGACGTCAGCGAGACATACTCGCGTCGCAGCTCGATACTTCCCCGCGTCACCCTGGAGATGTCCAGCAGGTCGTCGACGAGGCGCACCAGGTGTTGGGTGTGCCTGTCGATCACGCCTCGCTCGCGGGCCGCGCTCGGGTGCCGCCCGAGGAGCTCGACCGCCGTCAGGATGGGCGCAAGGGGGTTCCGCAGCTCGTGGCCGAGCATGGCCAGGAAGTCATCCTTCCGGCGCGCCACCTCGAGGACATTCGCGGTGGCCACGATGGTCCCCACGACGTTCGCCGCCGTGCGCACCAGCACGCGGTCAATCTCGGGATCGAGGGGCTCGCGCCGGCCGGCCAGCAGCCGCCCGCGCTCGGTGCCGATCGGAATTTCTGCTTCCAGACAAAAGGCCCGTCCGCCAGCCAGGAACACCTGCGCGTCGGCGCCGTCCGCGTCGGTCACGGTCACGACCGCCACCTCCGCTAGCTCGGACGCGGACATCGATCGGCCAGCGAGCTGGCCCCGCTCGATCGCGGGCGAACCCGGAAGGCGGATGTAGACCAGATCGCAGCCGAGCGCGGTCGGGAGCGCCTCGACGATGATCTCCAGGACCTCGGCCGACGTGCGGCCGACGCACAGGGACGGCAGCGCGTTCAGCGCAACGAGATCGCGGATGCACCGCTGAAGTTGCTGGGTCCGGTCGTCTTTGCTGTCGGGCGGCAGCGCCGACATCCGTCAGCTCGTGGCCCGCCGCTGTTCCAGCTGACGGAGCATCTCATCTGCCGGCGTGTAGAACGGGTTCTCGTGCAGAACGCCGTTCATGACCGTGAGCGGATGCGCGCGGAGCAGATCCACGACCAGCGAGCCGCTCAGGCGACGCACGTCGTACACGCAGACCGTCGGCGTCTTGCTTCGATTGAGCACGTCGTTGACGCTGGCCTCGTACGCGACCAGCTGCTCGATGCCCGGCGGCGCCGAGAACACCCAGCCCATCTGACCGACCAGCCGCATCGGCGGCCGTCCGCTCGCGGCATGCGCCCGGAGCATCTGGTCGAGGTCGCTCATCATCCGGCCCTGGTCGAACGATCCGCCCTTCAGATGGGCCTCGTTCCAGGTCGTCACTGCCAGAAGATCCTCCGACGGGGCGGATCGCCTGAGACGCGCCTCGTGATCGTCGCGGTGCTCCGGGTCAACGATATAAACGGCCTTCTCGCCGCGACCCATTCCTTCGACGAGGAATGGCTCGATGACGGCCCTCTCTTCAGCGGGGCCGGTGACGAACGCGCAAGCGTGGAAGTGGTTGCGCAGATGCGCGTGCGAGAGGGTGGTCGTCAAAGACACGCGAGTAATGTACGCATCTTGCTGACCGGAGGCGGCTAAATTCCACGGCTCCCTCGAGCCCAAACCCGCTTCCTGGATCACGGATCGCGAAGGCCCGGCCGCTCCCTCCTGCCGCGAGCTATGCCAGGACCCCGCAAGAACCATTCATCCTCGCCATGCGATGAAAATGGTGCCCCGCCGCGAGAAGACCATCGCCGGCCTTCTGGAGAGGAGCGCTTCGTCAGTTCTAGAAGCCGGCCGAGATCCCAACGTTCTTGTATCGACCGGCCAGGTCGACCCAAGCGACGGTCGCCAGAAGCAAAGCCGACCACGTCGGCCACCGCTTGCCGCGGATCAGAAGGATTGTCGAATGAAACAGGCCGCAGCCACGATGTTCGCCGTGTCACCGGCGATCGTGGTCGCGGTCGTGAAATTCATGCCCGCGATCGTGGTCGCGGTACCGCTCACCTCGACAGGCACATCCGCGGTAGTAGCAGCCGGAGAGCAACGCCATGAGCACGAGGGCCACCCGAGTCGAGTGATGCTCCCTGCGCTTTCGGTGAACGGTTTCCACGATGAGATGGTGGAGACGAACGCCCGCAACACAAGGCGCTCGATCTCGGACGCGCCGGCGGCCAGCTACGACTTTGCCAGCTGCCGGCGGATGGCGCGCAGCTCTCTGAGACGCCTCGGTGACAGCGCCGGGTACCGCATCTTCAAGGCGCCAAGTGTCTCGACCAGGACCTGCGAGACGATCAGCCGCGCGTTCTTCTTGTCGTCCGCGGGCACGACGTACCAGGGGGCGTTGGTCGTGCTCGTGGCGCTCAGACAGGCCTGATAGGCCTTCCTGTACGCGCCCCAGTATTTGCGCTCCTCGACATCGTCCTGGCTGAACTTCCAGCGTTTGTCCGGATCGTCGATACGCTCCAAAAGGCGTTTGCGCTGTTCGTCCTTCGAAAGGTGCAGGAAGAACTTGACGACCCGCGTCCCGTTCCGGTTCAGGTGGCGCTCGAGTCCCAGGATCGATGCGTATCGCTCGCGCCAGATCCTTTCGCCGTCTCTCCTGGGCCCCGGAAGTCCCTCGCCTCGCAGGATCTCCGGGTGAACCCGCACTATGAGCACCTCTTCGTAGTACGACCGATTGAAGATCCCGATCCGGCCCCGCCCGGGCAGGCAGCGGGTCGTCCGCCACAGAAAGTCGTGCTCCAGCTCCTCCGCGCTCGGGTGCTTGAAGCTGAATACCTGGCACCCCTGCGGGTTAACGCCCGACATCACGTGCGCGATGGCGCCGTCCTTTCCTGCCGCGTCCATGGCCTGAAAGATCACCAGGAGGGCGAACTGGTTCGACGCGTACAGGAGCTTCTGAAGCTTGCTCAACCGAGCGACGTGATCGGCGAGGAGGTCCTGATATTCGGCCTTCGATCCATAGACCGGCTTGATCGACGTGGGCCACGCTTTCAACTTGACAGACTCGCCCTCAGGGACGCGAAAGCGGTCGGCGGCCAGCTTCATCACTTGATGTTAAGTCCGAACGCCCGTCGCTTGGCGCGCATGCTTCGGGCGTACGGTAACCAGCCTGTTGTCGCGAAGCTCTCGGCTGGCGTCGGTCGCCCGGAGCGCCGGCGACAACAGTTGCAGCTACCTGGATCTCGAGGTGGGATAGCAGCAACGACGATGCCAGCGGATTCCTGGCTGTGTCGCGCCCCCGCCGCTCCCCCGAGTGAACCGGGTTCACGCCTCCTGGCAACACCGTGGGGCCGCGCCGTCTTCCAGCACGCCGATCACGCCGTCGTCCAGACCGCGTAGTCGTTTCCGTCGGTGGCGACGTTCCAGCCGGGTCCCGGATCCCAGGGGCCGGGACCGATCTTGACGGCGACCTTGGCGTCGACGATCGCGGCGTACTTGGCGTCGTCCGCGGCCACGATGTTGACCACGCTGGCGCGTTGCAGACCGGCGGCCTTCCGGATCGCGATGAGCGCCTTGATCTTGGCCTGGATGGTGGGGCCGTAGTCAAAGTAGTGCGGCCAGAAGACACAGGGAATCCCGGGGTGGGTCAAAAGATAGGCATATCCCTGCAGCACCTGGTCGCCGTCCCCGAACTCATCGGGGTGGGTGCTGTCCTTGTCGGTGTCGTGATTCTCCAGGAAGGTCACGCTCATGGCCGGCCACCAGCCAATCGCGCCGGGCGGCTTGCCGCCGACGTTCATCGACCAGAACACCCGCTGGGCCAGGACGGTCTTGAGCTGCGCGCGGGTCGGGAAATCGAACGCCATCGACCGCCCGCGGGTGGCGTCGATCCAGTTCATGACGTTCTGCCGGTCGGCGTCCCAGTATTCGCCCACGGACAGATAGGGCGCCGAACCGTCGTTGTAGAGGCCGACGAACGATCCGGCGTAGCCCCTCGCCTCGTCGTACCGCCAGCCCGTGAACCCGAGCCCCTTCAGGACCGTCAGGTACTGGGCGATCGCGGCCTGAACGTCGGGATTCGTGTGGTCCAGATCGCGCGCCGCGGGCTGCCCCTCTCCGGTGTCGTAACCGCCGGTTCCGCAGCCGCATTCGTCGTCCCGGCAGATGGCGCCGGTTTGATTCGGAAACGGCGGATCGGCGAAGTCCGCCAGCGCGGTCTCGGCGCCGCAGCGGTGATTCACGACCACGTCGGCGATGGTTCGCACCGGACCGAGAGCGGCGAGCGCCGCGTTCAGCTCGGCGGCCGTTCCGTACGACGAGTCGAACACGTTCCAGCGCGTCGGCATGTACCCCTCGCCGTCCGCCGCTTCGCTGGCGGGGGGCAGCCAGACGGCGTCGAACGGCGCGGTCCGAATGACCGCCGCGTTGGCGGCCAGGATCGCGTACCAGGAGGTCGGGCTCGACTTGAAGCTGGTGTAGTGGAAGCCTTGCAAGAGGACATCACTGGGACTCCCGTTGTTCAGCTCGCCGATCGGCGGCGGCGCGGCGACCGCTGGCAGATCGCGAAGCGGATGCGGTCGGGTCGCGACAGTCCCCGGCCGCAGCGCCGGCCTGACCAGATGACGCCCGTGGCTCGCCCTCAGGTGCGCCGCCGGATCGTAAGGCCTTCGACTCATGTTGCCCCCCTCTTCTGTAGAACGGTCCCCGGCCTCGGTCTTTCAGCCGAAACGGGACCATACGCCGCAGCGGGCAATTTTGGCGTCGCCCGCGCGGCCCTGTAGGCTTCTTTCGTGACGGCCTGCGCTTACTGCTCGGCGGCCCTCGAGCCGGCGGCCCGATTTTGCGGGCAGTGTGGGACGTTGGCCCGGGACGACGGCGACCAGGGCGGCGACTGGCTCGGTCGCATCGTCGACGGTCGGTACCGGGTGGTCGCGCGGCTCGGGGCCGGCGGGATGGGGGTCGTCTATCGCGTGGAGCACCTCCACCTCGGGAAGATGGCGGCGATGAAGGTGCTGGCGCCGGAAATCGCCGGGAAGCCCGAGATGGTGCGCCGATTTCGCACCGAAGCCCAAGCCGTGAGCCGGCTGGATCACCCCAACATCGTCCAGACGTTCGACTTCGGCCAGCACGACGGCGCGTTCTATCTGGTGATGGAGTACGTCAGGGGAGACGATCTGGCGGCGGTGCTGCGCCGCGAAGGTCCCTGGTCATTCGGACGAGCGGCGCGCCTCTTTCTTCAGGTCTGCTCCGGCCTCGGCGAAGCGCACGACGCCGGCATCGTGCATCGGGACCTCAAACCCGAGAACCTGATGGTGGTCAGACGCCGCGACGGCACCGAGCACGTCAAGGTGCTGGACTTTGGCCTCGCCAAGCTGCGCGAGCGGGTGACGGACCCGTACGCGACGGCGGTCAGCTCGGAGAGTCAGGTGCTCGGAACGCCCCACTACATGGCGCCGGAACAGGTGCGCGGCGAGCCGCTCGACGCGCGCGCCGATCTCTACAGCGTGGGCGCCGCGCTCTACCGGGTGCTCACCGGCGTCCCGCCGTTCGAGGCGCCGTCACCGATGAGCGTCCTGGCCAAGCACCTCACCGAGCAGGTGGTCCCCCCGCGCGAGCGCGCCCCCCATCGGGCGCTGCCGCCCGATGCCGATCGGATCGTCCTGCGCGCAATGGCCAAGTCCCCGGCCGATCGCTACCAGACGGCCGCGGCGTTGCGAGCCGACCTCGAGCGCGCTCTGGGTGAAACCAGTCTGAGCGACGCCCCGAGGGTGCAGCAACCGATCGCGCTCGAGAGCCTCTCTGCCTCGCCGACCTCCGAGGCGCCCACCGTCGCCATCGACGACTCGGACATCGTCGACGCCGCGGACCGCCTGCGGCGCTCGGACGTCGACGAGTTCGAGTGGGGGTTGCGACGCCGCCGACTCGTGCGGCGGCTGCTCCTGCCGGTTGCCGCCGCTGCCTTGATCGCCGGGGCGGCGTTCCTGGTCCAGCGCTACGGGGGCGATCGACCCGACGTGGTCGAGCACGAGCCGAACAACACGCCCGGCTACGCGAACCTTCTTCCTCTGGGCGTGCCCGTGCGCGGCACGATCGGGAAGCTGAATGCCGACGGCAGCGGCGACGTCGATTTCTTCCGGGTCCCGGCGGGCAAGGGCCCCCGGCTGCTGGACGCCCGCCTCGAGGGGATCCCGAACGTCGATCTGGTGCTGGAGCTCTACGATTCACAGGGCCAGCGCCTCGCCAAGAGCGACGCCCACGGGCGGGGCTGGGGCGAGTGGTTGCAGCCGATCTCGATCGGCCCCGTCGAGGTCTACCTGGCGGTGCGCGAGCTCTGGATCCAGGGGACGCCCGCGACCGCCGACGCCCCCGAGCCGTACGCCCTGACGGTGCACTGGGGCGCGCCGCGGCCCGGATGGGAGATCGAGCCCAACGACTGGCCGACCGCGGCCACCGCCGTGACCGCGCCCGCCCGGGTGCGCGGGTATCTCGGGAGCCCGGAGGACCGCGACTGGTACACCATCTCGGTGGCCAGCACGGGCCGGCTGACCGCAACCGTGACCGCGCCCGCGGGGGTCGACGTGGTGCTGCTCCGCGACCCGAACGATCAGCGGACCATCATCGATCGGCACGGCGCCGGCGAGAGCGAGGAGTTCAGCGTCGAGGCAAAGCCGGGCACCCCCGTGCTGATCGGCGTCGCCCGCCAGCTGGCCCCGGCAGCGGATCCGAAGCAACCCCCGCCGCAGGGCCTGGACGATCCTTATGAGCTGGCGGTGACCGTGGCGCCATCGAAGTGATGGCCGTTCGCGCTTACTTGGCCAGCGTGATGGTGACGGTCTTCGTGCCCGGCGTGACCGTGACGCTCCCGGTGCTGGCGCTGTAGGTCCCGCCGGTCACGCTGCCGACGCCGGCGCTGGCCAGGGTCGGCAAGTCGACGGTGATGGCGCCGTTCGGGAGCGAGCCGCAGAGGGTCACGGTGATCACCCGCGGCGACGCGGAACCGGTGCTGATCGTGACGCCGTAGGTGTCGCGCGCGCAGCTGGTCATGCTGAACGAGCCGGTCAGGTTCTGGACGGAGATCGTCTGCCCGGACGCCAGCCAGGCGTCAGGGACGCCGCGTCCGATGTGCAGCGTGCGGGTGAAGCTGAATGAGCTGCCGCTGGCGGTGGCCGCGAAGCCCTCCGCCGCCAGCGAGTCGATGAGCGCCAGGCTCTGGGCCGCCAGCGTCCAGGCGTAGGGGCTGGCGCCGAAATAGAAGTCGGGGTGGTTGCCGGCCCACGGATCGCTGGTGACGGGCGGACTGCCGTCGCACTCCCACCACGAGTAGGGACCGGCGGTGGTCGTCTCGATCTGCCAGGCATAGCTGGTGAGCGGCAGCGTCCGGTACTTGGTGCCGTAAAGCCCCCCCTGCGAGTAGCCGGTGTTGTTCGCGGTGCTGTAGTTCAGGCTGGCCGTCGTTGAGTAGCCGCCCAGCGTCGGGAAGGGCAGGACGCCGTTGAGGCGCTGGAAGCCCCAGTCGTAGACGCCGTCGGACTGCGTGGCGTCCCCCAGGATGCCGGTCAGCGGCGCGCCCATGAGGTAGGAGTCCCAGGCGTTCTCGCCGACGTAGACCATCGAGGCCCAGTTGGCGTCGCCGGCGTTGCCGCAGCGGTCGCCGGTCGGCGGATTGCCGGCGTTCGACGGCACGGTGACCTCGCACGGCAGGTGCGAGAAGTTGTTGGCCGACTCGTTGGCCTGGATGCCCTTGTTCGTGCCGTTGATGATCGTCGTCATCTCCGTGTCGGCCCAGGTCGCTTCGGTGGCGTTGCCGATCTGGGTGGCGATGTACTTGTAGGAGGCGAGCCCCACCAGCGCCGAGTAGTCGTCGAACACCCAGACCCCCTCCGAGTCGTTGTCGTTCGACTGCGCGAGATACCCGTTGGTGAGCATCCCCGGGATCTGGTGCATCTGGGTGTAGATGCTGGGCCCCCAGCTGCTGGAGGCGCTGGCGTCATCGTGGAAGTACTGCGAGACGAAGGCGGTGTCGCCGGTCTTCGCGAGGTAGATCGCCCAGGCCCAGGGCGTGCGCCAGAGGCCGTCCCAGTACCAGTTGGCGCCGTTCGACGGGAAGGTGGAGACCTCGCTGACGCGCCCGGCGAGCA
>CAZTZM010000167.1:0-4509 GCA_964618005.1 uncultured Myxococcales bacterium
CTCCGGGTAGCGCAGGAGACCGAAGACCCCCGGCTTGACCCGAACGAAAGGATTCCCCGGCGCCTTTTTCACCGCCGCCGTCAGCTGTGTCTGCATCGTGACCTCGGGCGTGCGACCCACGAATGTGAGCAGCTTCTTCCCGAGCACGCGCTCCGTCAGCTCCTTGAAGTGTAGCGGCCGCCCCTCGCGGCGAAGGACCTCGAAAGCCGCCTCCAGAAACGTCATGGCGGAGGTCTTTATCACAGATGAAGATTCGCGTCGCGGGAGGTTCGGAACCCGTCCGCGGGTTCTGAAAGGGAAAACTCGCGTCGCGGGAGGATGGGCTTTGCCCATCCGAGCGCATCGCGGGAGGTTCGGAACCCGTCCGCGGGTTCTGAAAGGGAAAACTCGCGTTGGAGGTTCGGGAGCTTGCGAGGAGATTTTTTGACGGCTGCGGGCGGCGAGGTTACCCGTGGATGATGATCGGACAGCGCAAGATCGGCGTGCTCATGGGCGGTCTCTCGGCGGAGCGGGACATCTCGATTCGCTCCGGCGAGGCGGTGGTGGCCGCCCTGGCCGACCGCGGCTATGACGTCTGGCCGCTGTTCGTCGACCGCGATGTCGACCTGGTCCTGCGGCAGGCCCGCATCGACGTGGCTTTCCTGGCCCTCCACGGCCGGTACGGCGAGGACGGCTGCATCCAGGGGCTGCTCGAGCTGCTCGGTATCCCCTACACCGGTTCGGGCGTGCTGGCCTCCGGCCTGGCGATGAACAAGGTGCGCGCCAAGGAGTTCTTCCGCCTCAACAACCTGCCGACGGCGCCGGGCTATGTGGTCCAGTCCGACGGTGGCGAGGACCTGCTGGAGACGCACGGCTCGTTCGGCTTCCCGGTCATCGTCAAGCCGGCGGGCGAAGGATCGTCGCTGGGGATCCGGATCGCGCGCGACGAGCTGGAGCTGGAGTCGGCGGTCGAGCAGGCGCTGCGCTTCGACGACGACGTGCTGGTCGAGCGCTTCATCGAGGGGAAGGAGATCTCGGTCGGTCTGCTGGACGGCAAGCCGATGGGCGCGGTCGAGATCGTCCCCAAGCGCGGGTTCTACGACTTCCGCAACAAGTACACGAGCGGCCGGACCGAGTATCACCTGCCGGCCCGCCTGTCGCCGGAGCGCTACCGGTCGGTGCTGCGCCTGGCCACTCTCGCCAATGATGCGCTGGGCTGCGAAGGGGCGACACGGGTCGACCTGATCGTCAGCGACCGTGGAAACGAGGTCGTGCTGGAGGTGAACACCCTCCCCGGCATGACGCCGACCAGCCTGCTCCCGAAGATCGCCCACGCCGCCGGCCTGTCGTTCGAGGATCTCGTCGAGGAGACGCTGAAGGGCGCCCGCCTGCGCGCCCACGGCCACCGCCGCGATCGCCGCGCCGTCCAGGTCACCTTCCAGGGCCCCGAACGCCGCAACGGCTTCCTGTCCGAAGCTCATTAGGACAGGCTCCGACCGTCGGGTCCGCCCCTGGGGTAAAATGAGCCGTGGCTCGTCGTCGCGCGCGTAAGGTCGTCGCCAGGCCGGCGGTCGTCGACGATCCGGCGAGCGCGAAGCTGTTCATCAACCGCGAGCTCTCCTGGCTCGGGTTCAATGAACGCGTCCTGGAAGAGGCGCGCGATCCGAGCGTGCCGCTGGTCGAGCGGCTCAAGTTCCTGGCCATCGTCGCGTCCAACCTGGACGAGTTCTTCATGGTGCGGGTGGCGGGCCTCAAGCAGCAGCTGTCGGGGAACGTCGCCGAGACGCCCCCCGACGGGCTGACGCCCGCCGAGCAGCTGAGCGCGATCAGCACCCGCACCCACGCCATGGTGGCGGAGCTGTACCGCACCTGGCGCGAGGAGGTGGCGCCCCGCCTGGCCGAGGCCGGGATCCGACCGCTGCGTCCGGCGGATCTCAGCGCCGAGCAGAAGGCGCACCTGGCCCCCTACTTCGCGCGCGAGGTCTGGCCGGTGCTGACGCCGCTGGCCGTCGACCCGAATCACCCGTTCCCGATGCTGCGCAACCGCAGCTTGAACCTGGCGGTGCTGATGCACCGCGATCACGATCGCGTCGCGCGCCGGGAGACCATGGTGGCGGTCGTCCAGGTGCCGTCGGTGCTCCCGCGCGTCACCGAGGTGCCCGGCGGCGGGCGGTTCTCGTTCGTGCTGCTCGAGGATCTCATCGCGCTGCACGCGGGCGAGCTGTTCCCCGGCTTTCGCGTGGTGGGCTGCAGCCCGTTCCGGGTCACCCGCAACTTCGACCTGTCGATCGACGAGGACGAGGCCGACGATCTGCTCAAGACGATCCAGAAAGAGCTGCGGCGGCGCGAGCGCGGCAGCGCCGTGCGGCTGGAGATCGCCCACGACACGCCGGCCGAGGTGGTGAGCTTCCTGTCCGCGGCGCTGCGGCTGGAGAACGACGACATCTACCGCTGCGACGGGCCGCTGCACCTGGCCGATCTGGCGCCGATCGGCTCGCGCGAGGACCTGCGCGAGTACCGCGACGAGCCGTTCTCGCCGCAGATCGTGCCGCCGCTGCAGGAGTACGAGGACATCTTCCGCGTCATCGCCCAACGCGACGTGCTGCTGCAGCACCCCTACGAGTCTTTCGAGGACGTGGTCGAGTTCATCGCCGAGGCGGCCGCCGATCCCAACGTCCTGGCGATCAAGCAGACGCTGTACCGGACCAGCGCCGACTCGGCGATCGTGCGCGCGCTCATCCGCGCCGCCGAGAACGGCAAGCAGGTCACGGCCGTCGTCGAGCTGAAGGCGCGCTTCGACGAGGCGCCCAACATCCAGTGGGCCCGCACGCTGGAGGACGCGGGCGTCCACGTCGTCTACGGCCTGATCGGCCTCAAGACCCACTGCAAGGTCGCGCTGGTCGTCCGCCGCGAGGGGAATCGGATCAAGCGCTACGTGCACCTCTCGACCGGCAACTACAACCCGGCGACCGCGCGCATCTACGGCGACCTCTCTTACTTCACGGCGCGTGACGCCTACGCGGACGACGCGGGGGCGCTGTTCAACCTGCTGACGGGTTACTCGTCGCCGCCGTCGTGGAAGAAGTTCGCCGTGGCGCCGGTCGGGCTGCAAGAGCGGATCATCGCCCTCATCGATCGCGAGGCGGCGCTGGGGACGCGGGGGCGGATCGTGGCCAAGATGAACGCACTGGTCGACGCGCCGGTCATCAAGGCGCTCTACCGCGCCTCGCAGGCGGGCGTGTCGATCGATCTCGTCGTGCGGGGCATCTGCTGCCTGCGCCCGGGCGTGCCCGGGACCAGCGAGAACATCCGGGTCACCAGCATCGTCGATCGTTTCCTGGAGCACGCGCGCATCTTCGCGTTCGGGAACGGCGGCAAGCGCGAGGTCTATCTGTCATCGGCCGACTGGATGCCGCGCAACTTCCAGCGCCGCGTCGAGGTCATGTTCCCGATCGAGGACGAGGGGCTGCGCGATCGCGTGCTGGACGAGATCCTGGGGATCGCGCTGGCCGACAACGTCAAGGCGCGGCGGCTGGGGCCGGACGGCAGCTACACGCGCGTCCGCCCCGAACCGGCCGCGAACGGCGTTTCGGCGGCCAGCCCCCGCGCGGTGCGCAGTCAGTACCGATTCATGGAGCTGGCGCGCGAGAAGGCCCAGGCCAGTCCGGCGCTCCCCGGCACGGGTGGCGCATATCACGTCCGCGCCACGCCGCACGCCCGGACCTCGACCACGACACCGCCGGCCCCGGCGCCACCCGCACCGGCCGGCGGCGGCGGCGGCACCGCCCCTGCCACTCCCGGTCCCTCGTCTTCGTGACGGGCGCCGCCTCTACAAACGGGGGCAGAGGCCTTATGATACATCCCGGATGCGCCCCCAGCACCGGCTGACCGCACCGCTCGCCGCGGTGCTCGCCCTGGCGCTCGCGACGCCGGCGGGCGCCTCGCTGCTCCTGGCGCTGGATCTGCCGACGCTGGTCGCGCGCGCGGACCGGATCGCGGTCGTCGACGTGAAGTCGATCCAGTCGGCCTGGAACAGCCGCCACGACCGGATCTCGACCACCATCGACGTGGCGGTGGTCGAGAGTTGGAAAGGCGGCGCCGCGCAGGCGACGCACCTGCAAGTCGTGCAGCCCGGCGGGACGGTCGGCGACATCACGATGACCGTCGACGGGATGCCCCGCTTCGCGGTGGGCGAGCGGGCGCTGCTTTTCCTGCACGGGCCGGCCGACAAGAGCAGCGTCGTCGGGATGACGCAGGGCAAGCGCGCGGTCGGCCGCGAGGCCGGCACGGGCCGCTGGATCGTGAACGTCCCCGATCGGACGGGCGCCGACTTCGTCCGCACCACGCCGGCCTCGGCAGACGCGCCGGTGTTCGAGATGCGCGCCCGCGGCCTGGACGACCTGCGCGGTCAGGTGCGCGACCTGGTGAACGCCAGCCCCGGCGGCTCGGCTGGCGGCTCGGCTGGCGGATCGATCGACGCGGCGCTCCGCGCGAGCGCACCGTAGCTCAGCTTGCGTCCGTCCGGCGCGA
>CAZTZM010000168.1:0-16098 GCA_964618005.1 uncultured Myxococcales bacterium
CCCGTCGTCCCGCCCGTGCCGTTGCCGCCGGTCGTGCCACCCGTGTGGTTCGAATTCCCGGTGGTCGTGGCGGGCGAGGAGCACCCCATCCAGGCGCCGACCAGCAACACCAAACCAAATCGTTCGAGAACGAAACGCGACGTCGAGTTCATGTGGGCTCCGGCCTGAGTGAGGTTATTGAACGCGGCAGTAATAACCGGTGGTGTCGAGCTCGCCGATCCCCGTGAAGATCTCGGTGCCCGACTGGACGCTGGTGATGTACTTCGACGACGCGACCCAGCCGCGCGAGACCAGGTCGTTCATGAAGTCCTTGATGTTGACGACGGCGCTGGTGGCGTTCGCCGTGCGCACGTACGAGAAGACGTTCCAGGTCGTCGTGCCCCTGTAGAGATCCCAGCTGGTCTGATCGATGGTGACCGTCGTCTGCTTGGTCCCCGTCGGCGCGGCGCCGTTCGCCGTGTACAGCCAGATCATGATCTCGTCGGTGGGGGTGTCGTTGCTCCCCGGCATCTGGATGGTGTGCAGGAAGATGTCGTACGAGACGTCGGCCGACCCGCCCGTGTTGCTGAAGGTGAAGGCCCAGCCGCAGTTCAGGGCGCTGGTCGAGGAGATCTGCAGCGGCAGGCCGCCGCCGGTCAGCTTCCAGCCGTACTGCCAGCCGAGCACGGAGCTGGAGTACGACTTCACCTTGTTGGACGTCCCGGTCCAGTTCCAGCTGGTCCCCCAGCCGATCAGATCGCCCTGCTGGCAGGTCGACCAGATCGACTGCGTCCCCGAGCCCGTGCTGGCGCCCCACAGGTTGTTGTTGATCCAGTACTTGCCCAGCGTGATCGACCCGCCGCTGGTCGACGTCGTGTTCGCCTTCGAGGCCGGCGAGCAGCTGAGGCTGGTCGGATCCAGGCAGGCGCCGAACAGGCACTGCGTGCCGCTGCCGCAGACGTTGCCGCACTTGCCGCAGTTCTTGGCGTCGGTGTTCATGTTCGTGCAGGCGCCGCTGCAGGCCGTCTGGCCGGTCGGACAGGTGCAAGTCCCGGTGACGCAGGTCGCGCCGGTGGCGCACACGTTGCCGCAGGCGCCGCAGTTGGCGGTGCTGCTGGTGATGTCCTTGCACGCGCCGCTGCAGTCGCCCTGCCCGGTCGGACAGATGCAGGCGCTCTCCCAGCACGATTGATCCGAGCGACAGGCCTTTCCGCAGGTGCCGCAGTTGTTCTGGCTGCCGGTCGTGTCGACGCAGGTCCCGCTGCACAGCGTGAGCGTTCCGACGCAGGCGCCACCCGACGATCCGCCGGTGGCCTTCGTCCCTCCGGTGCCGGGCAACCCGCCGGTGCCGCCGCCCGTGCCGCCGCCCGTGCCGCCGCCGGTACTGAGCGAGCCGCCGGTTCCAGAAACCGTGGTGCCGCCGGTCCCGGGGCGCCCACCCGTTGCGCCCGACGTGGCTCCGCCGGTACCGTTAACCGGTGTTCCGCCCGTTCCGGAAACGGGCGTGCCACCCGTCCCCGTCGTGCCGGTCCCGTCGCCGCCGGTCCCCCCGCCGCCATCCGGGCTGGCGGCGCAGGAAAGCACCGCAGAAGAGAGCGCGAGCAGCACAACGAGCGACTTCCATCCGCTGTTCGAGACCGGCCCTGCCATGGGACGGCGACTATAGGCCGATCGTGGGAACGTTACCAGCCATCGGGTCAAGCGCCCCGACACCGCCCCGCCCGCGCGGTGGCTACGGCGCGGGGGCTGCCGCGGGGGCGCGCCTGAAGGCCGGCAGCGACTTTTCCAGATCCGGGCTGGCGCGATACGGCGCGTCGCGTGACACGTCTTTCCCGATATCCCAGAGCACGGGCACCATCCGCCGTGACAGCGCGGCGCTGGCGACCGCCGAGAACCAGCGCACGCGCGAGGCCGACTCCTTCTTCTCGGTGACGCCGAACTCGCCGATGAACGCCGGGATGTCGTTGGTCGCGCAGAACCCCTTCATCTGATCGAACAGCTCCGTCAGCTGCTTCTCGTCCTCGGGCGTTCCCCAGGTGGGCATCATCTTCCCCCAGTCGGCGTCCTCGGTCAGGCCGCAGAACTGATACGGCGTGTAGTAGTGCACGGAGATGAAGATCCGGTGCGGGACGGTGTCCTTGGGCAGCTTGTAGTCGAAGCCGCAGGTCTTCTTGATGTCGGTGGAGTACCCGGTGACGACCAGCAGCCGCTTGGCGTTGTTGCCGCCGGTCTTCCGCACGGTGTCGATGAACACCTGGTTCACGTGGGTCAGCATCTCGTAGGCCTTCTTGTCCGAGCCCGCGCCGCTGAAGTTGGTCTCCTCGTTCAGCGCCTCGAAGATCACCTTCTCGTTCTTGCCGGCGAAGAACGTCGAGATCTGCTCCCAGTACGACCGGAACTTCTTCTCGGCGTCGGCGCTGAAGGTCTGGAACGTGGCCGGGAACTTGTCCTTGACGTCGGAGTCGATCCAGCCGCCGTCCCAGTGGATGTCGATGACGCAGAACATGCCGGCGCCGGTGATCCAGTCGACCACCTCGCGGACGCGGCCCATCTTGTCGGGCAGGATGCGCCCCTCGTCGGCGAAGGTGTTCCAGGCCACCGGCAGGCGGACGGTCCGGAAGCCGAGCTTGGCCAGGCTCTGCACGTACTCCTTGGTGATGAGCGGGTTTCCCCAGCCGGTCTCCCAGATCGTCGTGTTGTCCAGCGTGTTGCCGATGTTGATGCCGGGGGTCATCTGACCGACCGCCGTCCAGGCGTCCAGCTCGGTCATCTTCTCCAGCGGCGGCGGCGTCGCGGCGGCGACGGCCGGGCCGGTGGTGGCCCCGGCGCCGGCGGTGTCGCCGGGATTGCGGGGCGGCGGACGCAGGCACGAGAACGACGGCGTCACGCCGAGCAGGGTCGTGATCAGGAGAGCGCGGGTTCGTCTGTGCATAGGGGTCTTTCGTGTTGTTACGGGCGCGGCTCGTAATCGAACCAGTCGAAGGCGGCGGGGACGGGTGCGGCGGCGCCGGCCGGCGCCAGCGCGTAAGGGCCGACCGTCGTGCCGATGAAGCCACCCGCGACCTCGGTCGACAGCAGGCGCGGCTCGGCGGCGCCCAGCGGCTTCAGGTGGTCCGGCGCGGTTCCCCAGGAGAAGGCGTACCTGGTCGGCTCGGCGTCGATCTGCAGAATCAGCGGCTCGCGGCCCGGCGCCGGCGCGGCCGCCGTCACCGTCGAGACGTAGGCGCCGATGGTCTGGCGGACGAAGACCTCGCGCCCGCCCGGGCCGCGGCGGACGCCGAGCTCGTAGCGGTGGCGCGGCGACCGGTAGAGCACCAGCCCCGCCTCTTCGCCGTCACGCCCGGGAACGAAGTCAAGGCGGGTGGCGATACGGGCGTGCAGGTGCTCCTGCCGGCGCGCGAGGAAGGTCGGCGAGACGCCGTCGGGCTGCTCCAGCGACACCGCGGTCCCGTGCAGCACCAGCCAGCCGGGGCGCTCGGTCGTCGAGTAGCTGGCGCGCACGGGGTTGCGCAGGAAGTTCCAGCTCAGACCGAGCGGCCCGTTGAAGTCGTCGCGCACCGGCGGCACCGGCGCCGGCCGCGCCGGCAGGCCGCGCACCGACTCGTCGAGCGCGATCGGCTTGCCCTCGTTGACCACCGGCCACCCCTGCGCGTCCCAGCGGACGGGCGCCAGGAACGTCTCGCGCCCCAGGTGCTGCCAGTAGAAGCCGCCCTGCGGGCGGAACGCCAGGAACACCATCCACCAGCTCCCCTCGCCGTCCTGGACCAGATCGGCGTGGCCGGTGCCCTGGATCGGCTGGCTGAGCGGCGTGTTGCGGTGGGTGAGGATCGGGTTGCGCGGGCACGGCTCGAACGGCCCCCAGGGCGAGCTGGCGCGCGCCATGGTGACCATGTGCCCGTACTCGGTCCCGCCTTCGGAGATCATCAGGTAATAGCGCCCGCCGATCTTGTAGAGGTGCGGCCCCTCCGGATAGCGCCCACCCGTGCCCGTCCAGATCAGGCGCTGCGGGGTCAGCAGCTTGCCGGTCGCGACGTCGATCTGCGCGGCGTAGATCCCCGGCGCGCTGCCGGTCGACGTCAGGTAGACCTTGCCGTCGTCGTCGAAGAAGAGACTGGGGTCGATGCCCTCCAGCCCCGAGAGCCAGACCGGCTCTGACCAGGGCCCGGCCGGATCCTTGGCGGTCACGAAGAACGTCTTGCCGTGCGAGACGTTGGTCGTGATCACGTAGAACGTCCCGTGGTGGTAGCGGATGGTGGGCGCGAAGATCCCGCCCGACGGCCCGGCGGTCGCGAGCGGCAGCTGCGAATCGCGCGAGAGCACGTAGCCGAGCGGCTCCCAGTGGACCAGGTCGCGGCTGCGGTGAATCGGCACGCCGGGGAAGAACTCGAACGAGCTGGTCACCAGATAGAACCACTCGCCCACGCGCACCACGCTGGGATCGGGGTGAAAGCCCGGGAGCACCGGGTTGCGATAGCTGGTGATGCGCGGCGGATCGGCCGCCAACGCCGGCGCGGTTGTCAGCAAGACCATCAGGCTGGCCGTCAGCAGACGCCGAGCTTCGATCCGACCGGTCACTTCGGATCCCCGTAGAAGGTGCCGCGGCCGTGCGTGCCGACGTAGACGCGGCCGAACTTCTTCGGGTCGCCGGTGATCTGCAGGACCAGCCCCCATTGGTGCTGGTCGTCGTTGATGCGCAGCCAGCTGGCGCCGCCGTCGGTGGTGCGGAAGAACCCGCGCTGCCCCTGCACCGTCCCCACCAGGTACAGCGCCGGCGTCTTGGCGCCGGGCGCCGCCTTGCCGAAGCCGAAGGCGTGGATCTGGTCGACCGGCGGCAGGCGCGTGAAGGTGTTTCCGTCGGGCGCGTGGTAGAGGCCCTCGTACGCCGCCAGCCAGAGATCGCCCGCCCGCCCGGGCGTGGTGTAGAGGCGATCCTGTCCGCCGCGGTCGTCGCCACGATCGGTGCGGTTGTCGTTGCCGTTGCCGCCGCGCTTCGGCAGCCCGCCCGGCAGCACCAGCGGCCGCGCGGCGAAGTGCAGCGCGCCGTCGGTGCTCTCGAACAGCTTCCCGTCGAACAGCGCCAGCGCGTAGAAGCGCTTGGGGTCCACGCGATCGGCGACCACGCGCGTCCCCTTGCCGAGCCCGGCGCAGGCGGTCCAGGTGGCGCCCTTGTCGGACGTGACGTACGGAACCTCCTCGCGCGGCGTCCAGACCCAGATGGCGCCGTCGGTGGAGACCGCGATGTCCCCTTCGGCGGCCTTGTCGTCGGGGACCGAGGCCGGCTCGTGCCAGGTCTTGCCCCCGTCGAGCGTGTAGCCGAGGTTCTTGTCGGCCTTGCGCGCGCGGCCGACGCGCACCATGACGGTCGGGTTGCGCTCGGCGCCGCCCACGTCCTTGGTGTTGCCGAGGAACGGCGGCTTGGGGTTGCCGTCCGGGGCTGGCTTGTCGAGATCGCGGTGCACGAACCCGGAGTAGTCGCCGATCGCCGTGACCAGCGGCGCCCCCTTGGTCGGACTGTAGAGCGCCAGCGCGACCGTCTCCTCGATCCCGGGGCTCATGACGGTCCAGTGGGTCGGGCGGCCCTTGTCGACGTTCGTCAGGTCGTGGGTCTCCCAGCCGCCATAGCCGGTCGTGAACAGCGCGTGGTCCCGGTTGGACGGGTCGATCTCGATGTCGAACAACCAGTGGATGTCGGTGTCCTTCACGTACGGCGCCTTGGCGTAGTCGTAGACGCCCCCGCCGGCGAAGACGGGCTTCCAGCTCGCGCCGCCGTCGGTGGTGCGGAAGACCTCTTCGCCTTTCGGACGATAGAACGAGCTGGCGATCAGCGCCTTGGGGTCGTGCGCGTCGACGGCCACGGCGCCGTAGCCGAACTTCCGGTCGGCGGTCGGCTTGTCGGGCGTGATGTCGGTCCAGCGTCCGGCGTGCGTGTCCAGCTTCCAGATCGCGCCGTCGACCATGGGCATCGGCCCCGGGTCGGTCCCGTAGCTGATGAACAGGTTGCCGTCGGCGGCGAGGACCGCGTGGTTGGGCCGGTACTTGGTCGGCTGTCCGGCGACGGGCTTCCAGGACACACCGCCGTCGTCGCTGCGCAGAAGCCCGGGCCGCCCCATCACCGAGACGCCGGCGTAGATCGTCCGGGTGGGCGTCCCCTGGGCGCCGCTCGACGGATCGAAGACCACGAACACGATGCTGCTGCGCCCGCCGCCGCTCCAGGCCGGCAGCTTGGCCTCCTCGGGCGGCAGCTGCAGCACGTCGGCGGGGAAGGTCGTCACCCTGTTCCAGGTGACCGCGCCGTCGGTGCTCTTCCAGAGCCCCGCGTGACGGGTGCCGGGGAAGAGGACCCGGCCGTCGTTCGGGTCGACCGCCATCCGCTCGCCGTTGCCGCGGCCGGCCTCGTTGCCGCCGAACTTGATCGGGACGTTCGTGCGCGCGAACGTCCGCCCCCGATCGGACGAGTGCAGGATCGCGCCGTCGGGGACCTCGGGCGCCGTGTAGGTCCCGCAGGCCAGGTACACCTTGTTCGGGTCCGACGGATCGAGGGCGATGCTCTCGACGCCCATCAGGTTCAGGTCGGCGTACGGGACCCAATCGAGCAGCGGCTCCCAGCGTCGCGTCTTCGGGTTGCGGCGGTAGGCGCCGCCGATGTCGGTGCGGGCGTAGAGGACGTCCCTGGCCGTCGGGTGGAAGACGAACCCGTCGACGAACCCGCCGCCGACGATCTGAACGCTCTTCCAGGTGTAGGGGACGGCGGCGGGCGGCACCGCCGGCGCAGCCAGGGCGGGGAGCGCCCAGAACATGGCGGCGCAGAGTCCGGCTCGGTGGGGGGTCATGAGGCGGGCAAACAAAACACGAATCGTGCCGGAGTTCCAACGGCGCGCCCGCCGGGCCGCGTCGGATCGCGCCCCTTCGACCTCAGCCGGGCGTGAGCCTGGACCCGGGACCTGATGATTGCCGCTTCATTGCGATTCGTCGCGCCGATGCTTCCGATACGTCATTGCTTCATTGAGCGGAGCGCGCGTGACAGCCCTGACCTGGGTCGAAGGCGCGACGACCACCAGCAACGGCTCGGGAGAGGCCCTGGGCGTGGCGGTGGCCTCCCCTCCAGCGACGTCGCGATCGGCGGCTCGTTCGGCGGAACGACGACCTTGGGGTCCGTCTCGATCACCGACGTCGGCGAGGGCGACGCCTTCGCCGCCCGTCTCTGTAACTGAATCGATCCGGCGGCGGGCTGCGCCCAGACATGAGCCAGCCCGCCGTCGACCGGCAAGTCCGGCTACGCCCCCCGCGCGCGACGCTGCTATATTGGCCGCCGTGCCGATGTCTGGCCACAGCTCGCAGTCGTGAACGCTGACCGACCCGACGGAGATCCGGCGGCCGAGAGCGGGTTGGGCGCCTGGCTCTACCCGGTCGTCAACCTCTTGCAAGGGCTGTTCCTGGGCTTCTGGTCGGCGCTCTGGATCTCGCTGGCGCTGCTGGTCGCGGTCGTGACGCGCAAGCAGGAGCTGGCGCTGGCGATGGCCCGCCGGATCTGGGCCCCTGGCCTGCGCTGGGTCTCGCGATCGCGCATCGCGCTCGAGCCGATCCCCGACATCGACTGGTCGAAGCCGCACGTGTTCGTGATGAACCACGAGTCGATGCTCGACATCGTCGTGGCGTTCGTCGTCCTGCGGGTCAACCTGCGCTTCGTCGCCAAGCACGTGCTGAAGTACGTGCCGTTCCTCGGCTGGTACATGTGGGCGACGGGGATGATCTTCGTTCACCGCGGGCGGCGCGGCGCCTCGATGAGCAGCCTGCAGAGCGCGGGCGATCGCGTGCGCGCCGGCGCGAACGTCCTCGTGTTCCCCGAGGGGACGCGCGCCGAGGGGCACGGTTTCTTGCCGTTCAAGAAGGGGGCGTTCGTGCTGGCGACCGAGGCCCAGGTCCCGATCGTGCCCGTGGCGATCGAAGGCTCCGGGCGCTGCCTGCCGCGCGACGGGTTCCGCATTCGCCCCGGCACGATCCGCGTGAAGATCGGCCGGCCGATCCCGACCACCGGGTTGACCCGCGACGACGTCGGCCAGCTGCGCGATCGAACGCGCCGCGCGCTGTCGGAGCTGCACGTCGCCATCGGCGGCCTCGGCGACGGCATGGGCTCGATCCCCCCGATCGATCGCCCGCGGAACGTCGCGGAGCCCGACGCCGAGAAAGCCGCCGTTTAGCCCGGAGGCAACGATGAGCGACCCGCGACCCGGTATCCGCCCCGAGATCGGCCAGACCGCCCCGGATTTCACCCTGCCCGACGCGGCGGGGACGCCCACGAACCTCGCGGCGCTGTGCGCGCGCGGCGCGGTCGTCCTCTACTTCTACCCGAAGGACGAGACGGCCGGCTGCACGGTCGAGGCCTGCGCGTTCCGCGACGCATACGAGGACTTCGCCGGCGCCGGGGCGCAGGTGGTCGGCGTCAGCCGTGACGACCAGGCCTCCCACCAGCGCTTTGCCAGCGGCCACCGCCTCCCGTTCGTCTTGCTCAGCGACCCGAAGGGCACCGTCCACGACCTCTACGGGGTCGGCAAGCGCCTGTTCCTCATCCCCGATCGGGTCACGTTCGTGATCGATCGAGACCGCGTCGTCTGCCACACGTTCTCCTCGATGGTGAACATGCGCGCCCACATCACCGAGGCGCTCGCGGTCGTCCGCCGACTGTCTAATCCTTGAAGCCGACGGGCTCGGGGCCGGACTGGAGGGTCGGCAGGGCGATGGGGACGCTGCTCGAGGGGCGCAGGGCCAGCGGGCGGGCCGCCTTCTCGGCGACGGCGGCGCGGCGGGCGGCCCACATCCCGTAGGCCACCCCGCCGCCGATCGCGATCGGCGCCAGCACCCCCAGCAGCAGGTTCGAGGCGCCGACCAGCTTCAGTCCCGACAGGAACAGGATCGTCGCCAGCGCGGGACGGATCACGTAGTCAGGCGCCCGCGACGAGAAGCGCGCGCCGAGGAAGACGCCGGGCACGCTGCCGATGATGATCGCGACCGTCAGCCCCAGCTTCAGATCGCCGAACAGGAAGTGGCCCAGCGCAGCGCTGGCGACCAGCGGCACCGCCTGGACCAGATCGGTCCCCACCAGCTCCGACATCTGCAGCCGCGGGTAGAGCAGCAGCAGCATGACGATGATGAGCGACCCCGAGCCGACCGAGGTGAGACCGACCACCAGGCCGCCCAGGATCCCGATGATCAGCGTGGGCACGCGCTTCAGCTCGAAGGGGCGCGCCTGGGCGCGGCCGGAGACGAGGATCGGCCGCAGCAGCACCCCGGCCACCACGCTGAGCAGCGCGATTCCAAGCGCCAGCTTGATGTGTGACTGCATGGCCGCGGCGGCGTCGACGCGCCGGAGCAGGTACACGCCGAAGAACGACGACGGGATCGACCCGATCATCAGCCAGGTGACCAGGCCGCGGTTGACGGTCCCCCGCCGCCAGTGGACCGCGCCGCCGATCGGCTTCATCACCATCGCGGCCACGACGTCGCTGGACACGGCGGCCAGCGGCTGGATCTTGAACAGCAGGATCAGGATCGGCGTCATCAGGGCGCCGCCGCCCATGCCGGTCAAACCGACGACGAATCCGACGAACAGTCCGCAGGCAATGACGAGGGGGTCAAACATCGGGTGCCACGAGAGTCATCGCGATCGCGGTGACCAGTCTTGAAACAGTAGCAGTTCCTGGCACAAGCGGGTCAGGCGTCGCAACGGCGAAGCGCGCCGTTCATACCACGACCCGTCGACGCGTCCTGTGTCAGTTGTTCAGCGCACCGGCGTTTATCCAGGCCTCGATCTTGCTCAGATCCGACGCTGACAGCATCGGACCCGTGGGCGGCATCGCGCCTGTACTGACGATGACGTAAAAGGTTGAGGTCGATCCCTTTCCGGCGGTGACATATGGCTTCACCGACGTGTAAGCCGCCGCTTGCGTCGCGTACGTGACGCCATTTTGCGTATCGGGGTTGTGACAACCGCTCCCGCCGCAATGAACGAGCAGGATGTTGTTGTAGATGTCGGTGAACGTCGGCGCCGAGGTGCCGACGCTCCCGCCCGTCCCCGCGGTCGCCGTCTGGCCGCCCGTCCCGGTCGTGGGGCCGTGCGCGCCGCCGGTCCCGCTGTGACCGCCCGTGCCCACCATCCCGCCCGTACCCGTGCCGCCGCTGCCGGCCGCCACCGCGCCGCCGCTCCCCGGATTTCCCCCGGTCCCGTCGGTCATGCCGCCGGTTCCCGTCGCACCGCCGCTCCCCCCCGAAGTCCTGCTGCCGCCGGTGGCGGACTGGCCACCGTCCGGCGGCAGCAGAATGTCTATGTCCTGACTCTGCGCGCAGCCACCGGCCAGCAGCAACAGCGCGCAGAAGGACAAACCCCGAGCCAGGGCGCGATCTCCCATCGTCGTCTCTCCGCGCTCAGTTGGCGGTCGTGACGGCGTATTTGTAGTGGCTCTGCGCCCAGGTGTACGTCCAGTAGATGGGCTCGACGTAGACATTCGGATCGCTGCCGGCCACCATCGAGCTGGTGATCTGCGCCTGCGCCTTCAGGAACGGGCGGCGGTCGTTCTCGATCTGCGGCCGCATCGTGCTCGACGGCGGGTAGAGCGTCTTGACCTGCGACACCGTGCTGCTGTTGTTGATCCAACCGTCGACGCCGTGCGCGCCCGTCGGCAGGGAGGCGCCGCCCTCGTCGATCCAGTCGCGCAGGTTGTTGTTGATCCGGTTCATGCCGTCGAAGTGGCAGGTCATGCAGGAGCTGCCCACGTCCAGGCGCTGGTCGGCGCCGGCGAAGAAGCCCAGGTCATCGTTGATCTGCGCGTCGGTGCCGCCGGTCAGGATGCGGTAGTCGCGCACGATGTTCGTGAACGCGTCGACCCGCCGCTGATCTTCCGCGCCGCCCAGCCAGTAGGCCTGCAGGCCGTTCGGCATCTCGAAGATGACCTCGATGGCGTTCTGCTGCAGCCCGGACTCGCCGGTGTACCAGAGGCAATTGAGGAACGTGCTGCTGCCGTAGTCATCCTGCCCGTCGCAGGTCGTGCCCGGACCGTGGGCCGAGTCGTTGTTGGCCTGCGCCAGCGTCGCGATGAAGCTGTAGGCCTGCGGCGTCACCCCGCCGGCGCCCACGCCCGAGATGAACTTCGGGATCGGGTTGGCCCAAAATGGGAAACGATAGTTCCCGGCGGCCTCGGCCGTCTCGATCGTGCTCTGCGGCAGCTGGCCGGTGAACACGTCGAACGTCTTCCAGTAAAAGCCGTTGGTGCCGTTGGCGCGGACCGCCATCCGCGAGTCGATGGTGACGGCCTCGTGGCTCACCACGTACTGGTAGCTGTTCATTCCCTGGCTGATGTCGACGCCCAGCTCTTGCATCAATTCGGGCTCGTAGAACGGCATCATCATGATGGCGTTGTAGACATCCGGTCGCGTGAGCGTGTAGACGAGCTGGCTCGCCTCGACGTAGTTGCTGTGGAAGCCGATCGTGTTGGGCGGCAGATCGCCGCTCTGCTGCGCGCCCTCGACGTTGCCGGCCAGCACGCGGTTCCACACCAGCGTGGCGTGGCTGGGGTCGTTGGTGACCGTCTTGGCGAAGTTGTACTTCTGGTTCATCACACTGGCCGTGACCGGGTTGCCGAGGTAGTCGGTCTTGTTGGTGCCGAAGTTCAGGTCGTCGTCAGAGCCGCCGAACATCAGCTTCGTCACGCCCTTGTTGGGCGCCCAGTACCAGCGGGTGTCGAACTTGTAGACGATCCCGTTCGACGCGGCGAGCGGCGTCGGGTTGTAGATCTGCGTGGCCCAGCGGGCGACCGAGTTCAGCGCCTTCGAGACGGCGGCGCGCGCCAGGTTCATCTGGTCGGCGGTGATACCCGCGTTCTGCAGCTCGTGCAGCGACACGTACTTGATGTACGGCTGATCGGCCGACGCGACGTTGGCCTGATCGGCCGCGATCCACGCCAGGACCTGGCTCTCCTGGACCTGGGTCCCCTTGGCCGTCAGGTACGGGGTGATCGTCAGGTTGGCCTGGACGGCGTTGGCCCAGGCGGTGACCGCCGTCAGCATCTTGCTCGCGGCGTCCTTGCAGCTGCTGCCGAAGCAGTGGTGGCGATCGGTCCCCATTCGGGTGACGAACTTCGAGTCGGCGGGCGATCGGAAATCGACCCGCGTCAGGGCGTACTGGTGGGCCAGCTCCACGGCCTGATCGGAGTGAACGGGAGCCTGCGCGCCGGAACCGAGCGTGTTGGCGGTGGTGTGGCAAGCGGTGCAGTTCGCCTGCAGCAGCGGATACAGCGTGGTCTGAAACGCCGCCAGCGACGCGTTCATGTCGAAGTTCATCGGCGGCACGTAGACGACGCGCTCGACGTTGACGTCGCCGCGGCCGTTGTCGATCTCCGCGTAACCGTCCTTGATGTCGGTGAGGCCGGTGGTCGTCCCACCGGAACCGCCGGTCGCGCCGCTGGAACCGCCCGTTTGGCCGGCGCTGCCGGCGCCGCCGGTCCCCGTGGTCCCGCCGCTGGTCCCGCCGGTCTGGCCGCTGCCGCCGCCCGAGCCGGTCGGCCCGCCCGACGATCCGCCGCTGCCGCCGGTCGCGGTCGACCCGCCGCTGCCGCTGGTGGTCGTCGTCGATCCGCCGGAGCCCGACGCGGCCGATCCGCCGTGCCCGGAGGTCGTCGACTGGCCGCCGGAACCGGTGGTCGCGGGACCCGATCCACCACCGGTTCCGGTGGGGCCCTGGCCGCCGATCTGACCGGAGCACGACGTGCATAGCACAATGGCACATCCAAGGACGCGCGTGGACCAGGTCATATCGATCTCTCCTTTTGCGGGGCCGGGCGGGCGAGCTAGGGAAGCGTGGCCGGCGGGCGCGGCGCCGTGCCGCGCTCCTCGAGGTAGCGGGTGACGAATGCGGCGAACCGTCCGGAGGGGAACTCTCGGCGGTAGGTGTGCGCGAAGGCCTCGCCGCCGCGGCGGTCGCCGCGGGCGTCGGCCACCTCGATCGCCAGCACCAGCGCCTCCTGCCGGAGGGCGCTGTGCCGGTGCGCCTCGAGATCGTGATCCAGCAGGGCGGCCGCGCGCGCCGGATCGTGATCGCGGCGGAACGCCACCAGCGCGTCCAGGACCTGCGAGCGCTCGAGCGCGGTCTCCGCCGTCGAGACCGCCAGGTCGTTCGCTGACAGCGGCGCCGCGTGCGGCCCCGGACGGCGGCGGACGGTCGGCCGCTCCTCGACGGCGGGACGCACGTCGGGCGCCTCGGCGAGCGCCGGCGAAACCTCCGGCGCCGCGGGCACGGCCCGCTCGGCGACGACCACGCGCGGGCGGGTGTGGTCCAGGCGCAGCGGCGCCACCGCGGCCGGCCGCACGAACAGCCGCTCCAGCCGGCGGGCGATCTGCCGCCCGCCGATCGTTGCGGCGGCGGTCGCCGCGAACGCGAACACGCCGAACCCGATCAGGACGGCGCGCAGCACCGGCGGGCGCAGGCGGACAGACGCGGGCGCAGGGCCGCTCTGCAGCGACACCCACACCCGGCGCTTCAGCCCGGCCGGGCTGGTGGTCTCACGCACCGAGCGCAGGATCTCGATCCCCTTCTCGGACACCGGATCCAAGCCCACTTCGTCACGCAGGCGGTTCATCGACCCGCCGCCTCACGCTCGTGCTGCTCCCGCACCAGCTTCCAGAACTCCTTGCGCGCCTTGTGCAGGCGCGTCCACACCGTCCCCAGGGGGATGTCTTGAATCCGTGCGATCTCTTCACCCGAATACCCCTCGACCTCGAACAGGACGAACGTCGTCCGCAACTTCTCGCTCATCTTGGCGGTCATCCGCTGGAACTGGCGGCGCGCCTCCGCCTCTTCATAGTTCCGCGCCGGGCTGGCCGCGGCGTGCGGCATCTTGCTGAGATCGATCTCCTGCCGTCGCAGCACCAGGTTCTTGAACCAGGAGCGACGCAGGTGATCGCGCACCGTCAGCTGCGCGATCCGATACAGCCAGCCAGCCAGGTTGCCGCCGTCGAACTGGCGCAGGTTCCGCCGGACGACCAGGAAGATCTCCTGGGCCAGGTCCTCGCGATCCGCGGCGGGCGCGCCCAGGGCGTAGAGCCAGCGCACGACCTCGTCGAACCAGCCCTCGTAGATCTCCTGGAACTTCGCGTCAGGGCCGGCCTCCACTCTGGTACGTATTCCCGCAACCGAAGCCTCGGCCGCACCCGGGGCGCTCCCCCGAACCAGCCGCAGAGCTGGCGGGTCCTTGCGGACGGCCGAGGGGAGGGGTCGAAGGTGCATGTGGGGCCGTGATGATATGGGGGCGTGCCCCCTAAACCTTCACTTCGGCAGATTCGGCCCCTCAGGACCCCGGGCCGAGCCGCGTCAGACTGATGGCGGCGTCATCCAGGTAGATCGTGGCCGGCGTCGGCGAGATGTCGTCCGAAGCGCCCCCCGCGTCCCACTGCAGCCACTCGGTCGGCACCGTCTGGACATCGGTCCGCTGTAGGATCTGGGTGCCGTCCTGCCAGACGGTGACCGCGCCCGTCGGCCCGGTGGCCTTCTCCAGGTAGACCTCCAGCTGGACCCAGGCGTCGCGCGGAAACGGGACCGGGGTCGGCTGCCGCTGGTTCACCTGGTCCATGTAGTCATAGAGCTGCGCCGCCGTCCCGCCGCTGGGCGTCGCATACAGGTTCACGTCCCAGATCCCGACCAGGTTGTTGCCGTCGCCGGTCTCGCTGCCGCTGAAATGCGTGAGGCTCAACCACGATCCGATCACAATGGTCGAGGGGATATAGAACCAGGCGCTGTAGTATCCCTGAAGCGGCGTCGGCTGATTGCGGAAGAAGTAGCTCGTCGACGCCATGCTCGCGATGGGGGCGATCTCGACGACACCCGCGTAACTGCCGGCGTGAACCACCGAGGAAGTCACCGATGGCTTGGTCCCCACGTTCTCCGTGTACGTCCCCCCTTCCCCGTCGGAGGTCCACTCGGACAGGTTGTCGGGCTCGAACGTCGCCGTCCAGAGGAGGCTCGCCGCGCCGTCGCCAATGCTCCCCAGATCGGCGCGCCGCTCGCACCCCGCGCCCAGCAGCGCAGAGGCGATCACCACAGCCGCCGCGCCCCCTCGTGCGCGCGCAACAATCTGCTTGGCGGTCACGATCGGATGCTGGATACCATACTCGATCTCGTCAGGCCATCTGATGCGCGATGAACGGCCTCCTGCCCGCGATAGCGATGTTGTTCGCTTCAGCAAACGCGACGACGGCGGGCGAGCGCCCTGATTCCGGCGTTTCACCCCAGACCGGCAACGCCGCGGGCAATGATGCAACGCCCGGTTGTCCAACGCCTGACGCGGTCGCCAAGGCGCTGGCCCCGGCGTTGGCGCCCATGCGCGCCGGCCAGGAGATCTTGCCGCCGGACTTTCGCGTCGTCGATCTCGGCAGCGGCTTCGAGATCACCGCGGCCGGTCAGACCCAGCGCTACGCCGATCCGGCGCACGACTGCGCCGAACGCGCGCGCGTGGCGGCGGTGTTCGTGGCGCTGACCGTCAGCCCGCCCTCGATTCCGCCGCGCCGCGTTCCACCGCCGCCCGCCCCGCCCGTCCTGCCGCCGGTCCTGGCGCCGGCGCCGCGCGCGAACCGCTGGCTCGACCTGGGCGTCGCCGGACGCCTCGACATCGGCGTCGCGGGCGGCCGCGACGTCACGACGGGCCTGGCCGGCGGCGGCGAGCTCCGGATCGACGTCGGCCAGGGATGGGCCGGCCTGGAGGCCACCGCCGGCGTGCTGTCGTCGACGGAGAGCGCGTTCGGCTCGGTGAAGGTCAGCGAGCGGCGGTTCCCTTGCAGCCTCTCGGCCACCGTCCGGCGCCGCGCCGGCGCGCGCCTGCAACTCGGCGGCGGTCTGGGCGTGGCGCTGGCGCCGCTGGCGCTGAGCGGCCAGGGGCTGGCACCCGCCACGCCGGTCACGCGGCTCGACGTCGGCGGCCGCGTGGCGTTCGAGGTCCGCGTCGCGGCCGGCGCGGTCACGCCGTTCGCCAGCCTGCACGTCGAGTACTTTCCGCGTCCGTACGAGATCGCCGTCGATCCGTTGGGGCAGATCGGGACCACCGCGCCGCTTCAGATCGGGCTGTCGCTGGGCGTGGCCTT
>CAZTZM010000169.1:0-10348 GCA_964618005.1 uncultured Myxococcales bacterium
GCTGCTGTTCTTCGAGAGCAAGAACCCGGTGGCGGCCGTGCGCGAGGCGATGACCGCGGTCGGCGCCCAGCTGGCCCACACGGCAGGCGCGCAGTACGTGCTGGCCTTCGGGCACGAGGTGGGCGACAACCCCACCCGCGCCGCCGCCAACGCCGGCGAGATGGTGATCGCGCGCGGGCTGGCGCGGCGCGTGCTGGTCGATCTGGCGTCGGTGTCGATCCAGGCCCGGCCGGACGGCTCGCGCCGCTATCAGAGCCCGCTCTTCACCAAGAAGGATCAGTACCCGGGCGACCCCGATCCCGAGGGGGTGCTGCTGTCGGCCGGCGCGCTGGAGGTGCTGCCCGATCTGCCGGTGGAGGCGCTGCCGCCCGGGCGAACCGCGGTGGCCAAGCGGCAGAAGGCGGCGCAGGCGGCGGAGCGGACGACCACCCGCATGGGCGTCGCGCCGCTGGTCGGGCGCGATGACGTCTTGCGCACGCTGCTGGAGTCGGCGCGCGCGGCGGCGAACGGCCCGTCGCCCACGATCGTCACGCTGCTGGGCGCGCCGGGCTACGGCAAGACGCATCTGGCGCAGATGCTGGTGCAGCACCTGGAGATCGTCCCGGCCTTCCAGCTGATGTTCGTCCGCGCCAAGGAGGTGCTGGGCGGCGTGGAGGAGCAGACCACGCGCGAGATCCTCCGCTCGACGCTGGCGCTGCCGGACGCGGCGCCCGCCGATCTGGGGCACGCGCTGCTGGATGAGCGCCTGGGTCCCGAGCTGGCCAAGGAGGTGTGGGCCGGCGTCGTGATCTCGATGGGCTGGGCGCCGCCCGAGCACCCCGAGCTGCGCGCCGCGGCGGCGGCCCCGGGCGCCCTCCGTTCAGCGGCCGCGCGTGCGGCGGGCGAGGCGTTGCGCGCCAAGGCACGCAAGCGGCCGCTGGCGGTGGTCGTCGAGGACGCGCACTTCGTCGACGAGACCGCGCTCGACGCGCTGGAGTACGCGGCGCTGGCGGAGGCCGGCTGCCCGATCTGGATCTGCGTGGTGGGGCGCCCCAGCTTCGGCCGCGGGCGCACCGACTGGGCAGGCCGCGCCGCCGCCAAGAAAGAGGTCACGCTGCCGCCGCTGGAGCCCGCCGCCGCCGCCGAGCTGGCGCGCCGGCTGCTTTCGCCGGCCGAGAACGTCCCGGCCACCGCGCTGGCCATGCTGGCCGCGCGCACCGAGGGGATCCCGTTGCTGCTCGTCGAGCTGGTGCGCGGCCTCAAGCGCGACGGTCTGGTTCGCAAGACGGCCCGCGGACAGGGGTGGATCCTGGCCACCGACGAGCTGGATCGCTTGCCCGATCTGCCGCTCGTGCAGTGGCTGGCCAGCCGCGAGACCGAGTCGCTGCCGCCCGATCTGATGGCGCACGCGCGGCTGGCCTCGGTGCTGGGCGCCGAGTTCAGCAGCGAGGAGATCGAGGGCGTGCTGCAGGAGCTGGAGCGCGGCGGCGCCGCGACCGAGACCCAGCTGGACGCCGGCATCGGCGTGCGCCGGCTGGTCGAGAGCGGCATCCTGGCGCGCCACCGCGGCGGCCGCGTGGGCTTCCGCCACGCGCTGCTGCGCGACACCGTTTACCAGTCGGTCTCGCCCGCGCAGCGCGAGGGGATCCACCGCGCGGCGTACGACTATTACCGCCGGCAGGATCGCCTGGCCGAGGCCACGCGCCTGCCGCCGATGGCGTTCCACGCCGCGCGCAGCGGCCTGAAGGTGGAGGCGGCGCGCCTCTATCTCGATCTCGCGGCGCGCGCGCGCGCGCGGCACGGCTATCTCGACGCCGAGCTGCTGTACAAGAACGCGCTCGAGAACGTCCCGGCGGACGATCATCTGGGTCAGGTCACCGCGGCGCAGGGGCGGGCGCAGATGCGCTATCGCCTGGGGCGAAACGAGGACGCCGTCGCCGACTACGCCACCGCGCTCGAGCGGGCCAAGCAGGCCGACGCCAAGGCGGCGCAGATCGAGATCCTGCTCGACGAGGGTGTGGTCCTCGACCTCACGCGCGACTGGCCACGCGCCGAGGCGGTCACCGAAGAGGCCGGGGCCCTGATCGACAGCGACCCGGCGCTGGGGCCGCCGGTGGTGCGCGCACGCCTGTTGATGTCGCGGGGGCGCAGCCTGCTCCGCAGCGACAAGATGGCCGAGGCGTACGAGACCTTTCGCCGCGCCGTCGAGGTCTCGGAGCCGCTGGGCGAGGAGGCCTACGAGGCCTGGACCCAGAGCCTGTCGCTGGGCGGGTACGTGGCCGCGACGCTGAGCAAGTTCGACGAGGCCGAGGTGGCGATGACCCGCACCGTGGAGGTCTTCGAGTCGCACGGCGACATGATCGGGCTGTGCGGCGCGCTCATCAACCGCTGCACGGTCTCGTTCTTGACCGACAAGATCGATCGCGTGCTGGCCGACTACGAGCGCGCCTTCCACCTGGGCCGCGAGTTCGGGATGTCGCTGATCGAGAGCCTGTGCGTGCGCGATCTGGGCGAGGTCTATCTGATCCTCGGCCAGCCGGCGCAGGCCGAGCCCTACATTCGCCGCGCGCACCAGATGTACGTGCAGACGTTCGGCGAGGCCGCCGCGCGCTCGGTCAACTGCGAAGTCCAGCTGGCGCGCCTCAAGTGGTACGGCGGCGACGTGGCGGCCGCCGAGGAGATCTTCCGCAAGGTGACGGCGCAGCAGGCGGCGGCGCAGCTCTCCGGCCAGACCGACTCGGTGCTGAGCGGCAGCGAGCGCCTGGCGCTGGATCAGGTCGGCGCGGCGCTGCAAGGCGGCGGGGACTTCGACGCGCTCATCGCGCGCGGGCACGAGCTGCAGATCCAGCCCCAGGACATCGTCGAGCTGATGGAATGGAAGGCGCTCTCGGCGGTGCGCGGCGGCCGGCGCGAGGAGGGGATTCGCCTGCTGGAAGAGGCGCTGGAGCTGGCCAACAAGACGGCCCGCCTGGCCGCCGATCGGATCGGGCGCCAGCTGGCCGCCGCGAACGGCACCGTCACGCCGCTGCCGGTCGAGACCAGCCAGCGCCGGACCATCGGCTCGCCCACGCCGGGGGATTAGGGGGGCCGGCGTCGTAAGGGCGTCGAATCGATCGGCCCGATACGGTAACCTCCGCGGATGGACGTTTCGGCCGACCAGGTTCGGCGCGCGCTGCTGGCCCTGGTGGCGTTCGTGGTGTCGGTCTCCGTGCATGAGTTCGGGCACGCGTTCGTGGCCGATCGGCTGGGCGACCGCCTGCCGCGATCGCAGGGGCGGCTGACGCTGTCGCCGCTGGCCCACATCGACCTCATCGGGACGATCGTGATGCCGCTGGTCGGGGCGCTGCTGCCAGGGGGATTCCCGCTCATCGCCTGGGGCAAGCCGGTGCAGACGAACCCGCGCAATTACACGACGCGGCTGCCGCCGCGGGTCGGCGGCATGCTGGTCTCGGTGGCGGGCCCGGCCATGAATTTTGTCCTCGCCATCGTGGGCTCGATGGTGTTTCTTCTGCTGGGCAAAGCCGGACACCTCTCGCCCCCGGTGGCGTCGGCGCTGGTCCGCTACGTCCTGGCGCTGAACCTCGTTCTCATGTTCTTCAACCTGATCCCGCTGCCCCCGCTGGACGGCGGCGCCGTGCTGGCGGGGCTCTTGCCCGAGTCGCTGCAGATCATCCCCCGGACCCTGCAGCGCTACGGTATGCTGCTGTTTTTCGTCCTGTTTCTCTCGGGGTTCTTGGGGATCGTGATGCGCCCGGCTTACCACCTGATCGAAATCTGGGTCGGGGCGCTGCAGCGCGCCGTGGCGGCATGAGCGCGGAAGCCGGGAACGCCGCCTATCGCGTCGCGCTGCCGGAGTTCGAGGGGCCGCTCGATCTTCTGCTGCATCTCTGCAAGACGCACGAGATCGACATCGTCAACATCCCGATCGCGTTCATCACCGAGAAGTACCTGGAGTACCTGGACGTGATGCAGTCGATGCCGTTCGACGTGGCGGCCGACTACCTGGTGATGGCGGCGACGCTGGCTTATCTGAAGTCGCGCGAGCTGGTCCCCACGCCCGAGCCTGTGGAGGCGGTCGGCGAAGAGGACGAGGAGGTCCTCGATCCACGCGAAGAGCTCATCCGCCGCCTGCTCGAGTATCAGAAGTACAAGGACGCCGGCGAGAAGCTGGGCGCGCGCCCTATCGAGGGCCGCACCGTGTTCGGTCGCGGCATGCCGCTCGCGGCCGGCGTGGTGGCGGCGCCGATGGGCGAGCAGTCGGTCTGGAAGCTGATCGAGGCGTTCGGCCGCATCCTGGAAAAGACCGGCACGCGCGCCACCCACGACGTGGCGGTCGATCGGGTCTCGATCAGCGATCGGATGAATCAGCTGCTCGAGCGCATCGAAACCGGCCAGGGTTCGTTTCAATTCGAGGCTTGCTTCGACCTCTCCTTACCCGAGCCGGAGTTGCGCAATCAGGTGGTGGTTACATTGCTCGCGATTCTGGAGCTGGCTCGGCTCAAGGTTGTTCGCGTGCTGCAATCGCCCGATCACGAGACGTTGTTCATCACGCAGTCGTCCGGCGTCTCGCTGGAGACCGCGCGCGAGGCGGTCCGCATGTCCGGCGAATCGCAGTTCCAACCGCCAGGCCAGAAGGCCGAGCCGGCCACGCCGGACGACTCGCAGCAGCCGGACCAGCAACAACAAGATGAAGCGCCTGTCGTGGATGAAGCCGTCGAGGACGAAAATGAGCAGAACTAAGAACGAGGGCGGCGTACCGGACCTGGCTCCGGGAGACGCTGACCTGACCAGCCCCGATCTCGCCCAGACGGAGGCCGGGTTCGACGGCCCCGAGCCCGACACGCAGGTGGGGCCGGACCCCTCGGCCCGCGCCGCCTCGGACGAGAGCTGGGACGGGCCGACCAGCGTCGGGACGCCCGACGAGATGGCGGAGCTGGCTGCCGCGTCGGTGACCCACGTCGACGAAGCCCCCGAGGGCGTGCTGCAGGACGCGACCGAGGCCAGCGCGTCCGCCGCCGCCGAGGCTTCTGCCGCCGAGGCTTCTGACGTCCCGCCGGTGGCGCCGGGCCGCCTGGGGAGCATCGTCGAGAGCCTCCTGTTCGCCAGCGAGCGCCCGCTGACCACGTCGGATCTGAAGCGCCTCCTCGGCGAGCGCGACACCGCCAAGGTCAACGCCGCGCTGGACGAGCTGCGCGCGAGCCGGCAGGAGACCGGCGTCCAGCTGACTCAGGTGGCGGGCGGCTGGCACCTGCGCACCAACCCCGAGAACGTCGCCTGGGTGTCGCGCATCCTGACCGGCAAGCCGCCGCGCCTGTCGCGCGCGATGCTGGAGACGCTGGCCATCGTCGCCTACCGCCAGCCGATCACGCGCCCCGAGGTCGACGAGATCCGCGGCGTGGACTGCGGACCGGTCATCAAGACCCTGCTCGAGCGCGGGCTGGTCCGGATGATCGGCAAGAAAGAGGACGTGGGCCGTCCGATCCTCTACGGCACCACGCCGGAGTTCCTGCGCACGTTCAGCCTGCGCGATCTGACCGAGCTGCCGACGCTGCGCGAGTTCCACGAGCTCTCGGCCGACGAGCTGGCCAAGGTGGACGCGGCGGGCCCGGCCCCGGCCGGCAACGGCGCGCCGGCGGCGCCCACGCCGATCCGACCGCCGCCGTCGGCGATCCACGAGGTCGACCCGGCGGAAGAAGAGGCGCTGCTCGCCGATCTCGATCGCGCCACCGCGGCGGCGGCGCAGGCAGCCGCGCCGCCGCCCACCGAGGCGCCGGTCCCCGTCGAAGACGAGTCGGTCGGTTAGCGCCCGTGCGTCTCCAACGATTTCTCTCCCTGTCTGGTGTGTCGTCGCGGCGGCGCGCCGAGACGCTGATCGCCAGCGGCGCCGTGCGCGTCAACGGCGTGGTCGTGAGCGCGCTCGGTTCGGTCGTCAATCCGTCGCGCGATCGGGTCGAGGTCGAAGGGCGGCGCGTCGTCCCCGAGACGCCGATCTACCGCCTGGTCCTCAAGCCGCGCGCCTGCCTGGCCACGCTGGCCGCCTCCGGCGCGCGCCCCACGCTGGCGCGCTACATGCGCGACACGGAGCCCGGCTGGCAGGTGGCGGCGCCGCTCGACTTCCCGGCCGAGGGCGTCCTGCTGGTGACGAACGACGGCGAGCTGGCGCAGGCGCTGACGAAGTCGGGGCGCGTCCCGATGACCTATCACATCAAGCTGCAGGGGCTGATCGGCGACAACGACGTCGAGCGCCTGGCGCGTGGCTGGCGCTGGGAGGGACGGCCCGTGAAGCCCGCCTCCGTCGAGCAGCTGGCGGTCACCGAGAAGAACAGCTGGGTCGAGATGGTGGTCGGCGAGACGCGCCCGCGCGCCCTGAAGGCCGGCGGCGACATCATTCGCCACTCCGTCCTGAAGATCGCGCGCGTCCGCCTGGGCGGCCTCTCGTTCGAGGGGCTGGCGATGGGGGGATGGCGCGATCTGACCAAGGCGGAGGCCGCCGACTTGCGGAAACGGGCCGGCCTGGCCAACTGAGTGACCCAACCGGCGCAACTGGTGATAGAAGGGCGTCGACGTGACAACCCGCAAGCTGGCGAAGATTTCACGGGCGTTGATCTCGGTCTCCGACAAGACCGGTCTCACTGATTTCGCGCGCGGCCTCTCGACCGCCGGTCTCGAGATTTTGTCGACGGGCGGCACCGCCCGTTCGCTGGGCGAGGCGGGCGTGCCGGTGCGCGAGGTCAGCGACTTCACCGGCGCCCCCGAGATCCTGGACGGGCGCGTGAAGACGCTGCACCCGCGCGTTCACGGCGGCATCCTGGGGCGCCCGACCGCCAAGCACCAGGCCGAGATGAAGCAGGCCGGCCTGGCCCCGATCGATCTGGTGGTGGTGAACCTCTACCCGTTCCGCGAGGCGGTGGCGCGCGGCGCAGCATTCGAAGAGGTCATCGAGAACATCGACATCGGCGGCCCGGCCATGATCCGCTCGGCCGCCAAGAACCACGAGCGGGTGGCGGTGATCGTCGATCCCGCCGACTACGCGCCCGTGCTGGCCGAGATCGACGCCGACGGCGAGGTCTCGGCGGCGACACGGTTCCGGCTGGCCCGCAAGGCCTTCGCGCACACGGCCGCGTATGACGGCGCCATCGCCTCCCACCTGGGGCGGCTGGTGACGCCGGAGTCGCCGCTGGCCGACTTCCCGGAGACGCTGGTGATCTCGGGCTCGCTGGCGCGCGCGCTGCGCTACGGCGAGAACCCGCACCAGAAGGCGGCCTTCTACGCGCTGGAGGGCGCGGGCCCGTCGCTGGCGCGCGCCGAGGTCCTGCAGGGCAAGGAGCTCTCCTACAACAACCTGCTGGATCTGGACGCGGCGATGCGGCTCTGCGCCGAGTTCGCGGCGCCGGCGGCGGCGATCATCAAGCACAACAACCCGTGCGGCGTGGCGATCGCCGGCGACCTGGTCGAGGCGTACAAGCGCGCGCGCGCCACCGACCCGGAGTCGGCGTTCGGCGGCATCGTGGCGGTGAACCGCCCGGTCGACGGCGCGCTGGCGCGCGAGCTGTCGGAGACGTTCCTGGAGTGCGTGATCGCCCCGGCCTTCGCGCCCGAGGCGCTGAGCCAGCTGGCGGCCAAGAAGAACCTGCGCCTGCTGGCGGCGGAGATCGCGGTCGAGCGGCCCGGCGCGCTGGAGCTGCGCAGCGTCGCGGGCGGCTTCCTGGTCCAGACGCGCGATCGCGACACGGTCGACATGAAGACCGCCAAGGTGGCGTCGAAGCGGCCGCCGACCGCCGAGGAGCTGCGCGATCTCGACTTCGCCTGGCGGGTCTGCAAGCACGTCAAGTCGAACGCCATCGTCTTCGCGCGCGACGGCCGCACGCTGGGGATCGGCGCGGGGCAGATGTCGCGCGTCGACTCGACGCGGATCGCGGTGTCGAAGGCGCGCTTGCCGCTGGCCGGTTCGGTGGTGGCGTCGGACGCCTTCTTCCCGTTCCGCGACAGCGTCGACGAGGCGGCCAAGGCGGGCGCGGTGGCCGTGGCGCAGCCGGGCGGCTCGGTGCGCGACGCCGAGTCGATCGCCGCCGCCGACGAGCACGGCATGGCGATGGTCCTCACCGGCGAGCGCCACTTCCGTCACTAGCATGCGGGTCTTTCTGGTCGGATCGGGCGGGCGCGAGCACGCTTTGGCCTGGCGAATCGCCGAGAGCCCGGCCTGCACCCGGCTGGTGGTCGCGCCCGGGAACCCCGGCATCGCCCGCGAGCCGAAGGTCACCTGCCTGCCGATCGCCGCCGACGCGATCGGCGAGTTGGTCGCCGCCGCCGTCGCCGAGCGCGCCGATCTGGTCGTGTGCGGGCCCGAGGTGGCGCTGTGCGCCGGCCTGGGCGACGCCATGCGGGCGGCCGGCCTGTCGTTCTTCGGGCCCTCGCGCGCGGCGGCGGAGATCGAGGGCTCGAAGGCGTTCGCCAAGAGGCTGATGGCCGACGCGGGCGTGCCGACGGCGGCGTTCGGCGTGTTCGACGACCTGGGCGAGGCCGAGGCGTTCATCGACGCGCAGCCGGGCAACGTGGTGGTGAAGGCCGACGGCCTGGCCGCCGGCAAGGGCGTCGTCGTGGCCGGCGACAAGGCCGAGGCCAAGCAGGCCGCGCGGCAGATGCTGCAGGGCGGGGCGTTCGGCGCCGCCGGCGCGCGCGTCGTGATCGAGGAGCGGCTGACCGGCCGCGAAGTCTCGCTGATGGCGATCTGCGACGGGCGGCGGCTGGCGCTGCTGCCGTCGTCGGAGGATCACAAGGCGGTCGGCGACGGCGACCAGGGGCCGAACACCGGCGGCATGGGGACGTACTCGCCGTCGCCGCTGGTCGGCGCCGCGCTGGAGGTGCGGGCGCTGCAGACCCTGTTCGTTCCGGTGGTGAACGCGCTGGCCGCGGCCGGGCGGCCGTTCCAGGGCGTCCTCTACGGCGGCCTGATGCTCACGCCGGACCGCGGGCCGATGGTCATCGAGTGGAACTGTCGCTTCGGCGATCCGGAGACGCAGTCGGTGCTGATGCGCCTCGACGAGGATCTGCTCCCCTGGCTGGCGTCGGCGGCGACCGGATCGATGCCGCCGGGCGCGCCGCGCGCGCGGCCCGGTGTGGCGACCTGCGTGGTGCTGGCCGCCCCGAACTACCCGGCCTCGCCGCGGCTGGGCGGCGCGATCACGGGGCTGCCCGCGCCGGCCGGCGATCTGCGCGTCTTCCACGCCGGCACGCGCCGCGACGGTGACAAGCTGGTCACCGCCGGCGGCCGCGTCCTGGGCGTGACCGCCCACGGCGCCAACCTGGACGCCGCGCGCGCCCGCGCCTACGGCGCGATCGAGAAGATTCACTTCGACGGGATGCACTTTCGCCGAGACATCGGCCTTCGAGGGAGCAAGAGCGCATGAGCAACGCAGATCGAATCGACGTGGCGGTGATGATGGGATCGAAGTCGGATCTCGAGATAATGCGGCCGGCAGCCAAGGTGTGCGAGAGGCTGGGGCTGGCGGTGGAGGTGCGCGTGCTGTCGGCGCACCGGACGCCCGAGGAGACGGCGGCGTTCGTGAAGGACGCCGTCCGGCGGGGCGTGAAGGCCTTCATCTGCGGCGCGGGCGGCGCCGCGCACCTGGCCGGCGCGGTCTCGGCGCACACGACGCGGCCGGTGATCGGCGTGCCGATCGCCAACGGCGCGCTGTCGGGCTTCGACTCGCTGCTCTCGACGGTGCAGATGCCGCCGGGCATGCCGGTCGCGACGGTGGCCGTGAACGGCGCCGAGAACGCCGGCCTGCTGGCCGCGCAGATCGCCGCCGTGGCTGACCCGGCGCTGGGCTCGAAGGTCGAGGAGGAGCGGGCCGCGCGCAAGAAGAAGGTGCTGGAGAGCGACGCCGAAGTCCGCGCCGAGAAGAAGAGCTAGGCTGATCTCCGACCACGACATCCAGGCCGCGGCGGCGGCGCTCCGGCGCGGCGAGGTGGTCGCCTACCCGACGGAGACCTTCTACGGCCTGGGCGTCGACCCCTTCAACGGCGCGGCGCTGGAGCGCCTGCGCCAGATCAAGGGGCGCGGCGAGAAGGCGATCTCGATGCTGATCGAGGGCGACGCCATGCTGGCGCGCCTCTGCGCCAAGATCCCGCCCGCGGCCGCGGCGCTGATCCAGCGTCACTGGCCGGGTCCGCTGACGCTCGCGCTGCCCGCGCGCGCCGGTTTGCCCGAGGCGCTGGTGATGGACGGCTGCGTGGCCGTCCGCCAGTCGCCGCACCCGGTGGCCCGCGCGCTGGTGGCGGCGCTCGGCGGCCCGCTGACGACCACCAGCGCCAACCGCGCCGGCGAGCCGCCGGCCACCACCGCCGCCGCCGTGGTCGCCGCGCTGGG
>CAZTZM010000170.1:0-16523 GCA_964618005.1 uncultured Myxococcales bacterium
GGGCAGCAGGCGATCGAGCAGGCGCGCGCCGGCCGCGACGGAGACGATCCCCGGCCCGACCAGCGGCAACGTCCACCAGCGGACGCCGCGCTGCTGCGGCGCCTCGTGCCCGAGCTTGTCCAGCGACTGCGCCAGCTGGCCGGCGCGCGCGATCCGGAACGCCAGGAAGCTGTTCAGCTTCTGCCCCAGCACGGTCCAGAGGCCGCCTTGCGCCAGCGTCTCGCGCACCTCCAGCCCGGCGCGCTCGCACAGCACGCGCAGGCCGTGGGGGCTGTAACGAAAGTAGTCGTGCGGTTGCTCGTGCAGCCTGAACTGAAAGGGCGCCGTCAGGATGAGGAGGCCGTCGGGGGCCAGCACGCGGGCCATCTCCGCCACCAGCTCTTCGGGGCGCGGCGTGTGCTCCAGGACCTGCACGCTCAGCACGGTGTCGAACGCGCCGGTGCGAAACGGCAGCGGGCCGCCGCCGTAGATGACGTCGGGGCCGCCGCGCCCGCCCGCCGACGAGGCGGCGAACACGCTGGCGTGCTCGATGCCGAAGTAACGCGTCACGTAGGGGCGGAACCAGGCCTCGTACGGCTTGTCGCCGCACCCCACGTCCAGCAGCCGCCCGCGCGCCCGGGGCGCCAGCGCGCGCAAGGTCCGCTCCAGCGCCGACCACTGCAGGTCGATCCAGTCGGCGCTGCGGCGGACGACGTGGCGAAGGCCGTCCGCGAGCGGCGCGGTCACGTCTCGGCCCGGCACGCGGCGAACGTGTTGAGGCCGAACTTGTGCGCGAAGCAGGTGATCCGGCTGGGGCGGAATCCGGCCGTGACCAGCAGCGGCCAGAGGTCCTTCACGTCGTAGTACATCTTGTGGTCGTCCATTTCGCTGGCGGGTGACAGCCCCAGCCGAAAGGCCGACAGCTCGAGGTACTTCTTGCCCCGCCACGACGGAACATTGATCAGCGCGACGCCGCCCGGGGCCAGCAGCCGGCGGGCCTCGTTCACCAGCCGCTGCGGCTCGGTGACGTGCTCCAGCACGGAGACGATCATGACCACGTCCAGCGAGGCGCTCGGCAGCGCGGCCAGCGCGTCGGGGAGCTGCCCCTCGATCGCCTCGACCCGGGCGTCCAGCTTGAGGTCGTCGGCCAGCGCCACGTCGACCAGCACCGCCCGCTCCACCTGGTTGAGGATGGTCCGCGCGAAGGTGGCCCGGAACCCGCAGCCGAAGTCCCCGATCCGCTTGCCGGCGAACGCGGGGACGAAGCGCCGGATCTGGCGCGACGACAGCCAGACCCCGAGCTGGTCGACCGGCGTCAGCAGGCTCGACTGCATGTATGACTCCTGGCGCGCGGTCACGATTTGCGGCGGACGGCGACCGCCGTCGAGTGCAAGAGCAGCGTGAAGGTGAAGGTCATGAAGCCCGAGATGGAGAGCAGGAGCCCGGTGGCTCCCAGGTTGTTGAGCGGCGAGCCGCCGCGCAGGTGAAACCCGTGGCGGACGTAATCGGCGGTCATGAGGCCGCCGCACAGCAGGCCCAGCGCGAACGCGCCGGCCGACAGCGCCACGCTGCGCGTGTACGGGAAGCGGCGGAACCAGTACGCCGTGGCCTCGCCGTCATAGTCGAAGAAGATGCGCGTCAGGATCCCCATGTAGACGCACTGGAGCCCCAGGATCGAGAGCGAGAGCCCCAGCAGCATCCAGTGCAGATCGAACGTGACCGGTCCCAGGGTCAGCGTGCCGAACGAGAGCGGCAGCGTCAGCAGCAGCCCGACCAGCAGCAGCAGCAACCCCGGCTTGAACAGGAAGAAGTCCGCGCCGTAGACGAACATCGCGCGCAGGTTGATCCAGGCCGCCTGCCAGGGCGAGAACCAGCCCGAGCGCTTGTGGTGGCTGAGGCGCCCGTCGCGGTCCTTCAGGAACCGGATCGGCACCTGTTCGGTGCGCAGGCCCATGTGCACCGACTTCAGCACCATCTCCGAGGCGTACTCCCACGACTGCGAGCGCAGGTCCATGCGCGCCAGGCCGTCCTTGGTGATGCCGCGCATGCCGCAGTGGATGTCGGAGAACTTGCTGCCGAAGATCACGTTCAAGATCGCCGTCGTCACCGGCGTACCCAGGTAGCGGTGGAGCGGCGGCATCGACCCCGGCTCGATGTAGCCGCGGAAGCGCGACCCCATGATGAACTCCGCCCCGCCCCGGAACTTCTCGACGAACGGCGCCAGCTCGCGGAAATCGTAGGTGCAGTCGCAGTCGCCCATCAAGACATAGCGGCCCCGAATGAACGGCAACGCGTCGATGTAGGCGCGCCCCAGCCCGCGCTTGGGCGTGCGCAGCACGCGCGCCCCACCCTCGAGCGCGATCTCGGTGGTGCGGTCCTGGCCGCTGTCGATGATCAGGATCTCCCCCACCACGCCGGCCTTGCGCATCCCCTCGTGGCACCAGGCCACGAAGTCGCCGATGGTGAGCTGCTCATTCAGCGCCGGGATGACGATCGACAGCTCGGGCTCGGCGACGTCGTTCTTCGGCAGCAGGAGCTCGATCTCGGGATCGCCGCCGGCGATCGACTGCAAGTTGGCCATGGGGACGCTCACATTCGCCCCGCTTTCATGTCGGGGATCATGGCCAGCATCGAGCGGCGCAGCGCCTCGCGCGACGTGTTCTCGCACCGCCAGCCCAGGCCGCGGATCCGCGCCGTGTCGAGGCGAACGATGGGGACGTCGCCCTTCCAGCCGCGGTCGCCGCCGGTGTAGTCGAACTTGACCCGCGCGCGCGGCAGGTCGACGCACTCGACCGCCAGCTCGGCGATCTCGGCGACCGTGATGTAGTCGCCCGTCGCCACGTTGTAGGGGACGAACGGCGCCGTGGTCTTGGCGTGCGCGGTCAGCACGGCGCGGATGATGTCGGTGACGTGGACGTACGACTTCGACTGGCTGCCGTCGCCCAGGATGCGCAGGCTGATCGGATCCTCGCCGGCCGCCGCCGAGGCCAGCAGGCGGCGCGCGAAGTCGAAGCCGACGCCGTGGGTCTGGCGCGGCCCGACCACGTTGCCGAACCGGAAGCCACAGCCCGACAGCCCGAACATGTAGGCGTAGCTGGCGATCAGCGCCTCACCGGCCAGCTTGCTGGCGCCGTAGGTCGACACCGGAATCAGCGAGCCCTGGTCCTCCGTCGCCTCGACCGTCCCGAGGTCGCCGTAGACGCCGCTCCCCGAGGCGTAGAGGATCCGCTTGGCGCTGGTGACCCGCATCGCCTCGACGACGGCGCTGGTCAGCGCGGTCCCCTGCGTGAAGTCGATGGTCGGCTCGCGGGCGGCGCGCGCGATATCGGGGTTCGAGGCCAGGTGGATGACGACATCGTGGCCGTCCATGGCGGCCGCCAGCGCGCGCGCGTCCTCGACCTCGCCGCGCACGGCGCGGAACCGCGGATCCGCGTCGTGCTGCGCGTGGTGCCAGGCGCGCCCCGAGGAGTAGTTGTCGTAGATGGTGACGGCCGACGCCCCGCCCGGGCCGAGCAGGTGATCGCAGAAGTGGCCGCCGATGAAACCGGCGCCGCCGACAATGAAGAAACGCTGCTGGCTCACGGGGCCGGCATCCTAGTCCAAACCGCGCGCGGCGGCGACGCCGACGCTATCGCGTCGATTCCCATTTGGTCGCCGCCCGCTTCAGGCTGGGGTGGCTGACCAGGAGATGCCAGACGACCGCGCACAACCCCTCGGTGTGGGGCGTGATCCGATCGGGCGAGACGGTGGGGATGACGACGCAGGCCTCGGCGGCCGCCTTGGTGGCGCCGCCGTCCTTGCCGACCACGCCGAACACGGCCGCGCCGCGCTCGCGCCCCAGCTCGACGGCCCGCACCAGGTTCATGGAGACGTTCTTCTCCTTGTTGCCGCCGCCGACGGAGAAGACCAGCAGGCCGTCGCGCTTGTCCACGCGCGAGACCTTCAGCCACTCCGAGAAGCTGGTGTCCCAGCCTTCGTCGTTCACGCGGGCGGTCAGCTCGGAGACGTTGTCCGTGGGCGCGTAGGCCTCGAAGCCGCAGATCTTGCGGAAGTCGTTGACGGCGTGGCTGGCGTGACCGGCCGAGCCGCCCACGCCCAGGATGAACAGCCGCCCGCCGCCGTCGCGCACGCGGGCCAGGCCGCGCGCCACCGCGTCGATGGCGGCGGCGTCCAGCTCGCGCACCGCCGCCAGCGTCTCCTGCAGGTAGAGGTCGACGAAGCCGCGCGTCGTGTCGCTCACAGCTTGAACCCCGCGGCCTGTGCGTCCCGGAAGAACATCTGGACCGTCTCCAGGCTGAAGTCGCCCAGGTCCTTGCCGACCAGCTCCAGCTTCTTCAGCAGGTCCGGCGTGACGGTGATGATGTCGCAGCCGATCTCGGCGGCCTGCACGATGTTAAGCAGCTCGCGCGGGCTGGCCCACAAGAGCTCGATGGGGCCGCCGACCGCGCGGCAGATCTGCAGCGCCTCCTTCATCAGCGGGATCGGGTCGCGGCCGGTGTCGGCGATGCGGCCGGCGAACACGGAGATGACCGACGGCGCGCCGCCCGACAGCGCCTGCGCCACGTCGCGCACCTGCTCCAGCGTGCAGATGGCGGTGACGTTCAGCTTCACGCCGTTGGCCGCCAGCTCGTGCACCAGCCCGGTCGTCGGCTCGCGCTTGGTGTTGGTGACGGGGATCTTCACGTAGACGTTGTCGCCCCAGGTGGCGATCTCGCGCGCCTGGCGCCGCATCTCCGGCAGGTCGTCGGCGAAGACCTCGAACGAGATCGGCCGGTCCTTGATCGCCGCCAGCACCTCGTGGGCGAAGGCGCGGTAGTCGGAGATCCCCGCCTTGCGCATCAGCGTCGGGTTGGTGGTGAACCCGGCGATGCGCGGGTCGCGCGCCGACTCGAGCATCGCCGGCAGCGATGCGCCGTCGGCGAAGATCTTGATCTGGTCGAGAGAGATCTCTTTAGGCATGGTTGAGGCTCGCGGGCATATAGGTTCCGGCGAGTTTCGCAAAGGAACCCGACGGATACAAAGGCATTTCGAACCTTTGTTTATTTGCCGCAGAAGCTCAGGCGGTGCCGCAGTGATTCGTACAGCGCGGGGTTGTGAAACTTCAAAATTTCGTCGTAGCCCTGCGTCCCCAGCAGCACGGCGACCAGGAAGGTGACCGCGGCCAGGACCACGCAGACCGCGATCCCCACCCGGCGCGGCCAGCCGGCGGGCAGCCAGGCCAACCCCGACCAGGCGCCCCAGACGGCCAGCAGCGCCATGCCGGTGCTGAAGTCGGCCACGTAGCGCATGGTCGTTCCGTAGCCAGGCAGCAGCGGCAGCGGCATCAGCGTTGCCAGAGCCAGGAAGCTTCCCGCGCACCAGGCCTGGGCGCTGGCCGCGCGATCGAGGGGGGCCCAGCGTTCGGGCGACCGTGCCCGGCGAATGACGGCGCGCGCGATGAAGAGCAGCGCCAGCACCGCCAGCCAGGTCCAGGGTGAGGTGACGAACAGCCCCGCCTGCGGCTCGTGCGCGTCGTAGCCCGGGGGCCACTTCATCGCTTTGGGGAACCCACGCGCGCCGATGTCGTAGAGCGCCGCCAGGAACGGAAACCGGCAGGACCGGCCGAGCGGCCGCAGCAGATAGCTGTAGAGGTTGAGCGGCAGGTACTTCCGCGAGGTGACGAACGGGAAGGTGTTCAGCTGGTATTTGACCCCCAGCTCGAACCACGAGCCGAAGCGCAGCTTGTTGTAGACCAGCAGCGCCACCCCGACCGCCCCGACCGGCGCGCCCAGCCAGAGCGCGTTGACGATCCGCGGCCGCAGCCGGTGGACCGGTCCCGCCGACGCGAAGTAGGCGGTCCAGACGATGAACGCGGCGCCGGGCAGCACCGCCGTCACCCGGCACCCCATCGCCGCCGCCCAGGCGCACCCTGCCGCCACCAGCCGCCAGCGCGCGGGCGGCGCCTCGCTCGCGTTCCAGACCGCGTCGAACCCAAACAGCAGCCCCAGCACCAAGAGGGCCTGCGCCGCGGCGATCGCGGCTTGATAGATCCCGGGCGTCCCCAGCTCGAACGTCGTCGGCGAGACGAAAGCCAGGCCGACCACACCCACCCCGGCCAGCGCGCGCGGCAGCTCGGGGAACAGCCGGCGCGTCAGCCGCTCGATGATCAGCGCGCCCGCGATCAGCAGCAGCGTGTACGACGCGAACACCACGTACTGGTCGCCGATGACGTTGTGCAGGCGCAGGACGACCTTGATGCCCAGCAAGACCAGCGCCGGGAACGGGCCCCAGTACAGGTAGTAGTGCCGGCCGAACAGCGTGGCGTCGCGGAACCAGAGGTTGGAGTTCGACCAGTCGAACGGGTTCGGTCGGGCCAGCAGCTCCGGCGGCGGCGGGATCGGGATGTAGAGGTGCCCGGAACGAAAACCCTCGGCGATCAGGTCGTAGTTGGTGTTCCAGGTCGGCCAGTCGGTGAACGTCCCGGCCGTGATGAGCGCGACGTAGACGAGCTCGATCGCGACCAGCAGCAGGGCCAGCCCCACCCACCGCGGCAAACGAAACGGGCGCGGGGTGGACGGGGTCGACAAGGTCTCTAGGGCCTCAGCAAGAAGTCGGCGAAGTGTCGCAAATCAACCCCCTGAAAGGAAGGTCGAACGGCGCGCGCCGCCAGCACCGCGCGCTCGGGCGAATCGAGGTCGCACAGCAGCGCGGTCGAGAGGCCAAACGCCACGCCGGCCAGCACGTCGGGGGCGCGATCGCCCACCATCCACGAGCGGTCGGGGGCGAACCCGGGGTGGCGGGCGAACGCCTCGACCAGCAGCCCGGTGGCGGGCTTGCGGCAGGCGCAGCCGTCCTCGGCGCGGTGAAAGCAAAGGTGCGAGCTGAGGATGACGCCCCCCTCGGACGTCGCCGCCGCCAGAACCGCCGCGTGGGCCGCCTCGAGCTCCGCGCGCGTGGTCTTCCCCTTGGCGGCGGCCGGCTGGTTGCTGGCGATGACCAGCCCGTACCCGGCGCGGGTCAGCTCGGCGAGCGCGCGCGGTACCCAGGGGAACACCTCCACCTCGCTGGCGCGCATCGGGCTGTCGGCGCGCGGCTCGGCCGGGTTGGGGAGCAGCCGGTTCAGGACGCCGTCCCGGTCGAGGACGATCAGCGCTGGGCCCGCACCCATGCCGTGAAGTCCTCCAGCCCGGCGGGCGAGCCGATCTCGTAGAACCGCTGGTCGGCCTCGAACCCCGCCAGCTCGCCCCGGACCGACAGCGCGTGGAACAGCTCGGCCAGATCGGCCTTGGCGCCCGCGGGGACCGCCGCCGCGATGACCCGCCGATCGAACGCCGACAGCCCATAGTCGATGAACGCGAAGTCCTCCGGCGGGCGGCTGCGGCGCTGCTTGTCGTAGAGGGTCACCATCCGTCCGTCAAAGATGACATTGCTGGTGTCCCAGCGGCCTTGGTTTTGAAACACCGTCATCAGGGCCGGCGCGCCCGAGGCGGCAAAGCTGCGGAACACCGCCGCGAAGTCGATGGGCAGGAACGAGTCGCCGTAGGTCAGCAGGAACCGCTCCGCCAGGACGCCCTCATCCAGCGCCAGGCGCACGGCGCCCGCCGTCCCGCGCAGCTCCGTCCCCTCGTCGACCGCGCGCACGCGCAGGCCGTAGCGGCCGCCGTCGCCCACGTGGTCGCGCAGCGCCGCGCCCAGGTAGCCGATCGACAGCACGACGTCGGTCACCCCGTGCGCCGCCAGCCAGGCGAGCTGGTGGTCGATGAACGGTCGTCCGTCGACGGGGATCAGCGCCTTGGGGAGGGTGGCCGTGAGCGGCCGCATGCGGGTCGCCAGGCCACCCGCCAGGATCAGGCACTGCATCAGAGCCGGACGCTGACGCCGGCCAGCAGCTCGACGCGCGTGATCGAGCTGTAGAAGTACTGCTTCTTGGCGCTCTCGGCGAGGGCCGGCCAGAAGAACACCGACAGCGACGGCGTCAGGTCGTAAGCCACCCCTGCCCCCAGACGCACCAGCGACAGCGTCTGCGTGCCTTTGACCGTGCCCACGGAGCTGTCCAGCAGCGCCGAGTTGGCGGTCAGGCCGCTGATCGACATGAACCCGAACGCCAGATCAGCGAACAGACGCGCCCGCGGCGCCAGACGGATGACCATCATCGGGTCGACCGCCAGCCAGACGAAGCTGTCGCGCCCGTCGGTCTCCTTGAGGAAGGTGTAGCCGAACAGGCCACCCAGCCGGAACCGCAGCTCGGCGTCGGGGCGGCCGAACGTGTAGCCGCCCGACAGCGTGAACGCGAACGACGGGTCAGCCTTCTGCTGCAGCCCCGACCAGGTATCGACGCCCAGCGCGGCGCCGAAGTCGAGGTGGCGGGGCCGCTCACCGCTCACCGACGGCGTCACGGCCACCACGGCGCTCGGCTCGCCAGGCGGCGGCGCGGCGACGGGGGACGCGGGCTCGACCACCGGCGGCGGCGCCGTGGGCGCCGGCGCGGCGGGCGGCGTCGCTTCCGGTTGCTCGGCAGCCCCCGGGTTCCCGAGCGGCCCCGGCGGCGCGAGCTGGCGGTTCTGCTCCTGCGCGGCCAGCTGCTTCTGGAGCGCGTCGATCTTCTGCTCCACGTCGGCGCGGTTGTGCGCCTTGGGGGCGTTGCTCAGGTAGCGCTTGTAGAAAAAAATCGCCTTCTGCGCGTCGCCCATCGTCCGGTACGCCTGGGCGATGTTGTACAGAAAGCCGGGGTCGTTCTTCAGCTGATAGCCGCGCTGCCAGGCGTCGATCGCCTTGTCGAACTGGCCCAGGTCGAAGAAGGTGTTGCCCTGCGTGAACAGCTCGCGCGCCTGCTGCGCGTCGTCCCCGCGCGCCGGCGTCGCGCTGACCGTCACTGAGACCGCTGCCACCAGCGCGACAGCCCACAACGAACGTGCTTGCACTGCCCTCATCGTATCTGGAAACGGGCGTTGCCGGCAAACTCGGCCGGAAACCCTGGAATCACGACCGTCGCATGCGGGGGGCCAGCTCGAGCGCGACCTTGCCGCGGCGGAAAACCCGGACCGAGCCGGAGGTCTGCGAGACGACGATGGCGATGGCCTCGCTGTCGCGCGAGATCCCGGCCCCCGCCATGTGGCGGGCGCCCAGGCCCAGCGGCAGTTCCAGCTCCTTCTCGTCGTCGAAGTTCAGGTAGCGGCCGGCCGCCAGGATGCAGCCGTCCTCGCGGACGACGAACGCGCCGTCGAGCACGGCGAACGCGTGCAGCGCGTGCCGCACGTCGGGGTTCATGATGTTCTTCTCGTCCTCGGAGTAGCCCTGGAACGGGTTCAGCGTCAGCTGCCGCGACTTCTCCATCACGGTGTTGGAGTCGCCCACCACGAACAGCGCGCCAACCGGCCGACCCTCCCACCCCTCGACGCCGACGGAGACCGCCAGCTCGATCAGCGTGTCGAGCAGCCCGGCCGCCATCCCCTCCGTGTGCAGGAAGCCGAACGAGCCGTCTTCTTGCTCGGGGCCGACGGTGACGACCAGGATCGAGTCCGGATAGGCGGCCGGCTTGCGCGCCAGCAGGCCGACCACCACCTCGCCCTCCTTGTAGATCCCGCGGGCGATCCCGCTCACGATCGCGATCTTCAGCTTCTCGGGTCGGTCGAGATCGTACTCGGGCAGCGGCAGCACGCGTACACCTGAGGCCTCGATCACTTCGCGCTGGCTGGCGCCGACGACCGCCTGCACCAACCGCTTGCGCGCGCGCGGCTTGCCGCGAAACAGCTCTTCCGGAAGCGGCAGATCACCCACATACAGGAGATGGTCGACGGAGGGTCGGTTGGCGAGCGCCACCGCGGCGCTGATGATGTCGGATTGGGCGGTCGTGGGGGCTTTGGCCATTGCTCGGCGGTCCTCGCGGCTCATGCTACGCTGAAAGGAAGGCCCGGGGATGAAGTTACCGACGCAGGGCTGGGTGCCGCGCTGGCTGCCGTTCGTGCTGGGCGCGCTCATCGTCATCGGGATCGGCTTCGACGTCGCGACCCGCTCGCGGCTCTCGGCGACCACCTCGATGATGTGCGAGGGGGAGTACGCCGACTCGCTGCAGGTCGAGTCGGTGCGGGCGCGCGAGACCGATCAGGGCGCGCGCAGCCAGTACACCTATCTGGTGCGCAGCTCGGCGCGCTACGAGTGCCCGTTCTTCGGCCCCGACGGAAAGCTCCGTCGCCGGCGCATCCAGTCCAGCGAGCTCGGGACTGCCTTCGCCTACGAGGTCTCGGGCGGCGACACCTACTTGCTGACGAACGAGCACGTCGCGGCCTGGCCGGACGTGACCGACGCCTTTCACCACATCGACGGCGTCCCCGAGGGATGCAAGCGCGTCGAGGACAAGCTGCGGATCGTGCGTGACGAGCGCGACGACTTCGAGCCCGGGCAGATCGTCCTTTCGCGGGTGGCGGTCGATCCCATGCTCGACGCCGCGGTCCTCAAGGCGACCGGGCAAAAGCTGGTGATCCTGCCGTTCAAGATCGGGAAGAGCGCGGCGCTGCGCCAGGGGAACGCCGTCGAGGTGCGGGGCTTCCCGCTCGGCGTGATGGAGGCCGTCTCCAGCGGCAAGGTCGTGAACCCCTACGACCGCGATCAGGAGCAGGGGTGGGACCACGTCGACTTCGTGATCGACGCGCTGCTGGCCGAGGGGAACTCCGGCAGCCCGGTGCTGGCCGCCTCCTGCAAGTCGCGCGATCTCGAGCTGGTCGGCATCTACCACGCCGGCTACAAGGGGCACGGCGCGCTGAACGTGGTCGTCGGGATCGACCAGCTCACGGAGTTCATGCACAAGAAGCGGCGCATCCCGCGCGCGATCGCCGAAGGCGGTCCCGGCGCGCCCGGTGTCCCCGATCGGGCGCACCTGCAGGAGAAGCTGGCCGGCGGTACGTTGCCGCTGTTCGACCTCGGTGGCCTGGTCGTCAGGGCCGAGAACGCCAACGGGACGCTGCTGTATCACTTCTACGGGCGGCAGTTCCCGCTCGACGACCGGCGCGTCGCCGTGCTCGAGGACTTGCCCAAACCGGGCGCGTTCGGCGAGCTGGGGCGCTTGTGGGTGTTCGGCCAGACCGGCTGGCGCGAGTGGCGGCCGGCGGATCTGGGCGCCGACGAGCGCGACCTCCTGGCGCGGGTCGGCGACTCGCTCCGGTTGCAGTTCCTGCACACGGTCGACTACCGCGGCGCGCTCGCCAACCCTGGCTCGGCCGACGACCGCCGCCGCGGCCGCGAGCTGTCGCGCGCCATCGCGCACGACGCGCCGGCCGCCCGCGATCTGGTCGGCAACTTCCTCGACACCGTCGACCGCCTGTCGGCCGGCCACGACACCGGCCCCGCCGCCGTCGCCAGCGGCACCGAAACACCCCCCGCCCCGGCGCCGCTCACGGCAGCCGGCACGCCTTAGGCTAGCTGTACCTCTTCCGGACCAGCGCCATGACCGCGTCTTTCGCGCACTCGTCGCAGTAGCTGAAGCGGGACTTCAACACGCTGAGCGTGGCGGTGGCGGCCGCGGCGGCGTCGGGCTGCAGGCGGCCGGCGCCCTCGGTCAGCAGGATCAGCAGGTCCTCGTTGATCTTGCGGACCTGCTTCTTGCGCTCCTCGAAGAAGGCCGCGCGCAGCTCGGCGATCGGGCGCGGGAAGATCTGCTCGTAGTCGGGCCTCTGCCGCGGGTGATCGATCGACCAGGCGCCGATCCGGCTGATCACCTCGCGGCGAAACTCGTCGCGGCGCCCCGACACCTGCAGGATGCGCTCGACGTCGGTCATCATCTCCTCGTCGGGCTCCTCGTCGCGGCCGGTGATCGGGTTCGGCACCTTCTCGCGCTTGACCCAGTAGGAGACGTGGGTGGCGTAGCGCTCCCAGCGATCGATATAGCGCCGCTCCTCGACCAGCCCCATCGCGGTGCGGATCTCGTCGTCGATGCGGTCGACCAGCTTGTCGCGCACCTGGAAGATGAACTTGCGGTTCTCGTGAAAGCCGCCCGGCAGCGGCTCCTGCTTCAGGAACTCGTACACGGTCACGCCGCGCACCAGCTCTTCCAGCTCGTCGAACACCGCGAACGGAGACAGGCACTTGTACCGCGCGCTCTGGCCGGCGTTCATGATGACCAGCTTCATCTCGCGCGGCGAGGCGCCGGTGCGCCCCTCGTAGTTCGGGTAGCTGTCCGACTCGCGCGCGATCTTCTCGATCCCGGCGATGAGGTCGCGTTGCTGCTCGGTGGTCAGGCCGTCGGGCGTGGCGTTGTCGGCATAGAGCTGGGCCTTCTCCATCGGGCCCAGCTTGGCCACGATGTCCGACAGCGCCTTGCCGTACTTCTCGGCCAGCGGCTTCTTCATCCGTGTCAGCGACGCCCACAGCGCGGCGGCCCAGGCCACGTGCGGGGCCACGTGGCGCCCCGACTCGGCGTGCGCGGCCCGGATCTGCGCCTCGTAGATCTTCTGCTCGGCGCGGTAGTCGAGCAGGTACGGCACGCGCACCAGCTCCATCCGCCCCTTGAACGACTGGAACTCGGGGATCTCCTTGAACGCGGCCAGGTAGCCCTCGTTCGACGACCCGATGAACACGGTGTCCAGCTCCAGGCTGGCGACGTCCAGCGACACGCGCCCCTGCTCGACGGTGCCCAGCAGGTACTTGTACGACTCGATCGGCCGCTTGAGCAGATCCGCGAAGTCGATGACGCCGCGGTTCCCGTCGACCAGCTCGCCCTGGTACTCGTACAGCGTCAGCGACTGCAGCGCCGGCGGCAACGACGCCAGCGAGCGGTCCATCGTCAACTGGCGCGAACGCGCGTCGACCGCCAGCTGCGGTTCGACGGTGGCGGCGGCCTGCCGGTAGCGGCGCGACACGAAGAACCGCTCCACCTGAACGTGCCGCAGCACCTTGCTCAGGTCGCCGTGGTACGACGCCAGCAGCGCCTCGAAGATCTGCCGGTTGCGGTGCGACAGATCGCCGCGCAGCAGGCTGTCGGCGACGCGCACCCCCGTCCGGTCGAGCGACGACAGCCGTTCGGTGATCAGATCGCGCCGCCGGCTCCGCGGCAGCAGCAGCAGCGGGTGGTCGCGCATCTCGTCGGAGATCTTCGACTCGACCAGCTCGTCCTCGAGGTACGCGAAGGTGTCTTGCCCGCCGCCCGCCTCGATGCCGCCGCCGAACCCGATCCCCCCCTTGGTCAGCTTCTGCGAAGGGAAGATCCAGTTGAACTTGTAGAGCGCGCCCTCTTCCAGCGTCGAGTAGTGCTCCATCGCGCGCTGCAGGCAGCCGACGAACGTCGACTTGGCGCTGCCGTTCGGGCCGTGCAGCAGGATGAGGCGGTTGGTCCGCCCCTCGCGCGCGAAGTTGGCGACCAGCCGATAGACGGCGGCCTGGACCTCCTCCTGGCCGACCAGCGCGTCCTTGCCGTGGTCCCACGGCGTGTCGAACAGCTTCCAGTGGGTCATCGGTCCGCGCGGCGTGCGCACCGGCTCCGTGCCGAAGTAGTCGAACACGTCGCGCACGTACTGCGCCGCCGACCGGAGCTGTCGGATCGGGTCCGCCCCGAACAGCGTGACGTACTCGGCGAACGACATCACGCGCCGGTTGCGCGCGAAGTTGTCCCGCATCTCCGTCGTGGCCTGCGTCAGCCAGGCGCGCGCGTCGAACGCCGCGGCGTCTCCCGTGGCCGCTTCGCGCTCCGGGTCGTCCGGGTCGCGGCGGTCGATCAAGGCGGGATCACGCGAGGCAGGATCGCGGATCGGCATCGTCCCTGACGGTAGCACGCGGGCGCGAGGCCTGCATAACTTCCACCGCGCAGCGGGGACTGCTATGTAGGAGTCAAGATGACCACTCCCCGTCGCTTTGCCGTCCGCGTGACGGCTCTCGCCGCCGTCGTCTTCGTGGCGTCCGCTTTAGCCGGGCCGGTCGCCCGCGCCGCGGACGAGCCGCCGGCGGCCTCCAGCCCGATGGCGGAGTTGAAGAGGTCCAACGGCCAGCTGGACAAGGTGCTGCAGAAGAACAAACCGAACTGGTCGCCCGAGGCCGAGCTGGAGCGGAGCGAGGTCAAGAAGCTGGTCGGATCGTTCCTGGACTACGGCGAGCTGGCCAAGCGCTCGCTGGCCAAGAACTGGGACAAGCTGACCCCCAAGCAGCGCGACGAGTTCGTCGAGACGCTCCGGCAGCTGGTCGAGCGCAGCTACCTGCGCCAGATCCACGGCGGCGGCAACTACAACATCAAGTACGACAAGGAAGAGAAGCAGGGATCGGAGGCCACCGTCGACGCCACGCTGAACACGGTGTCGCGCGGCAAGAAGACCAAGGTGGCGCTGGAATACAAGATGCTCTGGAAGGACGGCCACTGGGTGGTCTACGACGTGGTCACCGACGAGCAGAGCATGCTGGAGAACTACCGCGCGGAGTTCAGCAAGATCATCAACCGCGACGGCTTCGACGCGCTCCTCAAGAAGATGAAGAAAAAGCTCGACGAGAAGGACGACGACAGCGAGTAGCGTGTAGATGTTGTTCTTCCCCCGCCCGGCTCTGGCGGCGCTGCTGGCCGGCGCCGCGTTCTCGACCGTGGCGGCAGCGGGATGCGGCGGGGCGACGGTCGACTTCGACTCCTACCCGATCGCGGTCGCCCGGGCGCCGCTGGGGGCGCCCGCGATGGACGCCAGCTTCGACGCCCAGACGACGGCCGACGGCGGTCCCCAGGTGGACGGCGGCGCGCTGGTGGCGCTGGCGGCGCTGCCCGACGCGTCGAGCGGGCAGACATTTCAGATGGTGATCGACACCGGCAGCCCGGTCACCATCCTGACCGGCACCTCCGGGTCGAATCCCCAGACCGCGCCGGCCGGCTTCGATCTCCTCGGCGCCGGCCAGACACCGCCGCCGCTTCGGGCTCGGATCCGCGGGTGGGACGCGCTGTCGCTCCCGCTGCAGCCGATCGGCGACGGCTCGACGCCCGTGGGCGGCGTCCTGGGGGGCGACTTCCTGCGAACCTACGCGGTCGAGTTCCGCTTCGGCCTGCCTTGTCCCTCGGGCGGTCCGGCGCTCTGCCCGTCGATCACCTTGTGGGATCACCTGGGCGCCGACGACGGCTTCCTCGAGGACGCCGGCTTCGCGGTGGTCGGCTTCTCGCTGTTCGGCGGCGGCGAGGTGACGGCCAACGGCGATCCCGACTTCCTCGGGCTGCGCGGCCCGCTCACGGTCCCCCCCACCCGCGTGGTGCTGCGCACCTGCGCCGCCCCCAGCTTCTTCTCGCCGGAGATCGCGTCGGCGCTCCCGCAGCCCGCCTGCTGTACGGCCACCGACGCGGCCAACCTGGCGACCGGCGTCGACCTGTCATTGATGGTCGACACGGGCGTGGGGCCGCTGGTGCTGAGCGCCTCGGCCTGGACGCGGGTGGCCGCCGCGACCTCTTCGGCCGCGCTCGGGCTGCCGCCCCTGCCCGTCTCGACGCCGGTCCCGGCACCCCCGCCCCTGCGGGTCGCCACCTGGCCGTCGCCGATCGACGTGCTGCTGTGGGCCGAGATCCCGCGCTTCGCGCTCGTGAACCTGGAGGCGGGCGCCAACGACGATCCCGGCCCCTGCGTCGAGCTGGCGCGCGCCCGCCGCACGGAGATCGTGTCGTACGACACTGTCATGAACCCGACGCTGCAGACCTGCGGGGCCCCCTGCGACGTGGATCCCAACAACTCGAGCGAGGCGCAGAACAGCGCCGCCTACCTGGAGGTGAGCGGCCGCATCCCGGTGGCGGTGATCTCCGACGACGAGCCGTTCTTGCAGGGCCTGCGCTTCGACATCCTTCCCGAGGGGCCCGAGATCGACGGGCTGGTCGGCGCGGCTGCGCTCGGTCGCGCCCGGATGGAGCTCGACTATCCAAACGCCTCGCCCCGGGCGGTCTTCTCTTGCGACGCCCCCCGGAGCGAATGCTGGGCGGCCGCTCGCTGCCCGCAGCTCCCCGACACCAGCTCCGTGCACTACTGCTTCGGGTTGGGACCCCACACCCTGCCTCGGAGCTGCGCCCCCAGCGGCTGCTGAGTGGCGGGGCTCCAGCCTACCGGCTGACGCGCCGACTGAGGTAACATGGAGAGAGGATGCGTCTGACCGCCGCCGCCGCGCTGGGGCTCTGCCTGCTCGCGGGGCTCGCTCCCGCCGCCCAGGCCAGGGCCCGGGTGTCGATCTCCGAGTTCCAGTTGGAGGGCGGCGCCCCTGCCCTGACCAATCAGCTGCAGGACGGGTTCGTGCTGGGGCTGGTTCGCGCCGGCGTGCAGGTCCTGGATCCGACCGACAGCGCCCACAAGCTGGAGGGGCACCCGGAGCTGCAGCGGTGCGAGGCCTCCCCCTGCCTCAAGGCGGTCGGGCAGCTGCTCGACGCCGGCTACATCGCGCGCGTGAAGGTCGAGGTCGCCGGGAACAGCTACAAGGCGGTGGCCCGGTTGTATTCCACCGAGGGGGCCGCGCCGGCCGCGCTGCCCATCGCCACCGAGTCGCGCAGCTGCGACGTGTGCACGGTCGCCGAGGCGCGCGCCACGCTGCTGCGGCTGGCGGATGCCGTCCGCACGCACATCGACGAGCCGGCGCCCCCG
>CAZTZM010000171.1:0-3736 GCA_964618005.1 uncultured Myxococcales bacterium
TAGCGCTGGATGCGCGCCGAGCCCCCCTTGGCGAAGGCCCGGACCTGGTCCAGCGTCGCCATGGTCGTATCGCCTGGGAAGGTCGTGAGCAAGGCTCCATGTGCCCACCCGAGCTTCACGGCCTCTTCGGCCGGGGCGCCCGACAGCAGGCCGTAGATGAAGCCGGCCGCGAAACCGTCGCCGCCGCCGACGCGGTCGACCACGTCCAGCTCCGCGGTGGGGGCCAGGTGGCTCTTGCCCTCCAGCCAGGCCACGGCGCTCCAGCTGTGGCGGTTGGTGCTGTGCACCTCGCGCAGCGTGGTGGCCACCGCCTTCACGTGCGGGTGCTTGGCGACGACCTTGTCGATCATCCCGAAGAACGCCGACGGATCCAGCTTGGACTTGGCGGCCACCTCGGGGCCGGTGATGCCCAGCCCCTTCTGGAGATCTTCCTCGTTGCCGACCAGCACGTCGACGTTCTCGACGATCTTCTCCACCACCTCGACGGCCACCTTCTGACCGCCCCACAGGTTCCAGAGCTTCTCGCGGAAGTTGAGGTCGAAGCTGGTCACGGCGCCGGCCGCCTTGGCGGCCGTCATCCCCTCGGCGATCAGCGCGCCGGTGGTCTGCGACAGCGCCGCGAAGATGCCGCCGCTGTGGAACCAGCGAACGCCCGCCCCGAAGATCGCCGCCCAGTCGAAGTCCCCCGGCTTCAGCTGCGCCGCCGCCTCGTTCGAACGGTTGTAGAACACCACGGGGGCCCGCACGCCGGCGCCGCGGTCGCTGTAGACCGTCGCCATGTTGGGGCCGTTGACGCCGTTGTGCGCGAAGCGCTTGTAGAACGGCCGCACGCCCATGGCGCGCACGCGCTCGGCGATGAGGTCGCCGATCGGGTAGTCGACCATGGCCGAGGCCAGGCCGGCGTTCAGGCCGAAGCAGTCGGACAGGTTGGCGGCGACGTTGAACTCACCCCCGCTGACGTGGATGTCGCAGTGGGTGGCCTTGCGGAACGGGATGATGCCCGGGTCCAGCCGGTGCACCAGCGCCCCCAGGCTGAGAAAATCGAGCGCGCCGTCGGCGCGAATGGTGAGCTTTCCGTGGCTGCGGTCGGTCATGGCGACATCCTCTTGATCGTGAACGGATCGTTCTTCAAACGGTAAAGCGTCTCGCCCGCCTTGGGGACGTACAGCAAGCCCTCATCCTCGCGGTCGCGCCACTGGGCGGCGTCGATCGTGCTCGGATCGCGGTAGCCGAGGTTCACCGCGCGGCAGGCCTCGGGCGGGATGCCGGTCGCCAGCACGACCTCGATGCGCGGCGTCTCCACGCCGTTGTCATAGCGCCCGATCCCCTTCACGTGCGTCGAGTGCGCCAGCACGCCGCGCGGGATGTCGGCGAACTTGCCCGGCTGCTTCAGGAAGTAGTCGCGTACGTGGTAGCCGATCCGGCGGATCAGCGCGCCGTGCACGACCGAGATCTCGTGGATGTGCGGGGCGTAGATGACGATCTCGCCGCCGTCGGCGACGACCGGCTCCAGCTTGTAGGCGCACTTTCCGCCCACCCACAGCTCGTCGTACATCGCCGGCGCGCACGACAGCACGCTCTTGAACGCGCGATCCTTGTAGACGACGTGGATCTCGTTGGAGAGCGTGGCCGCCGCCTCCCAGGTCTCCTCCGGCGCGCCCAGGTAGAGGCCCGCCAGGGCGGTGCCCTCGACGACCAGGCTGGCGCACTTGCGTTCGACCGGGACCAGCGCGGCGGCCTTGTCGACCACCGCGCGCACCGGCGTGTACTTGGTGCCGATGATCGACGGGTTGGTGATCAGCGCCCCCAGCCAGTGGAACATGTCGAGGATCTCTTGTCCGCCGATCCCCGGGAACAGGTACTTGTTGCCGCCCGAGAACCCGACCACCTCGTGCGGGAACGTCGGCCCGATGATCAGCAGCAGATCATAGGTCAGCGCCAGCTTGTTGATCGTGACGTCGACGCGCTCGCGCATCAGGCCGCCCGAGATGGCCGCCACCTCGTCCTCGGAGATCGCGCCGATCGACGCCAGCGCGGCCGGGTCGTTCCAGGCGTGGTTGAAGATCAGCGTGTGCGCGTATTTTCCGGTCCTGTCGGCCGGCGTCAGCCCCAGCCGCTGGTTGATCGCCTCGTCGCTCATCGGCGGGTGGGTGCCGAGCGCGATCAAGACGTCGAACGCCTTGGCGCCGCCGCCCGTCACCTCGTCGTGCAGGACGCGGAACATCAGATCGATGGGCGCGGTGCGGGTGTGGTCGGGGACGATGGCCAGGACGCGCTTGCCGCGGACGTTCCAGCGCGGCACCTCCTCGCCGACCAGCGCGCGCACGGCGGCCTCGTCCAGGCGGGTCCCTTTCGCGCCACGTCCGGTCATCGGTCACACCCCGGAGTAGGCGGTGAAGCCACCGTCGACCGGCACGACCACGCCGGTGACGAACCGCGACGCCGGCGACAGCAGCCAGAGCAGCGCCCCGGTCAGGTCGTCGGGGGTGCCGAAGCGCCCCATCGGCGTGTGGTCGAGGATCTTGCGCCCGCGGGCCGTCAACTCGCCGGTCGCCTTGTCGGTCAGCAGGAACCGGTTCTGCTCCGTCAGGAAGAACCCGGGCATGATGGCGTTGACGCGGATCTCGGGCGCGTACTCCTGCGCCAGGTGCACCGCCAGCCACTGCGTGAAGTTGCTGATGCCGGCCTTGCTGGCCGAGTAGGCGGCGATACGGGTCAGCGGCCGCGCCGCGTTCACCGACGAGATGTTCAGGATCACGCCGGCCTTGCGCTCGGCCATCGGCCGCGCGAACACCTGCGACGGCACGATGGTGCCCAGGAGGTTCAGGTTGGTCACCGTCTGCCAGGCGGCGATCGGCACGTCGAAGAAGCGCGCGTCGGGCGTGGTGGTCGCCCGCGGGTCGTTGCCGCCCGCGCCGTTGATCAGGAAGTCGATCTGGCCGCGCTCGCCCAGCACGCGGCGGCAGGCCTCTTCCAGCTCCGGGCGGTCGAGCACGTCGGCGGTCAGCGCCAGGTGCCGGCCGGCGGTCGGCTGCGGGAAGCTGGCGATGACCTGCTCGGCGCGCGCGGCGTTGCGGCCCAGCAGCACCACGTCGGCGTGACAGGCCGCCAGCGCCCGCGCCATCTCGGCACCCAGCACACCGGTCCCGCCGGTGATGACCGCCGTGCGGCCCGTGAAGTCGTAGAGGCCGCGGATCTCGTCGAGGGTGGACGGTGACGGCATGTTTTACCGCGCTCCCGCGCGGGTCATCTTGAGCTTGTCGATCATAGAGCAGCGGCGCCGGAGCGCCAGGGTGGTCGAGAGGTGCTCTCTCTTCCTACCCTGAAAGTGGCCGGACGCCCTCGGGAAAGCTCACGACCTCGGCTTTCCGATTCCTCGCCCTACGCGTCGGTTCCACCGTCGGTCGCCCGCCCGCCCGCGCCACCCCCCGCGTGACCAGCTCCTCCCGAGCCGGCCGATTTGCAACGGAAGAGAGAGATCGTGAAACGGCGGCTGGCTGAGCGTAAAGGCCGAAAGGGCGCAGCCGGCTAAACGCCTGGCGTGGACGGAGCAAGTTTTCCACGCGGCCTGGGGGCTGACCATCAAAAACCGCCGCGTCACTTCGATAGCCCCCACCCCCTAAAAACTTGCGGCGGCGCGCGTGCGAGGGCGAGCGGTCTACGGGCCCCCCCTCCCGCCAAACAAAGACCCCCCTCCCCCTGGGTGCACGTGCGGGAGGCCAGCCTAGCGCGCCCG